>NZ_LS999834.1:371472-742944 GCF_900537175.1 Lentilitoribacter sp. Alg239-R112 | reverse complement strand
GTGTATAAGAGACRGGTTACATACTTTCTAAGTCAAAACCCACTCGTATCAATGGGGGTTTTATTCGTATCTGCAGCCGGAGTTCCGCTTTGGATCGTTTCTTTTTTGCGAAAGCGAAGATTTAAAGCATTTTTGGAAGAACTACCGAATTCGCTAGATGTAATGGTCCGGTCCATCAAGTCCGGTCTTCCTCTCAATGACGCAATCAGATTGATTTCCTCTGAGGCCGCTGAGCCTGTGAAATCTGAGTTTTTAAAGATTGTTGAAGCGCAACAGGTTGGGATGAGTGTTCCAGAMGCCTGCAGTAGAATGTATGAACGCATTCCGGTGCCAGAGGTGAATTTTTTTGCTGTTGTTATTAATATTCAAGCACAGGCCGGCGGCAACGTATCTGAGGCTCTTGACAATTTATCGAGCGTTCTGCGCGCACGAAAAACGTTGAACGCTAAAGTAAAAGCGTTGCCGATGGAGGCAAAAGCATCCGCGGTTATTATCGGTGCTCTGCCATTTATTGTTGGTTTTCTGGTTTTTCTTTCTTCACGTGATTACATTATGATTTTGTTTACTGACCAACGCGGACACCTAATTATGGGTGTGTCGTTGGTTTGGATGACAATCGGCGTGTTGGTTATGCGCAAGATGATTGATTTTGAAGTTTAGGTTTTGAAAGTAACAAAATGATTGCAACTCTTACCGACCCTCAATTCCTGATTCCGCTGCTTGTCGCGGTCGCAGTTTTTGCGACCTGTGTGACTTTGGCAATGCCGTTTCTTGAAAAAAGCGATACCGCCGCACGTATGAAATCTGTCGCATTGGAGCGAGATGAGATCCGTGCGCGCGAGCGTGCACGCATGCAATCAGAAAATGCTGCAAAGAATCAGAAGGTGGCGTTACGGAAAGAAAATAATAAGTCGGCTGGACGTCTTGTTGATCAATTAAATTTGCGTAAAGCTCTCGCAGATGAAAATACCACTAGAAAATTGCATTCAGCGGGATACAGAACCCAAAATGCTCTAAATCTTTTTCTTGCAGCTCGTGTTATTTTTCCGATTGTGTTCTTAATTCTAAGCTTAACCTACGTGTTTGTGCTTGATGGAATCCCGGAACAGACTACCGGAATAAAAATCTTTGTCGTCATAGTCTGTACTTATCTAGGTTTTTACCTGCCAGTGATATTTATAAGCAATCAAATTGGTAAGCGTAAAACGTCCATTCAAAAAGCGTGGCCGGATTCGCTCGATCTGATGTTGATTTGCGTAGAATCTGGTGTCTCTATTGAGCATGCGATGAAGCGGGCAGCACAGGAAATTGCTGAACAATCGCCAGAGCTGGCTGAAGAATTTGTTTTAACAACAGCAGAACTCTCGTATCTTCAGGATCGGCGTGTAGCGTTTGAAAATCTTGGAAGACGAACTGATCTAGATATTGTTCAAGCGGTTTGCCAATCACTTATACAGTCTGAGAAATATGGTACACCAGTTGCACAGGCTCTGCGTGTCTTGGCACAGGAAAGTAGAGATATGAGAATGGCGCGTGCTGAGGAAAAAGCTGCCGCCCTTCCACCAAAACTTACCGTGCCGATGATCTTATTCTTTTTGCCTGTACTTTTCGGTGTTGTTTTGGGCCCTGCTGCCATTCAGGTTATGGATCGCTTTTAGACGCATCAAATTGCATAAATCACGTTGAAGATACCATATATGGTGTGAAGGGTACTTGCGCTTAACTCGCTATTCTCGTATCTCCGTTTTATGAGCGATAATTCTTCTTCTTCAAACAGTGTTTTAATCATTGATTTCGGTTCGCAGGTAACTCAGTTGATCGCACGTCGTGTGCGAGAAACAGGTGTTTACTGCGAAATAGTTCCTTTCCAGTCAGCAGATGAAGGCTTTAAACGAATAAAGCCAGGCGCGATTATATTCTCCGGCGGACCAGCGTCTGTTCCAGAGGAAAATTCGCCGCGTGCACCGCAGGCGGTTTTTGATTCAGGTCTTCCAATTCTTGCGATCTGCTATGGACAACAGACTTTATGTGCACAACTAGGCGGCAAGGTTGAAGGTGGTCACCATCGAGAATTTGGACGGGCTGATATTGAGATTTTGAAACCTAGTCCATTATTTGAAGGTATCTGGAATGTTGGCGAGCAATATCCCGTCTGGATGAGCCACGGTGATAGAGTAACGGAACTACCGGAAGGCTTCGAGGTTGTTGCGACTTCACCGAATGCGCCTTGTGCAATTGCAGTTAATGAAGAGCGTAAATATTATACGACAATGTTTCACCCAGAGGTCGTGCACACACCAGATGGTGGGAAACTACTGGCTAATTTTGTTTTAAATATTGCGGGTCTTCAAGGCGATTGGAATATGTCTGCATATCGGGATCGCGCGGTTACGGCGATTCGCGAACAAGTTGGTGATAAAAAAGTTATCTGCGCATTGTCTGGTGGTGTAGATTCTTCCGTTGCTGCTTTGCTTATCCATGAGGCAATTGGTTCGCAGTTAACATGCATCTTGGTTGATCATGGCCTAATGCGCAAGAATGAAGCCAAAGATGTTGTTGATATGTTTAGTCAGCATTATCCCGATTTAAAGCTTCTCCACTGCGATGCATCAGAAACCTTTATTTCTGAACTAGAGGGTGAGGCTGATCCTGAAACTAAACGCAAGATAATTGGGCGATTATTTATTGAGCTATTTGAGGCTGAAGCTAAAAAGTTGGGCGGAGCAGACTTCCTGGCTCAAGGTACACTTTACCCGGACGTGATTGAGAGCGTATCATTCAGCGGTGGGCCTTCTGTCACAATTAAATCTCATCACAATGTGGGTGGTCTGCCTGACCGTATGAATATGCAATTGGTCGAACCTTTACGTGAATTATTCAAAGACGAGGTGCGTGCACTTGGTCTTGAGCTTGGTCTGCCGCAATCATTCATTGGTCGCCATCCGTTCCCTGGCCCTGGACTTGCAATCAGATGTCCCGGTGGTGTTACGCGTGAGAAGCTTGAAATTTTGCGAGAAGCGGATGCCATTTATCTGGATGAGATTCGCAAGGCCGGTCTTTATGACAAGATTTGGCAGGCGTTTGCGGTTCTTTTACCGGTTCAAACAGTGGGTGTCATGGGAGATGGCCGAACTTATGAATCCGTTTGCGCACTTCGCGCTGTCACATCTGTTGATGGTATGACAGCTGATTTCTATCACTATGATATGGAATTTTTAGGTCGTGCAGCGACACGCATCATTAATGAAATCCGCGGCATAAACCGTGTTGTTTATGATGTGACATCCAAGCCTCCAGGCACCATTGAGTGGGAATAAATATTGCCCGTGATGGGCTTGTGAAACATCGTAGAATTTGTACGCATTAACGAAAAGTTGGAAAGACAGTAACTCCGTGACCACTAAAGATACAAATGGCAAAGAACTTGATGACGGAAATACAGTTCAAGTCATTAAAGACCTGAAAGTTAAAGGGACGTCAACGACGCTTAAACGCGGTACGACATTTAAAAATATCAGATTGACGTCAAATGAAGGTCAAGTTGAATGTCGACAAGGCAAGTCCACAATAGTGCTCAAAACCGAGTTTTTGAAGAAAATGTAATTGCAGACGGAAACTTAAAAAAGTGAACCTTGATCTTTAGCTGCATCTTTTGGTTTGGTTGACTTTTTATGTTTTACCGGTGCTTTGATCTCTGGTTCAGGTGCGTCACCGGTTTCTACTACATTAATCATACTATCTGAAAATTCGATTGATAGATGTTGTTGTGCTGTAACAGCTTGAGCAAGAGTAACGGGTTTCTCGTTTACATCACGTATAATTGCAAATCCACGATTCAGAACATTTTTATAGGCGAGAGATTGTAACACGCGGTTTTGAGCAGAAAGTTGTTGACGGCCATTTACGATCTGTCGGTTTATAGCGCCATTTGCGCGCAACCGTGATTGCTCTATTTGACTACGAGATTGTGAGATACGCTGAATTATTTGCTGTGGCACAGGTGAAAGTGCCTGACTCATACGTGCAATTTGAGTTATTTTTTGTTCTTTTATACGATCCCAATTTACCTTAAGCGCTCGCGTATTTTGCATCAATCTTGCTGTTCGGTCTTGTAGAGAAGCCTGTAGAGAAATGGGTGTAAGGCGAGCAGATGGCGTTTCCAATGCTCTTCGCTTATTCACTACATTCAAATCAACTGCTTTACCCAAAAGATTACTAGCTTCGTCAATCCGGCGGCGAGGCAGAGCAAGTAGATTATCAAGAGATGGAATGCCGCGCGACAGTGCTTGAAAATTCTGTCTGCGTTGATCAATGACCCGCGTACTTGCCGATGATAGGCGCGCATTAAGATTGGCTATCATGGCGTCGAGTTCTGCCTTTACTGGCACAGCCATTTCAGCTGCCCCAGTTGGTGTTGGCGCTCTTTTATCCGCAACTAAATCGAGTAATGTCCAGTCTGTTTCATGACCTACTGCGGAGATAAGCGGGATATCGGAGTTTGCTGCGGCACGCACTACGGCTTCGTCATTAAACCCCCAAAGGTCCTCTAAACTTCCACCACCTCGTGCGACAATGATAAGCTCAGGCTTGTTAATCTGCGAGTTGGCATCCAGTGCATTAAACCCGTCGATAGCTCGCGCAACTTCATCTCCACTCGTATCTCCTTGTACACGAACAGGCCAGATGATGACCTGTACTGGAAAGCGATCAGAAATTCGATGTAATATGTCTCTGATAACTGCCCCGGTGGGGGATGTCACAACGCCAATAACTTTTGGCATATAGGGAAGTAGTTGCTTTCTTGCTTCTTCAAATAAACCTTCTGTAGCAAGCTTCTTTTTACGTTCTTCTAGCAATGCCATGAGCGCACCAGCTCCGGCAGGTTCAAGCTGTTCTATAACGATCTGGTACTTTGATGAGCCCGGGTAAGTTGTCACTTTACCAGTGGCGATCATTTCCATGCCTTCTTCGGGCTTGAATTTTAGGCGATTATAAACACCCTTCCACACCACGGCATCCATGCGTGCGCGTTCATCTTTAATCGAAAAATAGGCGTGCCCTGATGAATGAGGCCCTCGAAATCCTGAAATTTCTCCGCGCACCCTTACATGCGAAAACGCACCTTCAACAGTCCGTTTGATGGAACCAGATAATTCCGTGACGGTATATTCTGAAAGATTTGACGTCGGTTCTCTGCTCATTACCTATCCTATTTTATAAGAGACGAGCCTGCAATGAGAACAACTAGAAATCTAAGTTGGCAACACTGAGTGCATTGTCCTGAATAAACTCACGACGTGGTTCAACTTCATCACCCATAAGACGAGAGAAGAGATCATCAGCATTTACAGCGTCACTGATTTTGACCTGTAGTAGCGAACGCACATTCGGATCCAAAGTTGTTTCCCAAAGTTGATCTGCATTCATTTCACCAAGGCCTTTATAGCGCTGGATATCAGTTAATCCCTTACGGCCAACCGCAAAGACGGCGTCAAGCAGAGCGCGAGGCCCACCCACTGTTTCAGTCACAGACTTGCGGTTTAGCACAGCCTGTCCTTTGTAGACATCACTCAGTTTAGTTTGCAATTGGTGTATAGCTTGTGCATCTTGGCTCGCAATGAGTGCTGAATCCAGAAGAGAGACTTCGGCCACGCCACGCACCATACGTTCAAGCAGTAATCCACCATTTTCAGTCACTTTACCTGTCCATGAACGTTCGGTTTCCTCAGAAACCATATTCATTCGCTCAGCCACATTTGCAGCAAGTTCATTGGCCCGTGTTGGGTCGGCATAGGCTTCCACAGACATTGCACCAGCAATGGCTGCTTGTTCAACAGATGACCTGTCGTAACGAGAATGAAGTCCATCAAGCAATGCGCGCAATCGTAATGCATCATCGACAACTGAACGCAAATCAAGCCCTGCACGCACCTCACCGTTTGATAGTTCTAACGTGGCTTCTTCCAAGCCTGATGTAATGAGGTAGTCTTCCAGTGCTGCCTGATCTTTTAAGTAACGCGAGGATTTACCACGAGAAACTTTATATAAAGGCGGTTGAGCAATATAAAGGTGCCCGCGCTCAATTAATTCCGGCATTTGCCGGAAGAAAAATGTCAGTAGCAACGTTCTAATGTGTGCGCCATCCACATCCGCATCGGTCATAATGATGATTTTGTGATAACGTAACTTATCAGCATTAAACTCGTCTTTGCCAATCCCAGTGCCAAGAGCTGTGATAAGTGTACCGATCTCTTGTGAACTTAGCATTTTATCAAAGCGGGCACGTTCCACATTCAGAATTTTACCGCGAAGAGGTAAGATTGCCTGGTTATCACGAGAACGACCTTGTTTTGCAGACCCGCCAGCAGAATCACCCTCCACCAAGAAGACTTCAGATTTTTCAGGATCTCGTTCCGAGCAATCAGCTAATTTGCCGGGTAAGGATGCGATATCCAAAACACCTTTGCGTCGTGTTAGTTCTCGTGCTCTGCGTGCGGCTTCACGCGCAGCAGCTGCTTCGCATACTTTGCCAACTAATATTTTTGCTTCGTGTGGGTGCTCCTCCAGCCATTGGCCCAGTGCCTGGTTTACTAAACCTTCAACAGCAGGACGAACTTCAGAAGATACAAGCTTGTCTTTCGTTTGTGATGAAAATTTTGGATCAGGCACTTTCACAGATAAAACGGCGGTTAGTCCTTCTCGGCAATCATCACCGGTTAAAGAAACTTTTTGCTTTTTAGTTAAACCGGATTTATCGGCGTAACTTGTTACCTGACGTGTTAGTGCTCCACGGAAGCCGGCCATATGTGTTCCGCCATCCCGTTGTGGAATATTGTTTGTGAAACAAAGCACATTTTCATGATAGCTTTCATTCCACCACATAGCGACTTCAACTGTAATGCCATCTTTTTCGTTTGAGATGACGATTGGATCATCGACTAATGGTTTTTTTGTTCTATCAAGATAGCGAACAAATGCTTCCAGTCCACCTTCATAGAATAATTCATCTGAACGAACGTCTGAGTGCCGGTTATCTGTTAAAAGAATACGAACACCTGAATTCAAAAATGCGAGCTCACGTAAACGATTCTCAAGTGTTTCATATTTGAAGTCCGTCATTGTGAAGGTTTCTGTAGATGGTAGAAATGAAACTTCGGTACCTGAACGTCCTTCATATGTCCCTGTTTGACTAAGAGGTGCATCAGGAACCCCGTGAGTGAAGTTCATTTCATGTACTTCATCATCACGGCGAATAGTCAGCTTAAGCCATACGGACAGCGCGTTTACCACTGACACGCCCACACCATGAAGCCCACCAGAAACTTTATAAGAATTCTGATCAAATTTACCACCTGCATGTAGCTGTGTCATAATCAGCTCAGCGGCTGAAACACCTTCTTCACCGTGGATACCAGTTGGAATGCCGCGACCATTATCGGACACAGTTACTGAACCATCGTTGTTAAGGGTAACGGTAACAATATCTGCATGCCCGGCGAGCGCTTCATCAATTGCATTATCAACAACTTCGTAAACCATATGATGCAGACCTGAGCCATCATCAGTATCACCGATATACATTCCCGGGCGTTTTCGAACTGCATCGAGGCCTTTTAAAACTTTGATGGAATCGGCGCTATAATCACCATTATTATTTTCAGTATTTTCGTCGCTCATATAATTATAATCTGCTCGAGTAAAATCTTTAGGTCCACACACGAATCATGCGCGTATTAAGCATATATTATATAGTGTTTGATGGTTCAAAAACCAAATTTTGAACACGGTTTCGACAGGTTTTTTTGATATTATTGTGTATAGTTCTGATGTAAATAATGTCAGTTCCGGCGATGTCATAAATTTGAGGACAAAAGATCATGAAAATTGACGAGAATTTAAGTGATTTCGAACCCCCGGCACCCATCCCAAGAACAACAATTCCGTCTATTTTTGAGGTTATTAAATCAACACTTACCAACCCATTGGAGGTTTGGGGACAGCCTTCATATACCTTGCCTTGGATTAAAACGAAGTTTCTAAATGAACGAATGCTCATTGTTAACGATCCTGACTTCATCCATTATGTGCTGGTGGAGAATGCAAAAAACTATCGTATGGCAACTGTTAGGCAATTGATTTTGCGTCCGATTCTGCGAGATGGTCTTTTAACAGCGGAAGGTGATGTCTGGAAACGCTCGCGGAAGTCTGTAGCACCTGTTTTTGCGCCGCGCCATGCTAAAGGCTTTGCTGATCTTATGCATAAGCGCGCAAAAGAATATGTGAAAAAATATGAACAGATTAAAGAAACAGATCTTGCTGTTGATATGACTGAACTCACCTATGAGATATTGGCCGAAACATTATTTTCAAATGATATTGCGTCCGATAAAGCTGACTTGGCTCAGGATGTCGAAAAACTTCTGCATACAATGGGACGAGTTGATCCGCTTGATCTTATTAAAACGCCCAAATGGGTGCCTCGCTTCCGCCGCCTTCTTGGATTTCCGATCATGCGGAAATTTAGAAAAATTGTTTCAGACACCGCCGGAAAACGGCTTGCTTTGATGGAGGATGGAACCGCTGATATCCCCGATGATTTTCTGACATTGTTATTACGTCAGCTCGGACCGGAAGGTCTGAAACGTAAGGAAATAGAAGATAATATCATAACATTCATAGGGGCAGGGCATGAAACCACAGCTAGAGCGCTCGCTTGGACGCTATATTGCGTCGCAAACTCATGTAAATACCGAAATTTGATGGAAGCTGAGGCCGACAAGGTTCACAATGAGAATATAGATCCTGTTGACTGGCCGGAGCACATGCCTTGGACCCGTGCAGCTTTTGAAGAAGCAATGCGTTTATATCCACCTGCGCCCTCAATAAACCGAGCGGCGCTCGCCGATGATAAATGGGTTTCCCACGACGGAAAAAATGTGACGATTGAGAAAGATACGACGGTGCTAATCATGCCATGGACGCTTCATCGTCACGAGAAATTATGGGAAAAACCAAGGGTCTTTCGTCCTGAACGGTTTTTGCCAGAAAACAAGGCTAAACTTCATCGTTTTCAATATCTCCCATTCGGCGCAGGACCTCGCGTTTGTATCGGTGCAACATTTGCGCTGCAAGAAGCAATTATTGCTCTGGGAGTTTTGATGAAGAGCTATCGGTTCCATTGTCCGGATACAACTAAACCATGGCCGGTCCAAAAACTTACAGTACAACCTGCTGGAGGTCTAAGGATGAGTGTTTCAAAGCGAGAATAAGATTGTTTCTAAAAAGGAAATAATCTTATTCTTTATATGTTAATTGACAATAAATTGATGTTCTTTATTGATGCATGAAAAGTCCTATGTAATTTGACGGGGTCATAGATAATGCAAGAAATAAACGGGTTACAAATTGATCAGGAGCTCTTTAAGTTTCTCACAGAAGAAGCTTTGCCGGGTTCTGGTATTGAAGCTGATCATTTTTTTGAACAATTTTCGAAGCTTGTGCATGATTTGACGCCTAAAAATCGTGAACTTTTAGCTAAGCGTGATGTATTGCAAGAAAAAATTGATGCGTGGCACCGCGACAATGGTGCACCTCATGATTTAGATGCTTACAAAGCGTTCCTGACCGAAATCGGGTATTTGCTGCCTGAGGGGGATAAATTCTCGGTCAGCACCGACAGAGTGGATGCGGAAATTTGTGCAACCGCGGGTCCGCAACTTGTTGTGCCTATCATGAATGCTCGGTTTGCCCTGAATGCCGCTAATGCCAGATGGGGATCACTTTATGACGCGCTTTATGGAACAGACGCAATTTCCGATGATGGTGAAGCTCAAAGAACGTCAGGTTACAATCCTGCTCGGGGGGAAAAAGTCATTGCATGGGCACGCGATTTCCTAAATGAAAGTGTTCCAATTAAAGGTGATTGGCATAATATCGCCAATGTTTCTGTTGATGGTGGACAGCTTGTCGTCAAGCTTAGCGATGGGCAAGATGTACCCCTAAAAGATGCTGCACAGTTTGTTGGATATAATGGTGATCCGGAAAATCCATCATCTATTCTTCTTAAGAAGAACGGGATGCATGTAGAGGTAATCTTCGATGCCACCAGCCAAATTGGAAGCGCGGATGCGGCAGGCATTTCGGATGTTGTTTTGGAATCAGCTTTGACATCAATCATGGATTGTGAAGATTCCATTGCCGCTGTTGATGGCGCAGATAAAACAGTCGTTTATCGCAATTGGCTCGGCCTAATGAAAGGCGATCTGGAAGAAAACCTTGAGAAAAATGGCAAGACAATTGTTCGTAAGCTCAATTCTGATCGTAGTTTCATTGCAGCCGATGGTACAGATATGTCGTTGCCGGGTCGTGTATTAATGTTGATCCGAAACGTTGGCCATCTGATGACGAACCCTGCCGTTCTAGATAAGGATGGCAATGAAGCGCCTGAGGGACTTATGGATGCGATGATCACGGGCCTTATTGCTTTGCGTGATATTGGGCCTCAAGGTCGTTTTGTGAACTCGACAGAAGGTTCGATGTACGTTGTTAAACCTAAAATGCACGGTCCGGAAGAAGTGGCTTTTGCGAGTGAAATTTTCGGCCGCGTAGAACAAGCGCTTGGCATGAAGCCAAATACCATGAAAATGGGCATTATGGATGAGGAGCGCCGCACAACGGTAAATCTTAAAGAATGTATCAGAGCAGCAAAAGAGCGTGTTGTATTTATTAATACCGGCTTCCTTGATCGTACGGGTGATGAGATGCACACATCCATGCATGCTGGTCCCATGATCCGTAAAGGTGACATGAAACAAGCGGCATGGATTAGCGCCTATGAGAACTGGAATGTAGATATTGGTCTTGAATGCGGATTATCTGGCCATGCGCAGATCGGGAAAGGTATGTGGGCCATGCCGGATCTTATGGCCGAAATGCTTGCTCAAAAAATTGGCCATCCCAAGTCTGGCGCAAACACTGCATGGGTTCCATCACCAACTGCTGCAACATTGCATGCAACACACTACCACAAAGTCAACGTGTCGGATGTTCAAAATGAACTTAAATCACGTGCTCGTGCTAATATTGATGATATTTTGTCAATTCCGGTTGCAAAAAATCCAAACTGGACCGCAGAAGATATTCAAGCTGAACTGGACAATAATGCACAAGGCATCTTGGGTTATGTCGTTCGTTGGGTCGATCAAGGTATTGGATGTTCAAAAGTGCCTGATATTAATAATATTGGCTTGATGGAAGATCGAGCCACATTGCGCATTTCGGCCCAACACATGGCAAACTGGCTTCATCATGGAGTTGCATCTCGGGGGCAAATTGTTGAGACGATGAAAAAAATGGCGAAAGTCGTTGATGATCAAAATGCGAATGATCTACTTTATAAACCGATGGCGACTGACTTTGATGGTTCCGTTGCTTTCCAAGCCGCATTGGAGCTGGTTTTAGAAGGTCT
Organism: Lentilitoribacter sp. Alg239-R112; assembly: GCF_900537175.1. Lineage (GTDB taxonomy): Bacteria > Pseudomonadota > Alphaproteobacteria > Rhizobiales > Rhizobiaceae > Lentilitoribacter. The sequence goes on along the minus strand of NZ_LS999834.1, from coordinate 731,477 downwards.
TTCTCAACCAAGTGGTTATACCGAGCCTATCTTACACCGCCGCCGCCTCGAGTTAAAAGCCGACGCATAAAATCATTTCATAATGTAGAAAATAGCCCCCGTGATTGTTACACGGGGGGAGGGCTATTGTTATTCGGAACATTCAATAAAGTTTGAGCTTATTGAATGACAATGACTTTAGCTAGGCGGCCTGGTTTTACACGATCGAACAGATCGATAATATCTTGATTGATTAAGCGTATGCAGCCGGATGAAGCTGCGGTGCCAATGGAGCTCCATTGTGGCGTGCCATGAAGGCGAAACAAGGTGTCCTCACGTGTTTTACTGTCATGCAGATACAGCGCACGCGCACCCAATGGATTTTTAAGTCCAGGGTTCATACCCTTTTTAACATATTTTCGAAGATGTGGTTGGCGGTCAGCCATTTCCTCAGGTGGGAACCACTTCGGCCATTCGCGTTTTACCGCGATGTAAGCTTCACCTTCCCAAGCAAAACCTTCCCGACCAACACTAATACCATAACGAACGGCTTTCCCACCACCAAGTACATAGTAGAGATAACGTTGTGGTGTATTAACAACTATTGTACCGCGTGGGTATGACGAATAGAATTTCACAATTTGACGATGGTATTTTTTGTTGATCCGTTTGACTGGAATTGCAGGCAATTTGTAATCACCGTCTTTAACGGATCCATATGAATCTGAAAAAATTTCATATGTTTTTGGGGTGGTAGGTTCAGTGTTGGATGCACACCCTGCGAGTGCTCCGAGAAATATCAAAATCAGAATTTGGAATGATTGCCTAAACTGCATAAGTCTCTAAGTCCCAATGAAAATTCAACAGGTGAATCGATCGATGTGCTTCTCGTTGGCTTTATTTTGTATTCTGACGGATGAGGCAAGCAAAAAGTTCGCGTTTTTTCAAATCACTCGCTTTTTTGTTGTCAGTGAACATAATTGCAACAGTTCAATGTTGATCATACTAAGATCAGTTTAGTTTTCGACTTTACGGCTCTTCCAATTTAATATTGCATTATAAGGCGCACCAGCAGCAATAGGCTCTACAACCTTCTCTGGTAGCTCTTTTGCAAATTTTAAGTGGTGAACATTCTTTGTGATATCAACAATGGCAGCGGAAATTTTAACAGGGTAGTTATCCAAAATCAGATAAAGATGCACGTCTCGGCGTAACATAAATCGTGGATGGATAAGCGCACCGCCCGCGGAGATATTCATCAGCCGAGCTTCCATATTTCCGCGCTGCCTGATGCCGTCTTTAAAGTAGTGAATTTTACATGGTAAGTTCGTGACAAACCTTTTGTGTTTGCGTTGCTCAACAAACATCAATTTTGACAAAAAATTGCCTTCGTTATTTTTTGCTTTAGTGCTTGCGACTTTGCCCAAAGTAAACCAACTCCCATTAGAAGCGTGATAAGAAATCAACGCCTTAGCGCGTGCATTGCAACAGTAGAATGTATAAAAATCGTTTATTTTGTCGTAAATCGCACTAACGGAATGTTGTAGTTTAATTCTTGGCTAACTTTGCGTGTCGGAAATCATTAAAAGTTTCTCAATTGACCCGTAATTTGTCCCAAAACACCGTTTGCAGCATCAATAACGTTAGACCCAGGGCCAAAAATCTCGGCAACACCTGCATCTTTGAGCATTTGGTAATCCTGTTCTGGAATGACGCCCCCACAAACAACGATAATGTCAGGGTTGCCTTTATCCCTAAGCAATTGGATAAGTTCAGGAATAAGTGTTTTATGCCCTGCGGCCAGAGAGGAAACACCAACTACATCGACATTTGCCTCGATCGCCCGATCGGCAACTTCGTTGGGTGTTTCGAACATATCTGATAGGTCGACGTCAAAACCCATATCTGCAAAAGCGGTGGCAATAATCTTTGCACCTCGATCGTGTCCATCCTGACCCATTTTCGCAACAAGAATGTGCGGTGTCTTTCCGCGTTCAATTTTTGCTTCAGCAATTTTCGACTTAATTGCTTCATACTCGGTATCACCTTCGTAATCGGATTGATAGATACCGGAAATCACTCGGGTTGTTGATTTGTGACGGTTAAATGCGATCTCCATAGCATCTGAAATTTCACCAAGGGATGCACGTGCACGTGCTGCTTCAACCGCCGCTTCTAATAAGTTTCCAACTCCTGACGATGCAATAGTTTTTAAGTCCTCTATTGCTTTCGCATGGGCATCTTTATTGCGCGTGGATTTAATTCTATTGAGACGTTTGATTTGACTTGTTCGAACTTTAGCATTGTCGATATCAAGAATATCAATAGGGGCTTCATCGTCCAGTCGGTACTTATTCACACCAACAATGACATCTTCACCCTTATCTATTCGCGCTTGCCGTTTTGCGGCAGATTCTTCGATCCGCATCTTAGGTAGCCCAGCTTCAACAGCTTTGGTCATGCCGCCCATGGCTTCCACTTCTTCAATCAAGCGCCACGCTTCCTCAACCAGATCGCTTGTCAGCGCTTCGACATAGTAAGAGCCACCAAGAGGGTCGACAACATTCGTAATGCCTGTTTCATGTTGGAGGATAAGTTGAGTATTACGAGCAATCCGGGCTGAAAATTCTGTTGGTAGTGCGATAGCCTCATCAAAGGAATTTGTATGCAGTGATTGCGTGCCGCCAAGTGTTGCCGCCATTGCTTCCACTGTTGTGCGAACGATATTATTGTAGGGGTCCTGCTCGGTTAGCGAGACACCAGATGTCTGGCAATGTGTGCGCAACATTTTTGAGCGTTCGTTTTTGGCTCCAAAATCTGTCATGATCTTTGCCCACAATTGGCGGGCAGCGCGTAATTTTGATGCCTCCATAAAGATGTTCATACCAATACAGAAGAAGAATGAGAGCCTGCCAGCAAACGCATCGACATCAAGACCCTTTGCCATGGCGGCGCGTACATATTCCATACCATCGGCAAGTGTGTAAGCGAGCTCTTGCGATAACGTCGCGCCAGCTTCTTGTATGTGATAGCCGGAAATAGAAATAGAGTTGTATTTTGGCATATTTTGCGCTGTGTAATCAATAATATCCGCAATGATGCGCATAGAAGGTTCTGGCGGATAGATATAGGTATTTCGAACCATGAATTCTTTAAGAATATCATTTTGAATGGTGCCGGAGAGTTGCTCCTTCAAAACGCCTTGCTCTTCTCCTGCCACAATAAACATCGCAAGAATAGGAATAACTGCGCCGTTCATTGTCATGGAAACAGACATTTGATCTAAGGGAATACCATCAAAGAGGATTTTCATATCCTCAACACTATCAATAGCAACACCGGCTTTGCCAACATCGCCAACAACACGCTCGTGGTCAGAATCATATCCTCGATGGGTCGCCAGATCGAAGGCAACCGAAAGCCCTTTTTGGCCTGCGGCTAAGTTTTTGCGATAAAATGCGTTGCTCTCTTCTGCCGTTGAAAAACCTGCATATTGGCGAATTGTCCATGGTCGACCGGCATACATTGTTGCTTTGATACCGCGGGTGAAGGGCGCATGACCTGGCATTTCCGCTTTAGCGGAGGCAGGAACATCTTCATCTGTATAAAGCGGTTTAACCGTAATATTTTCAGGCGTTTGCCAATTAAGGCTTTCAGGGTCTTTGCCTTTAAGCTCTTTCTTGGTGAGTTCAAGCCAATCGCGTTTGGAAGCCATTATTCAAACTCCATGATTACCGTATCAACCGCAAGGCTATCACCTTCACTAACTGGAATTGATTTAATCACTCCAGATTTTTCAGCCTTGAGGACGTTTTCCATTTTCATAGCTTCAATAATGGCAAGCGCTTGACCTGCTTCGACCTTATCGCCAACAGAAACATTAAGAGCATTGACCAGACCTGGCATTGGGCAAAGAAGTAATTTTGATGTATCAGCTTCTTGTTTTTCTGGCATGAGATCCAACAACTCAGCCGTGCGAGACGTGAGAACTTTTACCTCCAGATCGGCCCCGCGTGTGCGAATGCGAAATCCATCTGCCCGTTTGTTTGCCTTGAGAGTATAATTTTCATCTTCGCCAACATTAATATTGCCAGCCACGAGCGTATCACCTGTTTCAAAACTGGAATAAAGTTCAGTGGCTTGTTCGTCTCCTTCGAACAAGACCTGAAAGTTACCTTCAATTTCGTCATCTGCCTGACCGATCAAGAGCGGGAATTTATGATCAGCTATTCTGACAACGTAATTTGCCGCCTGAGAGTGTGCGACACCAAGCTCAATCGAGCGCAGTGCTTGCTTTCGGATATCCTCAATCAGCTGCATAGATGCTGTTATTCCGGCAACTGCGCGATATTCATCTGCAGATAGGTCGACACCATGGAAGCCATCTGGATATTCGTCAGCAATAAATGCAGTTGTGATATTGCCGCTTTGGAAACGGGGGTGTGTCATCACAGCAGATAGAAATGGCAAATTATGGCCAATGCCTTCTAACTCAAACATATCAAGTGCTTCGCCCATCGTCTGGATGGCCTCATCGCGCGTTTCACCCCATGTGCATAATTTTGCGATCATAGGATCATAATACATAGATATCTCACCACCCTCGAAAACACCCGTATCATTGCGCACAATGTTTCCGTCGCCAATGTCACCTTCTGCGGGCGGACGATAGCGTGTTAGGCGGCCAATCGATGGAAGGAAATTACGATAGGGGTCTTCTGCATAAAGTCGACTTTCCATCGCCCAGCCATTAAGGGAGATATCGTCTTGAGCGAGTGAAAGCTTCTCTCCATCCGCAACCCGGATCATTTGTTCGACCAAATCGACACCTGTAATAAGCTCTGTCACCGGATGCTCGACTTGTAGTCGCGTATTCATCTCAAGGAAATAAAAGTTCCGGTTTTTATCGACTATAAATTCAACCGTTCCCGCACTTACATAGTCAACCGCTTTTGATAATGCGCAAGATTGTTCACCCATCGCTTTGCGTGTTGCTTCATCCAGAAAGGGAGAAGGTGCCTCTTCAATAACTTTTTGATTGCGTCGTTGTATCGAACATTCGCGCTCACCTAGATAGATGCAATTTCCATGGCTATCTGCAAGAACCTGAATTTCGATATGACGTGGTTCTTCGACAAATTTCTCGATGAAAATGCGATCATCGCCAAATGAGCTTGCCGCCTCAGATTTTGAGCGATCAAAGCCCTCGCGGGCATCATCATCATTCCATGCAATACGCATACCTTTGCCGCCGCCGCCGGCAGAAGCCTTGATCATCACAGGATAACCAACTTCATTGGCGATTTTGATCGCATGTTCTGCGTCATCTATCAGGCCCATATGTCCCGGTACTGTCGATACACCAGCTTCATCGGCGATTTTTTTCGAGGTGATTTTATCACCCATTGCTTCAATCGCACCCTTTGGTGGGCCAATAAAAATGATACCTTCTTGCTTTAAACGTTCTGAAAATTCTGCTCGCTCGGATAAAAAACCATAGCCCGGGTGTACCGCATCGGCGCCAGTTTCTTTACAAGCTGCAACAATTTTATCGATGATGAGGTAGCTTTCAGAAGCTGCCGCAGGTCCAATATGTACAGCTTCATCTGCCATGGATACGTGTAATGCATTCTTGTCAGCATCAGAATATACAGCAACCGTGGCAATGCCCATACGTTTTGCCGTTTTAAAGACACGGCACGCAATCTCGCCTCTATTGGCAACGAGGATTTTTTTAATCATTTGTAATTGTCCTCTTCAAGGCTTTCCGGAAAATTAGCTCGTGCTACATGCTCATCAATGTACAGCATGGCTTCATAATCTTGGGGATCAAAATCAGTATCAACGGGTTTAACTTCGCGCATAAATAGTGTGCCCAATCGCCCGGCATCAAGATTACCGCGTTCAAATGGCTCGCTTCCGAAAGCCTTCCAAAGGCAGGCTAGAAAATTTTTATCAGCTTCGTTCAGGATTTTCTTGCGATCTGGATGCCGCTCCCGTTTTTCAATTTTTGTCGCAACAGGCGCTGCACGGCGAATGGTAAACTGAAAATCTGTCCCCGGAAGTCGGGACGGAAAACCGCGATGTTTAAGCATATAAGGTAATGATGGCATATGCTTCTCCTAAAGCGGTATATTGCTGTGTTTACGTGCGGGCTGATCGACGTGCTTGGTTTTTAGCATTTCGAATGCACGAGCAACACGACGACGTGTGGAATGTGGCATGATGACTTCGTCAACAAAGCCGCGTTGAGCTGCGATAAACGGATTGGCAAAGCGATCTTCATATTGTTTGGTGCGCTCAGCAATTTTCCCAGGATCATCAAGTTCGGACCGATAGAGAATTTCTGTTGCGCCTTTTGCGCCCATCACAGCAATTTCAGCTGTAGGCCAGGCATAATTGATGTCTGATCGGATATGTTTGGATGCCATCACATCATAGGCCCCGCCATAAGCTTTTCGTGTAATAACCGTAATCATAGGAACGTCAGCTTCAGCATAGGCAAACAACAATTTTGCCCCATGTTTGATAATGCCGCCATATTCTTGCGCAGTTCCAGGAAGAAAGCCGGGGACATCAACAAAGGTTAGAAGTGGTATGTTGAATGCATTACAAAAACGAATAAAACGTGCTGCTTTTTTAGAAGCGTCGATATCCAGACAACCAGCTAGAACCATCGGTTGGTTTGCAATGACACCGATCGTATCACCATTCATGCGGATAAAGCCGATGAGAATATTGCCCGCGTGATCTTTTTGAATTTCGTAAAACTGCTGTTCGTCTGCAACCTTCTCAATCACTTCGCGCATATCATAGGGCTGGTTTGGATTGGCTGGAATGATTGTATCAAGCGATGTTTCTTCACGTGTAATGGGGTCAGATGTTGGAAGATTTGGTGCGGCCTCACGATTAGATAATGGTAGATAATCGTAAAATTCGCGCATTTGCAGCAGAGCATCGACATCATTCTCAAAAGCGGCATCAGCAACAGATGACTTCTTCGTGTGAGTTGATGCGCCACCTAATTCTTCAGATGTCACAATCTCATTTGTCACGGTTTTAACCACGTCAGGGCCGGTAACAAACATATAGGATGTATCTTTGACCATAAAGATAAAATCTGTGATCGCTGGCGAATAGACCGCGCCACCCGCACAAGGCCCCATGATCATTGAAATTTGTGGCACAACGCCAGATGCGCGCGTGTTTCGCCAAAAGACTTCCGCATAGCCGCCGAGAGACGCCACACCTTCTTGAATACGCGCGCCACCAGAATCATTAAGACCGATAACAGGAACACCATTCTGCGTCGCAAGATCCATGATTTTGCAAATTTTCTCGGCATGCGTTTCTGATAGCGAGCCGCCGAAAACAGTAAAATCTTGGGCGTAGACATAAACAGGTCTGCCGTGAATAGTTCCCCATCCAGTTACAACACCGTCGCCGGGAATTTGGTTTTCAGCCATGCTAAAATCTGTGCAGCGATGCGCTTTATATAAGTCGTATTCTTCAAATGAATCTTTATCCAGCAAAATTTCAAGCCGTTCTCGGGCTGTGAGCTTACCCTTTTTATGTTGCGCATCGATCCGCTTTTGACCGCCGCCCATCTTCGCACCATCGCGGCGCAATTCCAGTTCATCGAGAATATCTTGCATTTATTTCCCCTTATCTTAGTGCCCTTATAGCGGATATTTTCATAAAAATAAGGGTTGAAAATGCAACATTATCAGTTTAGCAAATATTGCAACTTAATTTTTGCGAAAGTGCAAACATGCGTGGGCGAAAACTCTTTATCGGTCGAAATATCAGAGCTATCCGTGAGCAACATCAACTTACGCAGGCCAACTTTGCCAACCAACTTGGAATTTCAACGAGTTATCTTAATCAGATTGAAAATAATCAGCGGCATTTATCAGCCAATGTGCTTCTTTCGCTGGCCGAAAAATTCTCGGTTGATATCACGACTTTGTCCGAAGATGATAGCAACCGCTTGCTTGCGGACATGATTGAGGCCTTGGCTGATCCGCTTTTTGGGGGTGAATCTCCAAATGGGCAGGATCTCAAACTTGTAACCCAAAATGCGCCCGCCGTCGCGAAAGCGTTTTTGTCCATGCATCATGCTTTGCGGCGCGCAGGGGAGCAGCTCGCCGAACTCGATGACACGCTTGAGAGAAGCGGCGCACTAACTGAACCAGCCCCTTATGAAGAGGTTCGTGACTACTTTCATTACATTGATAATTATGTTCATGAACTTGATGTTCTTGCCGAGGATCTTGCAGAAGCGGCGTTGCAGCGAGGTCAGAAAAGTGTTCGAGCTTTAGCTGAATACATCGAGCGAAAACATCGCGTACATGTTTCAGTCGCAAATATTTCAGCAGATGAACGGGTTTTGCGAAGCTATCATTCCGTATCGCGAACCCTGAAGTTGGATTCACGTGCTTCCGAATCAACCAACGCTTTTCAAATCGCGCATCAGATTGCTCTCATTGAGCATGGTGACTTGATTAGAGACATTGTGAACAGGGCTGATTTTAGATCAGAAGATGCAGGAGCTATATGTCAAATTGGATTGGCCAACTATTTTGCCGGCGCAGCACTTTTGCCTTATGGTCAGTTTCTAGATCTGGCGCGTACACATAGACATGACCTTGAAATTTTATCTGATCATTTTGGTGCGAGTATTGAACAAGTTAGCCACCGTTTAAGCACACTACAGCGCAACGGCAGCAAGGGTATCCCGTTTTTCTTCGCACGTGTTGATCAAGCGGGCAATATTACCAAGCGGCATAGTGCCACGAAATTACAGTTTGCCCGATTTGGCTCTGCTTGTCCTTTGTGGAATGTTCACCGTGCTTTTGAAACGCCAGAACAGATATGTCGTCAGTTGGCTGAAACGCCCGACGGCGTTAGATATTTATGCCTGTCAAAAGCCGTGACTAAAAAGAAGGGCGGCTTTCGTGAGCCGGTACAGCGCCATGCGCTTGCCTTGGGCTGTGAAATTATACATGCATCGGAACTGGTTTACGCTGATGATTTGGATATCAAAAGCGAACAGGCCTTCGAACCTATTGGTATTTCGTGCCGTATTTGTGACCGATCAAATTGCCATCAAAGGGCAGTGCCACCCCTCAAGCGTAAGCTTGATATTGATGAAAACACCCGAACTGTTATTCCATATAAATTTTAGCTATCTGCCAGTTTTTTCCAGGAATTGCTTTGGGCCAGCATTTCTCGCAAATATCTGACGTTAGCTTCGGCTTGGTTACCTGAAAGCTCGCCGCGAGCAATCTTTTCTGCCTCATCAAAGCGACCTTGTAGGCCAACGATCAGAGCTAGATTTTGACGTACCCTGCTATCGGCAGCAGGTTGCTTGGAGGCATTGCGCATATATGTTTCTGCAGTTCGTAGATCACCCTCCAATACATATGACATGCCTAAATTGGATAAGACAGACGGCTCATCTGGTACGATATCCAATGCCTCGCGATATTTATACCGAGCTTGAACGGATTGCCCAAGCTGATCAAGGATGGCACCTTCTGCAGATAATAGTTTCCAATTTGGTTGATCTGGAGTTTGTGCTCGGCGAATTGTTTGTAATGCTTGATCAAGATTACCAGCGCCAGCCTGCGCCTTGCCATAAGCTGCCAGCACAGTTCTATCTTCCGGGTTATGAATTGCAGCTTGTTGCATAACTGCAAGCGCTTGCTCATTGCTACCTGTCATAAGCAAAACAGATGCATATTGCATGGCGATTGGGCCACTTTTGGGATTACTTTTATATTTTGCACCTGCAGTTCGGGCTGCATTGTTAAGTTCAGTCGCGTTCATTTGTGCAAGAGGTTTACTAAAGCTAGCAACGGAACCAGTTGTCAGTTTGCTTTTGGATGCACATCCGGCAAGTGTTCCCGCAATCAGACAGACAGCTACCGTGACTGATATTCTAGAAAATTTTGACCGACAATGAGCTGCGTATTCCATTGGAAACCTCGTGTGCCTCAAGCTAAGTAAAAATGCCTGGAGAATAAATCTGCGGACGGCTATTCCTTAATTTATCAATAATCTGTTAACCCTAATGGAAGGTTAACAAATGATTCTTGCGCGAACTTCGCGTTAAGAATTGTTCACGCTATTTAGGATAGGAAAATCATGACTTCATTTCGTTTTCAAAACCGCAAACTGCCTTTTGTTTCCAGTTCTAAAACAGCACGCCCGATTTGGATTTTGACCAAAGATGAAGTTGCAGCAGGTGCTTTGCCGGATGCATCATCAAAATGGATCAGCGATATCGGTTTTAGTGGCGCTAAGGGTGAATTTGCATCTCTGCCATCTCAGGATAGTAGTTTGGCAGGCGCCGTATTTGGGCTTGGCGATGGTCAAGATACGCTTTGTTGCGGCAAGCTCTCCAAGCTTTTATCAGAAGGTGATTGGGAAATTAAATCACAGTCGGTAAATGTAGCAGACATAGCTTTTGCTTTTGGGCTGGGGTCATATCGCTTTGAGAATTACCTAAAATCAGAACATAAAGCGGTTCGTATAGTTTCCCAAGGCATAGAAAACTTTTCTGATATAGAACGTAAAATTTACGGCAGTTTTTTAGCTAAGGACCTGATCAATATTCCAACGAATGATATGGGGCCCGCTGATCTCGAACAAGTTTTCAAAGATATTGGCAAGAACTATAAAGCTAAGATCAAAGTCATAGAAGGTGATGAACTCTTAAAGCAAAATTTCCCACTTATTCATACGGTAGGTCGCGCGTCGGAAAGTGCACCGCGTCTTCTGGAAATGAAATGGGGCAAGAAAGACGCGCCAAAGCTGGCTTTGGTTGGAAAAGGGGTATGTTTTGATACGGGCGGCCTTGATATCAAGCCCGCATCGGCAATGGGTTTGATGAAGAAGGACATGGGTGGTGCAGCAAATATTCTCGCACTTGCTCTTATGATTATGGACGCTGATCTGCCTGTGAATTTGCACATATTGATCCCGGCTGTGGAAAATTCAATTTCGGACAATGCATTCCGTCCGGGCGATATCTTAACCAGCCGTTCGGGTCTAACCATTCAGGTGGATAACACTGATGCGGAAGGTCGGCTGGTATTAGCGGACGCGCTTACTTTTGCATGTGAGCATGAGCCTGAGCTCGTTATTGATATGGCGACACTGACAGGAGCTGCACGTGTTGCGCTTGGCCCGGATCTTCCACCTTATTACACAGATGACGAAACATTATCTGATGAGATTTCAAAGGCTGCATTGCAAGAGAATGATCCGGTTTGGAGAATGCCATTGTATAACGGCTATGAGGCAGATGTGAAAACGCGCATTGCGGATCTCACAAATGCGCCCTCAGGTGGTTTTGCAGGTTCAATAACAGCAGCTCTCTTTTTGAAAAGATTTGTCACCGAAGGTACGTCCTGGGTTCACCTCGATATTTATGGATGGAATCCAAAAGAACGTGCGCATTCCCCTATGGGAGGAGAAGCGCAAGCCATTCATACGCTCTTTAGCGTGTTAGAAGCGCGGTATAGCTGATCAGCACATATAAATTTGCTAATGTTATAGGTTTTATGTAAAGTAACGTATCCGAAATGAAAAACGGGTATATCCATGTCTATTCCAATGCGGCCATACCAAGCTTTAGCTCTATGGCATTCTGTGGCGTTTGCTCAGGTTTTGGATGAAGGTCCGGATTTGACATTACGTCAGATGGCAATTTTGCTTGAAATTTATTTATCGTCCCCCCCGCACACTGTGCGCGGATTGGCGAAGAAACTAAATGTGACTAAACCTGTTATTACACGTGCACTTGATACAATGGGCTCGCTTGGCTTTGTAAGAAGATCAAGAGATGAACGAGATCGTCGAAATGTGATCATTAAACGAACCGTAGAGGGTGCACTTTTTATTGAGAAACTCGGTGATATAATTATTGAACAGGGCGAAAAGGTCGAACGCTAGGATATATGATAATGGAAGAACTAGACAAAAGATTAAATGTTTATCGCCCTGATTTGGCGGATATTCGCCTCGAAGACAAGGTTCGTGCAGGACGCTATGTAGAGGGTGAGCTGTCTACGATCTGCATTCCAAAAATACCACTTCGGAAACGCCCCGATGAAAGTTTAAATATTGAAACAGAAGCGCTTTTTGGCGAAGAAGTATATGTGTTCGAACAATCTGATGGTTGGTCTTGGATCCAGCTTTTGAAAGACAAGTATGTCGGTTATGTCCCATCAGAAGCTGTGGCATTAGGGTTTAAAAAATTCACCTACATTGTCGACCATCCCCGCACGTTTTTATACCCAGAGGCCAATATTAAAAGAACGCCACGTTTGACGCTCTCCATGGGAAGTCGGCTTGATATTGTGGATGAGATTGAAGAAAAGGGAACGCGTTTTCTGGTTACGCGTGAAGGCGAGTTTATTTTTGAACGTCACTGTAAAGCCGCGCGCGCATTTAGTGGTCCAGACTATGTAAATCATGCTAGCCGTTTGCTTGAAACACCCTATCGTTGGGGTGGCGCTTCCGCCTTTGGGATAGATTGTTCTGCTCTTGTGCAGCTTTCGATGTTTGTTGCAGGAACTTATGTCCAGCGCGATTCTGATATGCAGGCCAAGTCAATCGGTGAGGCGATCGAACCGGGCGAGAAGTATGAATATCTAGAGCGTGGTGATTTGGTTTTTTGGGATGGCCATGTGGCGATCGTGGAAGATAATAAAACTCTTATTCATGCCAATGGCTATACGATGAGCGTGGTGCGTGAACCGCTAGCCGCGGCGATCAAACGTATTGAAGGCATGTACGGAAAACCAACCCTTTATAAACGCCCCTAATTGTATGTTTCCATATCAAAAGCAGCTGCAATCAGTGCTCTAGTATAATCGGTTTCTGGTTCATTAAATATTTGAGTTGATGGCCCTTGTTCGACGATTTTGCCAAGCTGCATTACCATGACTTCATTTGCTAAGGCGCGAACAACCTTAAGGTCATGACTGATAAATAGATATGCCAATTTATGACGCTTTTGCAGTTCTCGCAAAAGATCAACCACTTGCGCCTGCACACTCATATCAAGCGCTGATGTTGGTTCATCCAGCATAACGAATTTGGGTTTTAAAACCATTGCCCGTGCAATTGCTATGCGCTGTCTTTGTCCGCCCGAAAATTCATGCGGGTAGCGCCAGCGCAGATTTGCATCCAGCCCTACCTCATTGAGAACATCAATAACCCGCTTATCGCGTTCATCGGCGGTGAGCTGTGGCTCATGTATAGCCAACCCTTCCCCAATAATCTGGTCAATCGACATACGTGGACTAAGTGAACCAAAGGGGTCTTGAAAGACTATTTGCATCTGATTACGAAGTCCGCGCATCTCTCTGAAAGAATATTCATCAATATTCTTGCCGATAAAGGCTATTCTCCCCTGCGATGAAATCATACGACTGAGCGCCAAACCAAGTGTGGTTTTACCAGATCCAGATTCGCCAACAATACCAAGCGTCTGACCTTCTCGTAGTGTAAGATCAATACCATCAACGGCCTTTATATAATCGTTTGCTTTGCGCAGGAAGCCTGATTTGATTGGAAACCAGACTTTGACATCTTCGCCTTCCAAAACAATTGGTGCTCGTCGATCTGCCTCAGGTGGTTCTCCCTTAGGTTCAGATGCTAGCAGATGCTTGGTATAGGCATGTTGTGGGTTTTCAAAAATATCAGCGGTTGGTCCCGCTTCTACAATCTCTCCCTCTGTCATAACACAAACACGGTCTGCAAACTTGCGAACAATACCCAGATCGTGCGTAATGAAGAGCATCGACATGCCATGCTTTTTTTTAAGTTCACTGAGAAGTTTTAATATTTGCGCTTGGACGGTTACATCAAGCGCGGTGGTAGGCTCATCCGCTATCAGCAATTCTGGTCGATTGGCAAGTGCCATAGCAATCATCACACGTTGTCGCTGGCCTCCGGACATTTCATGTGGGTAGGCGTTTAATCGTTTTTCCGGTTCACGAATTCCCACTTGGTTTAAAAGTTCAATAACACCAAGTCGTGCGGATTTTTGGTCAATATTTTGATGAAGATGCAAGATTTCTGCAATTTGTCGTTCAATCGTATGAAGTGGATTGAGCGATGTCATCGGTTCTTGAAAAATCATTGTGATGTCATTGCCGCGGACAGCCCGAAGGTCAGGTGCACTCGCATTTAACAAGTCTTGATCTTTAAATTTAATCACTCCACTCGGGTGATGAGCAGCCGGATAAGGCAGGAGTTTAAGTATAGATAATGCCGAAACTGATTTGCCTGAGCCAGATTCGCCCACAAGCGCGAGAGTTTCACCCTTTTCAATATCAAAGGATATATTCTTAACAGCATTTGTGACGCGGCCAGACTGATGAAAATCTACACTAAGGTTTTCTACAGATAGAATAACATCATCTTTCTTGGTGCTCTCTGTCATTTGAATGTCTTTCTTGGGTCAAATGCATCTCGTGTCGCCTCGCCAATGAAGATGAGTAGGGATAGCATAAGAGAAATAACGACAAAGGCAGTAAGGCCTAGCCAAGGGGCTTCGAGGTTTCGCTTGCCTTGAGCTATTAACTCTCCCAGAGATGGGGACCCAGGGGGTAACCCAAAGCCCAAAAAATCAAGTGATGTAAGCGTCGTGATAGAACCAGATAGAATAAATGGTAGGAAAGTGAGTGTTGCCACCATGGCGTTAGGTAACACATGGCGCCACATAATTGTGCCATTACCGACACCAAGTGCGCGCGCGGCATTCACATATTCAAAATTTCTTGCGCGAAGGAATTCTGCACGAACAATTCCAACAAATGAAACCCATGAAAATAATAGCATTATGCCAAGTAGAATCCAAAATCCCGGTGGCAAAATAGCAGCGATTATCAAGAGGATATATAGTACAGGCATGGAAGACCATATTTCAATAAACCGCTGCATGATGAGATCTGTCCAGCCGCCGAAGTAGCCTTGTACCGCTCCGGCTGCAATACCAATAATCGCTGAAAATACCGTGAGAATAAGTCCGAATAGGACCGAAATGCGAAAGCCGTAGATTAAGCGTGCCATAACATCTCGTGCTTGATCATCTGTCCCCAACCAATTGAGATTACCAACTGTACAGTCAGGATCTTCTCCTTTTAGTGGGTAGGCCGAACATCTAAGTGTTTCATCCATCGACCAAAATGGGGCAGTTGGCGCTGAATGGGGGATAAATGAATTTGCTGTCGAATAGGAGTAGCGAATGGGTGGCCAAAACATCCACCCATTGGTTTTAATCTCTTCGCTGATAAATGGGTCTCGGTAATCTGTTTGCGCCAAGAAACCACCAAATTTTTCTTCCGGATAATCGATAATGACCGGAAAAAGTATTTCCCCCTTATATGAGGCTATGATCGGTTTATCATTAGCAACGAATTCTGCAAGCATGCTTGCAATGAACAGAAATAGAAAAATCCACAGTGACCAATAACCCCTGCGGTTTGCTTTAAAATTTTGCCAACGGCGTTGATTGATGGGTGAAAAGAAGGGTTTTGTTGGCGCAGGGCTATGTCGCATTACACATCCCTTTTCTCAAAATCGATACGTGGATCAACCCAAGTATAAACAAGGTCAGATAGTAGACCAATGAGCAGTCCCATAAGTGAGAATATATACAGTGTTGCAAAGACAACAGGGTAATCGCGTTTAACAACGGATTCAAAGCCAAGTTTACCCAAACCATCTAGCGAGAAGATTGTTTCAATAAGGAGTGAGCCCGAGAAAAAGGCTGTGATAAATGCCCCCGGAAAGCCTGCTATGATGATGAGCATTGCATTGCGAAATACATGCTTATAGAGCACTTGTTTTTCGGCAAGACCTTTTGCGCGAGCCGTCACAACATATTGCTTACCAATCTCATCGATAAAGGAATTTTTTGTAAGAAGTGTAGTTGTTGCAAAGGCAGCTAAGGAAAGGGCTATAATGGGAAGCGTTAAGTGCCAAAAATAATCGAGGGTTTTTTCAAACCAATTCAATTCAGACCAGTTTTCCGACACTAACCCTCGCAGTGGAAACCAATCTAAAAATGAGCCACCTGCAAAAACAACGATAAGAAGAATACCAAATAGAAATCCTGGGACTGCATAGGCAATAATAATAATGCCAGACGTCCAGACATCAAAAGTTGATCCGTCGCTGACAGCCTTCTTAATCCCAAGCGGAATAGAGATGATGTAGGATAGAAGCAATATCCAGATGCCAAGCGAGATTGAAACAGGCATTTTTTCTATCAGGAGATCCGTCACTGTAATGTCACGAAAGTAGCTTTCGCCAAAATCAAAACGGATATAGTTCCAGATCATAATCCCAAAACGAGTAAGGGCGGGTTTATCAAATCCGAACTGTTTTTCTAACTGTGCAATAAATTCCGGATCAAGTCCTTGCGCGCCACGATATTTGGACGAGAACTCTCCATCAAGGCCTTCTTCAACATTAAGATTATCGCCACCACCAGTCAGGCGTTCCGTGGCTGAATCACCTTGACCTGTAAGCTCTGCAATGACTTGCTCAACAGGTCCGCCCGGTGCAAATTGAACAACCGCAAATGAAATCGCCATAATTCCCAAAATAGTTGGGATAATGAGTAGAAGGCGACGAAGGATATATGCTCCCATTAGCGACGCCCACTAACTTGTAATTTTGCACTATGCATGTTCTTTGATTCGTTCATATGCAATTTGGAATCCGAAACCGCCGTCATTGCAAGCTTATTCGGCAGATTTTGACCACCAAACGGTTGGAAAACCTATAGAATATTTAGGTAATTCGTCTAATCGTTCGAATTTATCCCAATAAGCGATACGAGAGGCACGTATTGTATATGATGGAATGATGTAGTCATTTGCAAGTAAAACACGATCCAGTGCCTTTGTGGTGGCAACAAGTTCGTCTCTATTTTCAGCAAATATTATTTTCTGGATGAGTTTATCAATTGCAGGATTTGAAATGCCTGCATAGTTACCCGAAGCCGATTGGTCGACGGCATCAGACCCCCAATATCCGATTTGTTCATTGCCTGGTGAGAGTGATTGTGCCCAACCATAATAGATCATATCGTAATCGCGTTCGCGCCAGCGATTAACCCATTGGGATGGATCAATTGAGCGTACACTAACGTCGATACCGATCTTCTTTAAACTTTGTGCATAAGGTAGGGCAACTTTTTCGATGATAGGACCATTTAAAATGATTTCAAATGTAAACGGTTCGCCTGTTTTTGCGTTGACCATTTTACCTTTGCGAGTCTCGTAGCCTGCTTCTTTAAAAAGCTTGATAGCTTCACGTAAATTTGCACGTGCCTTTTGCGGTGTTCCAGCAATCGGATTCCTATATTCTTCTGTGAAGATGCTTTCGGGGATTTCATTGCGTAATTCTTCTAATATATCGAGTTCCAGTCCTTCTGGAAGACCGGAGGAAGCAAGCTCTGAGCCAAAGAAGTAGCTATCAATACGTTTATAGGCATCATAAAATAATGTGCGATTTTGTTCTTCAAAATCATATGCCAGATTGAGCGCGCGCCTTACGCGTTGATCTTTGAATATTTCACGTCTCTGGTTCGGGATAAACCCCAGCATAATGCCTGAACTGCGATACGCATTTGCTAGCTGTTCTCGTTTAATTTTGCCCTCATTTGCAGCAGGAAAATCATACCCTGTAGCCCATCGTTTGGCTTCGTTCTCGACCCAGTAATCTATATCATTTGCTTTGAATGCTTCAAATTCAACATTGCGATCAGAGAAGTATGAGTAGCTAATTTTATCAAAATTATTCTGGCCAACATTTACATTCAGATCCTCCCCCCAGTAATCCTTAACCCGCTCGAAGGTAACCGAACTTCCAGGTGATATTTGAGATATGCGATAAGGACCAGACCCCATGATCGGCTCTAACGTTGTTCTGGAGATATCTCTCTGCTCACCGCTAGCATTTTTTGCCTCCCACCAATGTTTAGGATGCACCAGAATCTGCCCAACAATGTGCGGTAGCTCGCGATTGTTCTTTTCATCAAATTTGAAAGTAACTTCTCTCTCTCCCGTTTTTTCAGCGGAAATCACATGTTTGTAATAATTTTTTCGCTTTGGGTCATTTGCTATCGCGCTTTCAAAGGAAAAAATGACGTCTTCAGGTGTAACAGGCATTCCATCATGCCAACGTGCTTTGTCTCGCAACAGATATGTCACACTGGAATAATCTTCAGGATGAGAGAATGCTTCAGCGAGCAGACCGTAGTCCGAAGAAATTTCATCTAAGGATGACACTATCAGGGTTTCAAGCACAAGGCCAAGCCCTGTCGCAATCTCACCTTTGGCTGTTGCAGGATTAATTGTATCAAAAGAACCTGTTTCCGATAATCGTAAATTCCCGCCTTTGGGTGCGTTTACATTCACATAATCAAAATGACTAAATCCTTGTTGATATTTAGGACTGCCAACAAGTGACGTTGCATGTTGCCAATTTTTTGTGTCATCGGCAAAACTGCTAAGCGTGAGTATTACCAGGCTTGAGGCAACGAACAAAGGTCGAACGAAACGTTGAAACATATATACGATCCCTATTTATTATTCTTATACAGTTAGATAAGCTTACTTTATTGATAAAGTCACATCAAAAATTTGTAATGGAAAAATGATATGGTCCCTGAAAATTGGCATAACGATGTTTTATCCTTTTGGTTTAGTGAGTTAACACCTAAACAATGGTATATCTCTGACGATGATTTAGATAAGCTTATAGAGCAGCGTTTTGGGTTAATATTGGCAGAATTGTCCGACCAATTACCGGATGATATCATGCAAAACGCGAATAAATGCCTTGCCGCAATTCTTTGCTTTGATCAGTTCACGCGCAACATCTATCGTGGTTCAGGAAAAGCATTTGCTCAGGACGAAAAAGCATTGAAGTTATCTCAACACATTATCGATCAGGGTTGGGATAAAACAATGGGGCCGATGCATCAGCAATTTGTTTACATGCCTTTCATGCATGCAGAAGATATTGAAATGGCAAAAATTTCATTAGAGTTCTTCTCCCTGATGGGTGAAGAAGCAATAAAGGCGGCCCAAGATCATTTTAATATTATTGAAAAATTTGGGCGATATCCTCATAGGAATGAAGTTGTCGGTAGATTTAGCTCACCAGAAGAAATCGAATATCTCAAAAACGCTCAAAGATTTGGTCAATAGCGGCTAAAATTCTGAATTCAGGCAATAAAAAGCCCAGCTATAAAAGCTGGGCTTTTAAAATCGTGTATTTAACAATCCTTATGGCAACGGAGCCGGATTTGTTGAAAGACTTCTTAGATACGCGATAACATTTGCGCGGTCTTTTTCCTTTTTCAAACCAGCAAAGCCCATGGAAGTGCCTTTGATGTAAGCTTTTGGTTTAAGAAGAAACTTGTTCAAGTTTTCGTATTCCCAAGGCTTAGAGCCCTCGGCTCCATATTCTTTCATCGGTGCCGAATAACCAAACCCATCAGCTCCACCGGCAGGACGATTTACAATATCCCAAAGAGCTGGACCAACTTTGTTGGCGCCGCCTTCATCCGCAGTATGACAAGCTGCGCATTTTTTAAAAACTTTTGCACCAGCTTCTATGTCAGCACTTGCTAGTAAAGGGCTGATTGGAGCAAGCTCTGCCTCACCACCACCTGCAGGACCCGCTGCTGGGGCATTTGCAACTTCAATTACAAAACCTTCTTGCTCGGGTGTTTCACTGTGGAAAAGTCCTTCAGATACGAAGGAAATTGTTAGAACCACAAATACTGCACCTAAAAATGCGCTTGAGATCATATTAAAATAGGAGGAATTCATGCCTTATCGCTCCGTTTGGTGTGCTTTGCCCTTCGATTCGGGCATCTGAATTTTGCCGGAACTTATTGCTTTTGTGTCTGTGTTGCAACAACGATTTTGCATGCCATACTGAGACTTTTTGCCACCTTTGGCCAAAATTTCGAAAATCTCGTCAATTTTGCGAATGATTGAGATGGATGTAAACGCCAAACTAGCGATTGACTCGGCCTTTCCTGCTGATAAAACAAATCGAAATCAGCTAGGTGACAATGAATATGGCAAAATCGACTAATTTAATCTCTTTTCAGGGTGAAAACGGTGCAAATTCGGACATGGCGTGCCGGGATATGTTCCCAGATATGCAGCCATTGCCTTGTCCGACATTTGAAGATGCATTTAACGCTTTGGTTTCTGGTGAAGTTGATCTTGCTATGATTCCTATCGAGAATACGATCGCCGGTCGGGTTGCTGATATCCACCATCTGCTTCCAAATTCGAGCCTGCATATAGTTGGTGAGTATTTTATGCCAATTCGGTTTCAATTGATGATTTTGCCCGGGGCGGAGAAAAGCGATATTAGAAGCGTTCACAGTCATGTTCATGCGCTTGGTCAATGCCGCAATATTGTCCGCCAAAATAATTGGAAACCGGTTGTTGCTGGTGACACCGCTGGTGCCGCGCGGCAAGTGTCGGAAGCGGATGATAAATCCATGGCAGCGCTGGCGCCTCGCTTGGCCGCAGATCTTTATGGATTGGAGATTTTGGCTGAAAATGTCGAGGATCATGAAAGTAACATCACACGTTTTGTGGTGTTATCGCGTGATGAATCGATAGAGCCACGTGCATCAGATGACGAAACTTGGGTTACAACTTTTGTTTTCCGTGTTCGAAACTTACCTGCCGCACTTTATAAATGTATGGGCGGGTTTGCGACCAATGGCGTGAATATGACTAAGCTCGAAAGTTATCAGATTGGCGGCACGTTCATCGCAACTCAATTCTATGCAGATATTCAGGGCCACCCAGATGACTTGTCCGTTCAGCGCGCTTTGTCTGAATTAGAATATTTCTCAGAATATGTGAATATTCTTGGCGTTTATAAAGGGCATCCGATGCGCGATGAAAATATTATCTAGCGTATCACATATCCAACCAGTCGCGCATTAGCCTATGTGCTATCGCACCTTCCGGCGGGGACAATCGATCCTCACCCTCGGATGATTTTAGCCGTTCGGCAATTTCGTCTCGTGTGAACCATCGACAATCTTCAAGCTCGTTCTTATCGAACATGATTTCTGTTGTTAGCGCTTCTGCGTAACAGCCAATCATTAAGCTATGGGGAGCTGGCCAAGGCTGGCTTGCGTGATATTTAACGCGACCAATTTTGATGTTGGACTCTTCCAACGTTTCGCGACGAACCGCATCTTCAATAGTTTCTGCTTGCTCGATAAATCCTGCAAGTGTCGAATACATATTGGGCAGAAAATGTGGACTTCTCCCCATAAGGCATTTGTCGGACGCTTCATCAACCACAAACATAATAACCACAGGATCAGTTCGCGGGAAATAGGTTCGATCACATGAGGGACAGTGACGATGATAACCACCTGCTTTTGGCACTGTTGGACCGCCGCACGCACCGCAGAACATGCTGTTATTTACCCATGCGTTGATACTCGCAGCTTGCGCCAGCTCGCCTAGAGTCTCCTTAGGTAACGCAATATCGGCGTAAATCTGCCGAGCATAGATGAAATCCAATTCTTCTTTTTGGGGCTCACTTGGGTTTAACGTAACTGAAATGCGTGGTTGCCCCTGATCATTCCAACCAAGCAGTGTGGCGTTCTCAAAATCCGGATTGAGAGTTTCAATAGCATCTCTCGTATGAAGCACTGTTCCATCGCTTACAAATGCCGCGCCATCTGAAAAGGCGTAAAACTTTACTTCATCTGCGGATAAGGCATCTTCAAGGCACCCATCAGGGCGATTCTCGGATAATCGGTCAAGCTTATTTTGAGAAAATGCGGTGAGTGCACTTGCTTCTGTTTGTTTAGGTTGATCTCTAAAGAGGAAAGATGTCATATTTTCTCAAACTAGGTTGTTGGTATCGCATTCGAATACGATGCATATCGTAGGTTTTAAGAAATGGACAGGATTTGTGCCGTCGCTTTGCGTATAATTTGCTGATATTCAGATTTATTCTTGCAATTTACTCAATGAAAGACGATATAGACCTCGGGAGGTTGGTGGTGGACGAGCCACTCGCCAACCGGGTCAGGTCCGGAAGGAAGCAGCCCTAACGAGATCCGGCACGGGTCATTGTTCCAGCCTCCTACTTTTTTTCGTCACTAAATTGTTGTTTGATGAAAATGTTCATGGCATGATTTGTCTATGACAATTGTATCTCCACATGATTCTAATCCGCTTGTTGATGGTCGGCAATCCGAACGAGCCATGACAATCAGGCGTGGTGTGCAAAGAGTTTTACGAGATTTTCGATTTTCGATGTTGCCAGAACTAACGCTCGCATCAGGTCGACGTACGGACATCATCGCGGTTGGTGAAAAAGGTGAGATTTGGATTATCGAGATTAAATCTTCAATTGAGGATCTTCGAGTGGACAACAAGTGGCCTGAATATCGTGATTATTGCGATCGCTTGTTTTTCGCCACGTTGCAGGATGTGCCGCAAGAAATCTTCCCACAGGATTGTGGATTTATCTTGGCTGATGGTTTTGGCGGGCACGTTTTAAGAGAAGCGCCAGAACATAAATTGGCTTCATCGCGCCGGAAATCTCTTATGCTTCGTTTCGCGCGTGCCGCAGCAGACAGGTTATTAGCGGCGGAACTTGCCGCTAATTCATAGTATAAGCATATCAGCGCGGTGCGCGTTTTGCCAAAATACGTTGCAAAGTCCTACGGTGCATATTTAGACGCCGCGCCGTTTCTGACACATTGCGATCACACATCTCATACACACGTTGAATATGCTCCCAACGAACGCGATCGGCGGACATTGGATTATCAGGCGGCCCCGCTTTTTCATCGGGGCCACGTGTAAGGGCTGCTACTACATCATCTGCGTCGGCAGGTTTTGCTAAATAATCAACCGCGCCAAGTTTTACAGCTGTTACAGCGGTCGCGATATTTCCGTAGCCAGTGAGAACCACCATTTTCGTGTCTTCGCGCTTGCGGCGGATCGCTTCTATGACGTCCAGACCATTACCATCACCAAGGCGCATGTCAACAACTGCGTATTTGGGAGGGTTTGCCTGAGCTTTAGCAAGTCCTTCAGTCACCGATTCAGCGGTCTCAACGACAAAGCCTCGACCTTCCATGGCACGAGCAATGCGTCTTAAAAACGGACCGTCGTCGTCAACAATCAGTAAACTCGGGTCAGGCCCAATATCTTCAGTCATAAAATTCTATCCAATTTTCAGCTTCTTACCGCAAATATAGGTCTGATATATCCATATTGTATAGTGGTCGCAAATTTTGAACTGCGACATTTTCGTACTAAAGCATAAGTCTTGCTCTATGCCAATTCAGCAATAATGGAATTGAGCACCAAAATTCCTGAATCAGTGCAGCGAATTCGACTGTTGCCGAGGCGCTCTATTAAGCCCTGTTCAAGAAGATTGGCCTCTCGAGCTGTATTAAAGCTTCTACCTGAAAGGTTCTCCCAACGTGCAACATCAATACCTTCTTTTAGGCGAAGTCCCATAATAAGTACTTCGTCAGCCTGTGTATTTTTTTCAAGGATCTCTTCTGTAATGATGCCATGACCATTCTTTTTAACATTCGATGCCCAATTTTCAGGATGTGGCTCAGTGATTGTCGCAAGCTTTGTTTCATTCACTGATATTCGACCATGGGCACCAGGTCCAACGCCCACATAATCGCCATAGCGCCAATAATTTAGATTATGGCGACTTTCTGCGCCAACTTTTGCGTGATTAGATACTTCATAAGCCGGCAAATTATATGAAGCACATACATCTTGAGTGGCGGCATAAATGTCGACCATATGATCATCATCGGGTGTTATTATTTTGCCGGCTTTATGAAGTTTAAAAAACGGCGTGCCTTCTTCGATTGTAAGTTGGTACAAAGAAAGGTGATCAACAGCCATATCTATGGCTTCAATAAGCTCATTTTGCCAAGATTTAATTGTCTGGTTTGGACGACCATAAATGAGATCAAATGACATACGCGGAAAAATCTCACGTGCTAGATTTATAGCTTTCTTTGCATCCTCTACTGAATGCAGCCTTCCCAAGAATTTTAAATCCCGATTATTGAGCGCCTGCACACCCATTGAAACCCGATTGACGCCAGCGTCATGGTATCCACGGAAACGGCTTGCTTCAACACTAGATGGGTTTGCCTCCATCGTGATTTCTATATCGCTCGGCACATCCCAAAGGTTGCGGATCTGTGACAAGATTGCATCGACTGTGTCAGGATCCATTAAAGATGGTGTACCTCCACCAAGAAAGATACTTGTGACAGTTCGCGCATCCGATAGTTCACGATTATGCTCAAGTTCCTGCTCAAAAGCTTTTATAAAACGCTTTTGGTCGATTTTTTGATGCCTCACATGGGAATTGAAATCGCAATAGGGGCATTTAGCGGCGCAAAATGGCCAATGAACGTAGATACCAAATCCAGATGTTTGATCAAGTAATGCTTGGGACAATGAGGGCATATCTTTGCCCCTTAAACACCTAGGCAAGTTTCAGCAAAAAACTTAAATGCGCGCGCACGATGAGATAAAGC
The DNA here is from genome assembly GCF_900537175.1 of Lentilitoribacter sp. Alg239-R112. Taxonomy (GTDB): domain Bacteria; phylum Pseudomonadota; class Alphaproteobacteria; order Rhizobiales; family Rhizobiaceae; genus Lentilitoribacter. The sequence goes on along the minus strand of NZ_LS999834.1, from coordinate 706,873 downwards.
TGTTTTATCACCTGGTTTCCACCCATGTTTTTCCTCGGCGGTCATTTCACCAAACGTTGTATCAAAACCATCAGGCACAAACACCGGATCATAGCCAAAGCCGGATGTTCCACGAGGTGGCCATGTTAGATGGCCTTCGGCTTCCCCGCGGAAAAACTCTCGGTGTCCGTCAGGCCAACGCATGCATAACACACTGACAAATCGCCCTGTGCGTTCTTTCGGGTCTGAAACAGCTTTTGCTTGCAGCGCATCTTCAACCTTCTTCATCGCAAGGTCAAAGTCGCGGGTGCCATCTTCTGTTTCAGCCCAATCGGCAGTGTAAACGCCGGGATCACCATCAAGTGCATCGACCACTAGCCCTGAATCATCAGAAAGTGCAACCAGGCCAGTTGCCATAGAGGCGGCATCTGCCTTTGTCGCTGCATTTTCCTCAAATGTCGTGCCGTTTTCCGCAGGTTCAGGAAGTCCAAGTTCACCTGCAGAAACAACGTCTATGCCCAACGGTCCGATAAGATCGCGAATTTCACGAAGCTTTCCTTCATTATGGGTCGCTAGGACAATTTTTTTGCCTTCAAACTTGCGCATTATTCAATCCTACTTAATGCATTCTTTTTGCAAATTAACGAGGTCGGAGATGCTGGATTTTGCAAGACCCATAAGTTGTCCGAACTCTTCTTCGGAAAATGGGTCAGCTTCCGCCGTACCTTGAATTTCAACAATCCCGCCTGAACCAGTCATAACAAAGTTTGCATCCGTGTCAGCCGCTGAATCTTCCAGATAATCCAAATCTGAGACCGGTTGGCCAGCAAAAATGCCGCAGGAAATCGCTGCGACATGATCCTTTAGAACACGATCGGTTCTCACCATGTTGCGCTCTTCCATCCATTTAAGGCAGTCATGCAAAGCAATCCATGCGCCGGTGATTGAAGCCGTACGTGTGCCGCCATCCGCTTGAATGACGTCGCAATCAAGAGAGATTTGGCGTTCGCCTAATGCTTCAAGATCAACAACTGCGCGTAGTGAACGTCCGATAAGGCGTTGAATTTCTTGCGTGCGGCCACTTTGTTTGCCAGAAGATGCTTCGCGGCGCATTCGATCACCAGTTGAGCGCGGGAGCATACCATATTCAGCAGTAACCCAGCCTTTTCCACCATTTCGAAGCCACGGTGGAACGCGCTCTTCCAAGCTGGCTGTGCAAAGCACATGCGTATCACCGAATTTCACAAGGCAAGATCCTTCAGCATGTTTTGAAAAGCCGCGCTCAAAAGAGACGTCTCGCATCTGGTCTGTTTTTCTTCCTGAAGGACGCATTCAATTCTCCGATGTGACTAATTTGATTCTTAACGAGATATCTAGCCTTTGTTCATGGCGCATGCAAAGGAAAAGAGCTTAAAATTCTAGTAGAATATGCTTGAACACTCTATATAATTTAAAGAAGTAAAAGTCTTTGTTGTTTTATTGGTTGGAGCGGGTCGGTCGGCTCGATAGAAATTTGAAAGATCTTGATGATCGCTCGCGCGATGTATTTAGAAGTATCGTTGAAACCTATCTGGGTTCAGGCGAGCCGCTTGGTTCTCGGAATTTATCAAAGATGCTTCCTATGGCGATATCACCAGCCTCTGTACGCAATGTGATGAGTGATCTGGAAGAGTTAGGCCTGATATATTCTCCGCATGTAAGTGCAGGGAGAATGCCTACGGATTTAGGTCTTCGGTTTTTTGTGGATTCATTCATGCAAGTGGGTGATTTGCAACCCGAGGAGCGCGAACAAATTGAGCAACAAGTACCAACAAATGTCGGACAGCCCATAGAAGGACTTCTGACAGAGGCAAGTAAGTTGCTCTCTGGTGTTTCAAGCGGTGCTGGTTTGGTTATGGCTGCAAAAAGCGATGGTGCAATTAAGCATATTGAATTCATTCGACTTGAACCCACAAAGGCACTCGCAGTAATTGTTGGCGAAGGTGATCGTGTTGAAAATCGGGTTATCGATTTGCCCGCAGGCACCACATCTTCGCAATTGGTGGAAGCCAGCAATTTCTTGAACGCGCATTTGGCAGGTCGAACTTTCTCTGAAGTACGCAATAAGCTGGAAGGATTGCGAAATACCATTCGCAGCGAGTTAGACACGCTCTCCAGTGGCTTGGTTGAACGTGGCTTAGCTGTTTGGGCAGACGCAGAAGATGAAGGTTCGCCCGGTCGTTTGATTGTTCGTGGTCGATCAAAACTGTTAGAGAATGTCGGAGCAGATGAAGAGTTAGACCGTGTTCGAATGCTTTTTGATGACCTTGAGAAGAAGGAAAGCCTGATTGATTTGATGAATTTAGCAGAAACAGGTTCAGGTGTTCGCATATTTATTGGGTCCGAAAATAAATTGTTTTCGCTTTCTGGATCATCTTTGATTTTTGCGCCGCTCAAAGATGAGGGTGAACGCGTTTTAGGTGCTGTGGGTATTATTGGTCCGACAAGGCTAAATTATTCTCGTGTGGTGCCGGTGGTGGATTATACCGCCCAACTTGTTTCACGCCTGATGCAGAAAAAGTAAACTTATAACAGGACTAATTTCCGGAATCGCCCGGAATCGCTTTGAATAAAATTAGCGGCCTGCTAATAGTTTTTCTAGGGATATAAAGCGAAGCATTTAAACAGGGTTATTTAGGTTGAGCAGCGAAACCGAATATCGCGTATTGGCGCGGAAATATCGACCAAAAGACTTCTCGGACCTTGTCGGGCAAAACCCGATGGTTCGCACGCTTACAAATGCATTCTCATCAGGGAGAATTGCGCAAGCTTGGATGCTGACAGGTGTTCGCGGGGTGGGTAAAACCACAACCGCTCGTATTCTTGCGCGTGCGCTCAATTACCAAAAAGATGGTATTGACCAGCCTACAATAGATATTCAAGAGCTCGGCGAACATTGTCAGGCGATCATGGATGGCCGTCATGTTGATGTGGTCGAGATGGATGCGGCCTCTCACACGGGTATCGACGATATTCGTGAAATAATTGAACAGGTTCGCTATAAGCCTATCTCTGCTCGCTATAAAATCTATATTATCGATGAGGTTCATATGCTGTCTACTCAGGCTTTCAATGGCCTGCTTAAGACACTTGAAGAACCACCGGAACATGTAAAATTTATCTTTGCGACGACGGAAATTCGGAAGGTCCCAATCACTGTTCTTTCCCGTTGTCAGCGTTTTGATCTGCGCCGGATTGATGCTAGCGATCTTTCTGGTCATTTTAAGATGATTGCCGGAAAGGAGGGCGTGGAGATTGATGATGAGTCACTCGCACTTATTTCTCGCGCAGCCGAAGGGTCTGCTCGCGATGGTCTTTCGCTCATGGATCAGGCGATTGCACATGGTAGCGGTAAAGTTGAAGCAGAAGCTGTGCGCTCAATGCTCGGTCTGGCAGATCGAACGCGTATTGCTGATCTGTTTGATTTTCTCATGAAAGGCGAGATTGCAAAGGCTCTTGAGGAATTTAAAGCGCAATATGATGCGGGCGCAAATCCACTTGTCGTACTGACGGATTTAGCCGATTTTACCCATACTGTGACACGATTAAAATACGCACCTGCCGCTAAGGATGATACAGCGCTTACTGAGGTTGAACGAACACGTGGTGCTGAGTTTGGCAAGGTTTTATCGACACCTATATTATCACGGACATGGCAAATGTTGTTGAAAGCAATTTCAGAAACAACAGCATCAAATCGACCATTTGCATCAGCGGAAATGGCGCTCATACGTATTGCACATTCTGCACATCTACCTAGCCCGGAAGACCTTGCGAAGATTGTTACAGCGTCCGAACAAAGCCAAACTAACGGTGGGGCACCAGTTCCAGCGGGTTATGGTTCCAATGGTGGGGCAGTTCAATCTGCAAAAACAACGCCACAAAGTTCTGAACCACAAAGTAATCAAAATTCTGGAGATGCACCAACGGTTATGTTGGCTAATGGGACTAATGATTCACGAGGTATAATGCTTCATGCAATCGATAATCCCAATCCGCAACCGTTGGCCGTGTCTGAACCTGAACTTCCAAGTGTTAAAATTGAAAGTTTGGAAGATTTAGTCGCACTTGCAGATCAACATCGCGATGTTACGACAAAGATCCAAATTAGAAATCACGTCCGTTTAGTTAGTATTGAGCCTGGTCGACTAGAAATTAGCCTTACCGAACAGGGGTCGCCGACCCTACCTGGTGAGTTGATCGATAAATTGAAGAAGTGGACGGGCGTTAAATGGATTGTCGGGCTCAATCGTGACGCAGGCGGACCAACACTTGCTGAATTAGAATCTGAAAAGCAAGAAGCGCTTGTTACAGATGCACGTGAAGATAAGGATGTTGCTGCCATATTGAAGAAGTACCCTGGCGCACGCATAACAAATGTTAGAATTGCCATTCAGGATGATGATTTTCATTTTAGTGAGACCGAAGATGGTGATATCTCTCCAGACAGCATAGACGATAATATGGACTTACCAGAGTAAGGCCCTCAAAGTAATAATTAGGAGTTTGAAATGAAAGACATCATGGGAATGATGGGTAAAGTAAAAGAACTGCAAGAGAAGATGGGTACGATGCAAGAAGAGATTGCAGCGATGGAAGTCGAAGGCTCTTCTGGCGGTGATTTGGTCAAAGTAACGCTTAATGGCAAAGGCATTATGATGGGCCTTGCTATCGATCCTTCGCTTATTGTCGATGGAGAAGGCGAAATCCTTGAAGATTTGATTCTGGCAGCTCACAATGATGCCAAAGGTAAGGCTGATGCGATGGCAGCGGAAAAAACAGCTGCACTAACAGAAGGTCTGCCAATTCCTCCGGGCATGAAACTTCCTTTCTAAAACAATTTTTTTAAGAGACGAGACGACTCGAATCGCCTAAAACTTGATTATGGTAAAACGAGTAACTGGTCCAGAAATTGAGAAGCTTATTCAGCTTTTAGCGCGTGTGCCCGGTCTTGGGCCGCGCTCGGCAAGACGTGCTGCCTTGCATCTTATCAAGAAAAAAGATCAACTTCTCGGGCCTCTCGCAGGCGCGATGGGAGAGGCTTTTGACAATGTGGTTATCTGTTCTACATGCGGTAATGTGGATACCTCAAACCCGTGTACAATCTGTCAAGACCCAAGACGTGATGTCAAAACACTTATAGTCGTTGAAGATGTTTCTGATCTTTGGGCGTTAGAGCGTGCAGAAGTGATGAATGTTAAATATCACGTTCTTGGTGGCACTCTTTCACCATTAGATGGAATAGGGCCAGAAGATTTAACAATTCGGGAACTTGTCGATCGTGTTGAGCAAGACGGCATCTCGGAATTAGTGATCGCTGTAAATGCTACGGTCGAGGGGCAGACAACAGCCCATTATATTACAGATCAGTTAAGCGGACTTGATGTGAAAGTAACTCGTCTCGCACACGGTGTTCCTGTGGGTGGTGAACTTGATTATCTGGATGAAGGAACGCTCACAGCGGCAGTACGATCTAGAACTTCCTTTTGATTTTAGGAGCTTAATATGACGAAGATTCAATTTGGTATATTTGTCTTCCTCCTTTGTTTTCTTCCTCTCCATGCGGGTGCGCAGTCACTGGATAAACAGTTTGCGACTTGGGCGCAGACTGATTTGAAAAGAGCAACAAAGGCTGCGGGAATATCAAATCGTACTTTTAAACGAGCAATGTCAGGTGTTCAGCTTGATTTAAAATTACCTGGGTTAACTTTGCCTGGTGCGAAGCAGAAAAAACAAAAACAGACGCAAGCGGAATTTCGATCTCCGGCCAAGTATTTTGATGAGAAACGAATGCAGGGTCTTGCCAGCATCGGCAACTCTCTATTGGTCAAACACCAAAAAACCTTGCAGCGTATTGAGCAAAAATATGGTGTTCCCGCAGGTATTATCCTCGCAATTTGGGGGCGTGAATCGGGCTATGGTCGTGCATCAATCCCCCACTCGGTTATCCGAGTTCTTGCAACACGGGCTTTTCTTTCGGATCGTAGGGAGTTCTTTCAAAAAGAACTGATTGCCGCAATGAAGATCATTCAGAGTGGTGATGTATCAGCCGCAAAGATGAAAAGTTCGTGGGCCGGTGCCATGGGCCAACCGCAATTTATGCCGTCAAGTTACCTCCAATTTGCAGTGGATTTTGATGGGGACGGCAAGCGTAACATCTGGTCATCAACGCCGGACGCGCTAGCTTCGATAGCAAATTATCTGAAGCAAAGTGGTTGGCAGTCAAATCGCGATTGGGGTTTTGAAGTTTCATTGCCAGCAGATGCAAATTGTGCCCGTGAGGGCCCGGATATGGCCAAACCTATCAAGTCTTGGGCACAAGAAGGGATATCGCGGATCAGTGGAAGGCCATTTCCGACATTGGAGATGTCGCAGGCAGGTATGCTGATATTGCCGGCGGGCATCTGGGGGCCAGAGTTCATCGTTACGCCAAACTTCTATGTGATAAAAAAGTACAATAATTCTGACAATTATGCATTGTTTATTGGAAATCTTGCCGATCGAATTGGCTTTGGAATGGGCAGTTTTAAAACCAAATGGGCAAATCAAAAAGTCATGTACCGATCTGATATTCGTAAGATTCAACAAAAGCTTGAGATGCAGGGTTATGATGTCGGTGGAGCTGATGGCTTACCTGGGTACAAAACACGTCGTTCGATTGGCGATTGGCAACAGAAGAAGCGAATAAAGCAAACATGTTTCCCCAGCCAAAATCTACTCAAAAAGATGGGCTTATAACTATGGAACAAAGACTTAGTATTGTTACACTCGGTGTTGCGGATCTTGCCCGCTCCAAGGCTTTTTACGATGGGCTTGGATGGAAGGCAGCCTCATCGCCGGAAACTGAAGAAATTATTGCCTATGATTTGATTTCCATGGCACTTGCTCTTTATCCTTGGGAGAAGTTGGCAGAAGATGCGGGGATATCAGTAGATCGCACCGGTCATTCCGCAGTCACTTTGGCTTACAATGTTTCAACCGAACCGGAAGTTGACGATATGATCAATTTAGCCGAGAAGAATGGTGCTTCAATTACAAAGCCAGCGCAAAAGGCATTTTGGGGCGGATACTCGGGGTGCTTTGCTGATCCTGATGGTCATATATGGGAGATTGCATTCAATCCATTTGCTAAACTTGGGCCGAATGGGGAGTTTCAATGGAATGGCGTTGCTTAACCGTTAACTTCGTCGTTTCATCTGAACAATTGTTAAATCAAGCGTTGATAAAAAACGCGACCTGTCTTTTTTAGAAAATGGCGCAGGCCCCCCGACTTGCTCACCGCCAGCACGTAAATCCGCCATGATGGATCGTGTTGCAACAGCCATACCGATGGAATTTTCAGTAAACGGTTTGCCAGTGGGTGAAAGTACGGTCGCGCGTTTTTCGATAGATCGTTCAGCCAGCAGTATATCAGAGGTAATGACAATCGAATATTCGTTGGCCTCATCTGCAATATAATCATCAGCGGCATCAAATTTGTCGCTAACTACGACGCGTTTGAAGAGTGGATCGTCAGGGATTCGAAAGTGGCTGTTACTGACGACCTGCGCCGAAATTTGATAACGTTCAGCGACTTTGTAAATTTCTTCTTTAACCGGGCAAGCATCTGCATCTACCAGAATATGTATCATATTGGTGTTTCCTGTTCGGTGATTTATTTAGCCAAACCCTATGCCAAGTGCAATCAAATCTGCGCTAAGTTCCAAATTTGGATCGCTTTCGCAACTGCACAGGCAAAACAAGCTTGCTTCTTGCAGCTTTGCACTCTAAATCGCTTGTTATGACAACATCTTTATCACATATCCGAAATTTCTCGATTGTTGCACATATCGATCATGGTAAATCCACACTTGCTGACCGCTTGATCCAAGCCTGTGAAGGGCTGACAGATCGCGAAATGTCTGCCCAAGTTCTCGATAGTATGGACATCGAAAAAGAGCGCGGCATTACGATTAAAGCACAAACTGTTCGTTTGCATTACAAAGCAAATAATGGCGAAGAATATGTGCTTAATTTGATCGACACACCAGGGCATGTCGATTTTGCCTATGAAGTATCGCGATCTTTGACGGCTGTTGAAGGATCACTGCTTGTTGTGGATGCATCGCAAGGTGTTGAAGCTCAAACGCTTGCCAATGTTTACACAGCTCTTGATGCAGATCATGAGATTGTTCCAGTTTTGAATAAGGTGGATTTACCAGCTGCCGAACCAGAGCGTATTCGCGAACAAATTGAAGAAGTCATCGGCCTTGATGCCAGTGATGCACTTATGATTTCAGCGAAGACCGGTGTTGGTGTTCCTGAAGTTTTAGAAGCAATTGTTGATCGCTTACCCCCCCCAGAAGGTGGCTCTCGAGAAGACCCGCTAAAAGCACTTCTCGTCGATAGCTGGTATGATACCTATCTTGGTGTTATCGTTTTGGTACGCGTGATTGATGGAACCTTGAAAAAAGGCCAAGTTATTCGTTTGATCGGAACCGATGCTAGATATCCCGTCGACCGGGTCGGTATTATTACTCCCAAACTGGTAACGGTTGATGAGCTTGGGCCTGGTGAAATCGGGTTTATCACGGCTTCCATTAAGGAAGTTGCCGATACACGTGTTGGTGATACAATTACTGAAGATAAACGTCCGACCACTGATATTTTACCCGGTTTTAAACCGGCTCAACCAGTCGTATTCTGCGGCTTGTTTCCCGTTGATGCAGCTGATTTTGATGATCTTCGTAGCGCAATGGGTAAGCTGCGATTAAATGATGCGTCCTTTGCGTTTGAAATGGAATCATCCGCAGCATTGGGATTTGGTTTCCGTTGTGGTTTCTTGGGTCTTTTGCATCTTGAGATAATTCAGGAGCGGTTAGAGCGTGAATTCGATCTTGACCTGATTGCAACAGCGCCATCAGTGGTTTACGAGCTGGAAATGTTTGATGGCAAAGTCATCGAGTTGCACAATCCGGCTGATATGCCAGATGTTATGCATATCACGTCAATCAGGGAGCCCTGGATCAAGGCAACCATCATGACGCCAGATGAATATCTGGGTCCAATTTTGAAACTGTGCCAAGAGCGCCGTGGATTACAAACGGACCTCACTTATGTGGGCACACGTGCGATGGTGAGCTATGATTTGCCGCTCAATGAGGTCGTGTTTGATTTTTATGATCGGTTAAAATCAATCTCAAAGGGCTATGCAAGCTTTGATTATAAGATTGATGATCACCGCGAGGGCAACTTGGTCAAACTTTCTATTTTAGTCAACGCAGAACCTGTCGATGCCTTGTCAATTTTGGTTCATAGATCATCTGCTGAAAAACGCGGGCGTGCCATGTGCGAGAAGCTTAAAGATTTGATCCCACAGCATATGTTCCAAATTCCGGTGCAGGCAGCAATTGGTGGCAAGATTATCGCACGTGAAACTATTCGTGCCTTGCGTAAAGATGTAACGGCTAAATGTTATGGCGGTGATGCCTCCCGTAAGCGTAAACTTCTGGATAAACAGAAGAAGGGTAAAAAACGGATGCGCCAATTTGGTAAGGTTGATATCCCGCAAGAGGCATTTATTGCAGCTCTTAAGATGGACGATTAGTTCGCACTATTTCTGTTCTTTTTAGTGTATTTTGCTGGGCTAAACCCAGTAAGAGATCGAAATGCATTATTGAAATGAGCTTGATCAGAAAACCCTAACTTTATGGCTAGGTCTGCAAGATCAACTGGAGAATTTCCATTTAAAGTGTCTAACGCTTCAAACATACGATAGCGATTGATAACCCATTTGGGACCTAAGCCTATATGGTTTTGAAACAGTCTTTGGATCTGTCTTGGAGAAATCTCCAAGGCCTTAGATAAGTTTTTGAGGGTAAAAATTTGTGTATCCATTTCAGCCTTCATGACAGCATTTTGAACTTTGATCATATCTTTTGTTGGCTCGATAAAATGTTGAGAGATATGAGTATTGAAGGCTTCTAAAGTTTTTTCGACAGATTGTTCCAACAGCATTTTTTCTAACTTCATCCCATCTTTGGGATAGAGTTTATGAATTGGTATGTGAGAATCGGTCAGCTCTGACATGGATTGTTGAACAATGGATTGTCCCATTCCCGACTTTAGTTTTGCACCTAACACAGCACCCTTGCCCTTTAAGAGATAGTCAAATTTACCGCTGGTGCAGCCAAAAAAGCCAGAACCATTTTGTGGGTCGAGCACAAGATGTTGAGTGGGAAACGGGATATTAGATTGCTTGTATTCTTCACCTTCGGGGAGGTCCCAACAAACATGCCAAAAGCGGTCAATAACAGCATCGATGGCTTTGCAGGGCGGAAAGGTTTGGATTGAAATTTTTTCAAGAGATTGACGTTCATTGAGCAGCCCCCTGATTTTTGATCTTATTTCATTCATGTCGCATTTTTACAATAATTCAAGACAAGTTTCCAACAAACTTCATCAGAGTTAAAGGAGTTCAAATTGGAATATAAAGCATCATTTACCATTGAAAAATGGTCTGAAGACAAAATCACCAAAATGCCCGAACCACAGAAATTCAACCGCGGCGAAGTTATTCGCAAGCACAAAGGTTATGTTCATGGGAAGGAAACCATGCATTACACTCTCATATATGCCAATGAAAGACGTAGCGAGTTTTCGGGAATTGGCCTGTTTGAGGGGCATATAGGAGAAGAGAAGGGGCATTTTATCATCATTGAACGAGGCTCTTACCAAAATGGTAGCGTTGATGTGAAATTTGATGTCCAAAAAATCAATTCAAATGGTGAGTTTGGACCTGTCCTCGGACAGGGGAGTTATAATACGAGTGAACATCAAAATATCGAATATATATTTCGTAACGTATAGCGATCCGCAACGTTAGGAAATCTGTCTATTTGTGTTTTAGCTTCGCAATGAAAAACCCATCTGTATGTGTGCGATGTGGGCTACATAAGATGCCAACATTTGTGTGGGAAAGCGGAACAGTGCTCATGCCTGTTATACTTTTCCATTCACTTTGTGTATCGATAATTTCAAAATCACTATGAGAGGCAAGGAAGCTTTCAATAATGGCATCATTTTCTTGCGGTAGAACCGAACATGTGACGTAGGTTAGTTCGCCACCTTCTTTAACATAGCTAGAAGCCTTTTCGAGAACTTCTTTTTGTTGGGAACAACGCATTTCGAGATTTTTCTCAGAAAGCTTCCACTTGGTTTCGGGGCGTCTGCGCCAAGTTCCTGTACCAGTGCAAGGTGCATCAACCAGCACACGGTCGCAGTGCATTTTATGAGGTTCTAATTCTTCCTCTGAACTACAGATTTGAATATTGCGAACGCCAGCTCGGCGGATCCGTTCAATCATTGGTGCCATGCGTCGCGAATCTGAATCAAATGTATATATCTGCCCTTTATTGTCCATCTCGGCAGAAAGTGCCAATGCTTTACCACCACCACCAGCGCAATAGTCAAGCACTTGTTCACCCGGTTTTGCGCCGACCATTTCCGCAGCCATTTGTGAACCTTCATCCTGAATTTCAAACCAACCTTTAGCAAATGGAATATCTGCAGTCAGGTTTGGCATGCGTTTAGCGCCTTCGCTTGCATCAATCCGGATACCCGATGGCGCAAGTGAGCAAGCTTTTGCATCCAGTTTGCTTAAGGCTTTAAGAACCTGTTCATCTGTCGCTTTGAGTGTATTTACTCTCACATCAAGTGTCGGCCTCTGATTAAAAGCAACAGCTTCTTCAAGCCAGTTCTCACCGAACACGGTTTCAAAATTTGTAACTAGCCACTCAGGAATATCGGCTTGAACATGTTTAGCGGCTTGTTTCAGATCACGTGCTTGGTATGCTTCATATGCGGCCTGAGAGATCAAGTCCGGTGCAAATTTATCGCCTTCAAAATCAGCAACCAGCTGGTCGTAAGCAATGTTCCACTGTCGCAATAATACGGCAACGGCGAGTGCGGCTGGACCATCATCATCCATTAGATAGGCGTGTGATAGCTTCATGCGTAATGCATCATAGACGATATTGCCAATAGCGGCTCTATCACCAGAGCCTGCAAATCGGTGGGCCGAACCCCAGTCTCTGAGAACTGTTGTAATCGGGCGATGTTGGGTCTGAATGGTCTCTAAAACTTCAATAGCTGCTTGTAAGCGTCCGCCGAGCCGCATGATTTAACCCCAATCCATTTGCTGTAAAATGATGTGGTAGACGTATCTCTTCCGCTTAGCAAGCCAATTTACGATAAGCTGACTAAATGCAGCGACCGCCATCCACTTCCATAGCCACGCCTGTAATCATAGATGCCTCATCAGAACATAAAAAACATGCCGCATTGCCCATATCTTCGGGCGTTGAAAAACGGCCAATGGGAATGGTTGAGATAAATTTTTCCCGGATCTCCGGTGTATCTTGTCCCATAAAGGATTTTAGCAACGGTGTTTCACCGGCAACAGGATTTATCGCATTCACACGTATGCCTTGCACAGCAAGTTCAATCGCCATGGTTTTGGTCGCCGTAATCATCCAGCCTTTAGAACAATTATACCAGTTCAAATTTGGCCGCGGGGAAACACCAGCTGTGGAAGCCACATTTAAAATTGCCCCAGATGTACGTTGCTTCATATGTGGAACCACATATTTTGCGGTGAGATAAACCGATTTCATATTTACGTTGAAGACACGATCAAAATCCTCTTCAGAGACATCTTCCATCGGTGTCGGTAGATGCGTAATACCGGCATTGTTGACAAGAATATCTATGTGATCGAACCTATCAATAACCTGTTCAGTCATTTTTTGTACGCTCTTAGATGAAGCGACATCGACCTTTATAGCTGTTGTATTGGTATCAAATTCTTTGGTGTAATTTAGTGCAGCATCGTAATTGACATCAGCTATAACAACCTGTGCACCTTCATCATGAAACTTGCGAACAATGCCTGCACCAAACCCAGATGCGCCGCCTGTCACAATGGCTATCCTATCTTTAAGTCGCATATTGCCTCACTCATTCACCGTGCCAATTGGCTACTGTTTTTAACGTTGAAAATCCATAAAGTGCTTCAAATCCTTTTTCACGTCCATGACCAGATTTGCCATACCCGCCAAATGGTAGTTCAACACCTCCGCCAGCACCATAATTATTGATAAATATCTGCCCACTTCGGATAGCTTTGGCCATACGCATCTGGCGCCCGCCATCTTTAGTCCATATACCTGCAACCAAGCCGTAATCTGTACTGTTGGCGATTGCGATTGCTTCCGCCTCATTTTCAAAGGGAATGAGGACCTGTACAGGTCCAAAAATTTCATCTTGTGCCAATGGGTGTTCGAACGGCACATTATCCAAAAGGGTTGGTAATATATAAGCGCCATCCTTAGGCAAGTCAGCGACGTACTTCCCTTGTGCGGCAATGGAAATTTTATCTCGCTTTGCTAAGTCTAAGAAGCCGTAGACAAGCTCCTTTTGTCTCTTAGATACGAGAGGTCCGAGAGAATGATCGGACATAGCAGGACCAACGGTTAAGGCGCTGTAAGCGGCACTCATTCTTTTGCGCACCGTCTCATAGATGGATTTATGAACCAGTATTCGAGATGACGCAGAACATGTTTGCCCTGCATTTTGAATGCCTGCATTAATAAGGAAAGCAATTGCACGATCTATGTTGGCATCTTCAAACACAACTTGAGGTGATTTACCGCCAAGTTCCAAGGTAACGGGAGTAACATTTTGTGCTGCTGCCGTTTGAATTTTGACCCCTGTTGCGACGGAACCTGTGAAAGAAACGTGTTGAATATCTGGATGGCCGCTTAGTGCTGCACCTGCTTCACTTCCCAGACCAGGCACAACATTTAGCGCACCTTTCGGCAAGCCACAATCATGCGCTATTTTGGAAAAGGCCAGTGCAGTTAAGCATGCTTCTTCTGCCGGTTTTAGAACACACGCATTTCCCATGGTTAGTGCTGCGCCTATGGAGCGGCCGATGATCTGCATGGGATAATTCCACGGCACAATGTGGCCCGTCACGCCATGTGGTTCTCGTAATGTATAAACTGTATAATCATTCAAATAGGGAATTGTCTGTCCATGAACCTTATCGGCCGCGCCGCCATAAAACTCAAGATATCGCGCCAATGCTATTGCATCATTTCGGGCCTGACTTAAAGGTTTGCCAACATCTCTTGCCTCTAACTCGGCTAACCATTCAACATTCTTGGTTATTTCTGCAGATATTTTAAAAAGCAACCTGCCCCGTTCGGCAGCTGTCATTGATCCCCAATCGCCCGATAGAGCGGCATCGGCGGCGCAAACAGCAAGGTCTATATCCGCCTTTTGTCCACGCGCTATCGAGCAAAGATTGCTTCCATCTGATGGATCGGTAAGTTCTAAAAAATCACCTGATGTCGGGGCAATCCATTCACCACCGATGAAACAGCAAGTGTTTTCAAGATTCGTATTGAATGTGCTCATGATTAAACAGCCCTTTGCTTTTGTACATCCAGAACCGGAATAGCTTCTATGAGCGTTCTCGTATAATCCTGCTGCGGAGCGTTAAAGACATCTTCTGTCTTGCCCTGTTCCACGATGACGCCATTTTGCATAACCAAAACACGATCTGTGATGTTCCTAACAACGGATAGGTCATGTGAAATAAACAAATAGGACAAATTGAGCTTATCACGAAGTTCGGCCAGAAGATCAAGGATTTGAGCACGAATAGAAACGTCAAGCGCGGATACTGCTTCATCTAGGATAACAAGGGCAGGCCGCATAATGAGCGCGCGAGCTATGGCTATCCGTTGCCGCTGTCCACCAGAAAATTCATGTATATATTTGTCGCCGTCAGATGTTTGAAGACCAACCTCGAGAAGCGCTTTAGCAACGCGTGCATCTATCTCAGATTGCTGTGCAGGCGGATTGGCGCAGAAAAATGGTTCGGCGATCAGTTTATTCACTTTGTGTCTTGGGTTGAAAGATGAATGCGGATCTTGAAACACAACTTGCGTCATTGCTCGCTGCTCTAACCTGGGCCCATGTCCTTTGGATGAAAAGGTAGTTCCATTTAGTTTAACTTCACCTTCATCCAAATGCCGAAGAGCGAGCAAAGATTTCGCCAATGTCGATTTGCCGCAACCGGATTCACCAACTAATCCAATATTCTCGCTACGAAAAATATCGAAGGAAACATTGTTGACCGCCCGGAATTTTTTGCGCGGTGCAAATAAATGCCGCTTTGGTAGATTGTAGTCACAAGAAACAGAACGAACATTTAAGACAGCGTCCTGAGTGCTGATTACTTTTTCAGATTGATTAGGCACATGCTTGGAAGCTTCAAATAGTTTCTTGGTATATTCATGGCGCATCTGAGATAAAACATCCCTGCAAGGGCCTTGCTCTACAACAACACCATTTTTCATAACAACAATATCATCAGCCATCTCCGCAACAACGGCGAGGTCATGGGTGATCAAAATAAGAGATAAACCGTCTTCATCAACAAGGGTTTTAAGGAGTTTTAAAATCTCTGCTTGAGTAATCACATCAAGCGCTGTTGTTGGTTCATCAGCAATCAAAACTTTTGGTCTGAGTGCTATAGCCATCGCAATCATAACGCGTTGACGTTGGCCACCGGATAAATTGTGCGGATAGCGGGTCAACGGGAATTTATCAACTGGTAGCTCAACACGCCGAAGTGCTTCTATAGCAATCTCTTCTGCATCTTGGCGTGATTTTCCAGTATGAACTCTAATTGTTTCCGAAACTTGATCGCCAATTGTTTGAACGGGATTGAGAGCTGTCATTGGTTCTTGAAAGATCATGGAAATATCATTGCCGCGAAGGTCGCACATCTCGCCTTCGCTAAGATCCAAAATCTCATTATCTTTAAATAAAATACTACCCGATAACTCACTGCCATGTGGCAAGAGTTTTAAGATTGAAAAGGCAGTCATGGATTTTCCAGAGCCGGATTCTCCAACTATTCCAAGAATTTTTCCTCGCTCAACTGATAAATCAATATCATCTAGGATTGGAGTGTCGTGGATATTCAGTTTTAGATTGCGCACAGTCAGCATGATTATGTCCGATCTCTGCGCAGTTTAGGATCAAACAGATCACGTAATGCATCACCTAAAAGATTAAGTCCTAAAACCATCAGGACGATAGTAAGGCCAGGAACCAGCGCCAAATGTGGCTTAATTGAAATCAACGTTTGTGCATCGTTAAGCATTCGGCCCCAACTTGGCATTGGAGGTTGCGCACCCAGTCCAACATAAGCAAGACCAGCTTCTGCCAATATTCCAAGTGAAAACTGGATGGTTCCCTGAACAATCAGTAGGTTCGTGATATTTGGTAAGATATGTTCTGCGGAAATGCGTGTTTTAGATTTGCCGCAAATCTGAGCTGCAAGCACATATTCGCGCGACCAGAGGCTGCTGGCAGCTCCGCGAGATAAGCGGGCAAAAACAGGGATGTTAAATATGCCGATAGCGATGATGGCGTTTATGGCGCCTGGTCCAAAAACAGCAGTGATCATAATGGCTAGCAATAAAGACGGGAACGCAAAAACCAGATCATTGCCACGCATGATGATTTCATCGGTGATACTGCCTCTGTTTGCGGCTGCATAAAGACCAAGTGGCACGCCAAAAACAACGCCGATTCCGACAGCAACAAAGGCGACTGCAATAGATACCCGAGCGCCAACCATAATCATAGACAGCATGTCACGACCAAAATGATCTGTGCCAAGAAGATGAGTGAAAGAAGGCGTTTGTAGTTTGTTGCTGATAACGATCTGTGCCGGATCAAAGGGAGTCCAGATAAATGAAATAACGGCGAGCAAAATAAAGAGCGATGTTAGGATTACGCCGATGATCAGTCCCTTGGAGCTCGTTAAAATTGCCATCATGACTTGCTCTCCCGCAAGCGAGGGTCCACAAGCGCGTAGGCGATGTCGACGAGAAATGTGACAACAATAACTGCAAAAACCAGGAGGATAACCACGCTGCGGACGACTATGAGGTCGCGCTGTGTAATGCCTTGGAAAACTAATCTGCCAAGTCCGGGAAGATAAAAGACATTCTCTATGATAATGCCGCCAGCAAGAAGAAATGAAAACTGCAACCCGATGATCGTTAGAACTGGAATAAGCGCATTACGTAAGGCATGACGCCACATGGCTTGTTGTCTATTCAACCCTTTAGCGCGTGCCGTTCGGATGTAATCTTCATTGAGTGTATCCAGCAATGACGAACGCATCACACGAGCCAAAATGGATGCTTGCGGCAGGGCAAGAGCGATTGCGGGCAAAGTGAGTGCCTTCATGGCTGGTAAAAAACCAGCATCCCAACCCGGAAAACCACCAGCCGAAAACCAACGTAGATTGATTGAGAAAACTAGAACCAGCAGCATAGCAAACCAAAAATTAGGAACTGCAATACCCAGTTGCGTCATACCCATAACTGTAACATCGCCAGTCGAATTGCGGCGAGATGCGGCATACACACCTACAGGAACTGCGATCGCAGTCGATAGTAGCAGGGCATAAACTGTAAGTGGCAGTGAAACTGCAATACGATCTGCGATGAGTTCGCCGACAGGAACACGATAGGTATAAGAGGTGCCAAATTCACCCTGAAATAATCCCGTGATCCAAGTGAAATACCTGCTCGGTATCGATGCGTTTAAACCAAGTTGTTCTCGTAAAGCATCAATTGCTTCTGGTTCTGCATTTAATCCCAGCATGAAAGCAGCGGGATCACCAGGTATGATTTCAATCACAACAAAAATCACGATACTTGCGATGAAAAGGCTCGCAAGCAGTGAGGTCATTCTTTTGAGTGTGAAAAAGAGCATGATAAATATAAGTGAGAATAGTCACTGGCGGTGGGTTGGGTTATCACCGCCAGTGATGTCGCGATGAACTAGTCTTCCCAATAAACACCAGTCATATCATTGGCTTGGGTTGGAGAATTTTCCCAAAGACCTTTGATTTTGGCATTGGCAACACCTGATTTTGCAAGTTGGAAAAGATAACCGTTAACGGCATCATCTGAGATTTTCTTTTGCGCCGACGCAATCAGTTCAGAACGTTTGATCGGGTCCGCCTCGCCTGTGAGTTGATCAATAATCGCGATAAAATCTGGATCGCCATATTGGAAGTAGTAGTCAGGACGGGCATAAATACCAATGTCAAATGGCTCGGTATGGGAGACGATAGTGAGGTCAAAGTCTTTACCGCGGAAGGCTTGTTCTAACCATTGTGCCCATTCCAGATTAGCAATCTCGGTATTGATACCAACTTCTCGCAATTGTGCCGCGATGATTTCTCCGCCACGTCTTGCATATGATGGTGGAGGAAGTTTAAGCGAGAGTGTCAGGTCTTTAACTCCCGCTTCTTCTAAAAGCGCCATCGCTTTTTTCGGATCATAGGCAGATTGTGCAGTTAGATCGACATAATCAGGATTATGTGGCGCAAAATGTGTGCCAATAGGTGTGCCATAGCCAAACATGGCCCCATCGATAATTGCCTGACGGTTAATAGCATGGCTAATTGCTTGGCGTACCTTTACATTATCCAACGGTGCCTTCTTGTTGTTCATGGCAAGAATGGTCTCACCTTCAGTTGAGCCAATAATCACATTAAAACGTGGATCGGCACCAAGTTGGGGCAAGTTTTCAGGCGCTGGAAAGTTTGGAAATGCATCGACATCCTCGGCCATCATTGCAGCAAATGCAGCTGTTGGGTCAGAAATAAACTTGAAAGTTACATTGTCGAGTTTAACGCCTTCACCCCAATAGTTTGGGTTTTTGCCAAGTTTGACATTGTCGCCCTTTGCCCAGTTTTCAAAAATGAAAGGACCTGTTCCCACCGGATTAGTTGCGTTTGTATCCGCAGTTTCAGGTGCAACGATAACAGCATCACCCCAAGCCGTATTAAATAGGAACGAACCATTGGCCTTTGATAGTGTTACTTTGACAGTTGTCGGATCAACAACTTCGATATCTGCGATATCAGCAAAAAGCGCCTTCTGAGCATTTGTTGAATCTTCAGCACGTGCACGATCGAGAGAAAACTTCACATCTTCCGCGTTCATGTCGCTACCATCATGGAATTTTACACCATCATGCAGCTTAAATGTGTAAACCAATCCATCGTCTGAGATTTCCCATGATTTTGCAAGCGCAGGATTAACTGATCCATCCGGGCCAAAGCGCGTAAGACCTTCAAAAATGTTCGCATAAACAACTTCATCAATCGCTGCTGCTGCGCCACCTGTTGGGTCCAAGTTTGGCGGTTCAAGAACCATACCAACTCGAATATCCATCTTGGCGGCCATTGCTATGGAAGATACCATCAATACAGACATAGCTGTGGCAGCCGTGAAGCTGAGTGCTTTTTGAGATAATGAACTAAATTGTACCATTGCTAATTGCCTCTGTTATTATTGTCTTGTTTTAGAAGTGTGACCAAGCTGTTGGCCATTATTTTACTTGAATCGAGCATGTCTTGTACGCTGATATATTCATCCGGTTGATGCGCAAGATCCAATATTCCCGGGCCATAGGCTATACAGTCTTTTAATTTACCGATACGGTCAATATGTTTTTGGTCGTATGTTCCGGGGGAAACGACAAATGTCGGTTCACATTTAAGAACTGAACCTATTGCACTTTGGACGGCTTTAACTACGGGCGCTTCTTTGTCTGCCAATGTCGGCTGAATAGTCCATAATTCCGTAATGTCATATTCAAAATGCTCGCGTTCGTTTTTAACTCGTTCGAGAAGTTCAGTGATTTCTTCCCGAACTTCTTCTTCGGTTTCTTCAAAAAGATATCTGCGATCTATCACCATGCGCGCAGAATCTGGAACGCATGCTGACGGAAAACCTGTGAAACCTTCCTCTGGTTCCTCTTGCCCACCATGAAGAGAATTGATGTTTATCGTTGAGTGTTTAGCACCCTCCGGTATGACGGGCATTGCCGTTGTTCGTTCATAAAGTGTTGGTATCAGCTCATGTTCCATTTTTTCCAAAACAGCGCCCATGTGCCGGACTGCACAATCACCCAGAAATGGCATCGAACCGTGCGCAATCTTGCCTTTGGTTTCTATTTCCGCCCACCAGACACCGCGATGCCCCAAACAGATACAATCTTTGTTTAAGGGCTCAGGAATGATCACATGCTGTACGCGAGAAGGAGAAAAATAGCCTTTTTCAGCTAAATACGCGACCCCACCATAGCCGCCGGTTTCTTCGTCCGCTGTACCGGATATTTCAATGGCACCGCTAAATCTTGGAAAAGTCTCAATAAAGGCTTCAACCGCTATGATTGAAGAGGCCAAACCGCCCTTCATATCGCATGTGCCGCGCCCATAGATGAGATCACCATCAAGTTCCGCACCAAAGGGGTCTTTCGTCCATCCATTTCCAACTTCCACGACATCAGTGTGGGAGTTAAAATGTACGCAATCGCCACCATATGCGCCCTCTTTGCGAGCAAGAATATTCCATCTGGGATATTTATCACTATCACCAGGCGTCTCAAAAGCCCTGATTAGTTGAACGTCAAAACCGCTTTTCTCAAGGCGATGTTTTAAATATTCGCAAACTTCCAAGTAGCAATCACCGGGAGGGTTAAGTGTCGGTATTCGAACAAGATCTTGCGTGAGCGCAATCAAGTCATCACGCTTTGCCTCAATTGCATGATTTAATAGGGGCTGAATGTCATTCTGTTTGTTCATCGACCACTTGTACTTTGCAATAATCGTTTGAGTATTAAGATTTATATCTAAGCTTATTGTAGCTACGGGGACAATACCGTAGAAATACCATTGGCATCTATTTGGAGTAATGTCATGGCTGATATCAATTTTGACCAAATTGCATATGAAAGTGCGCCCATTGGGATTGTTTTGACCCAACATCGAATTGTTAAAAGTTGCAATCTGATGTTTGCAGAGATGCTTGGCTATCAAAAAGATGAAGTATTGGAGCAATCCTTTCGAATGTTTTATCAAACTCGGAAAGAGTTCGACAATGTGCGCGATATCGGGATAAAGCCGCTGAAGGAAAAAGGCGTATACACCGATGAGCGTTTGGTGAAGCGAAAAGATGGTGATCAGATTTGGTGTCGATTTCGCGCGCAAACCCTAACGCGAGAAGCTCCACTTGCAAAGACCATTATGAGTTACGCGGTGATTTCGCAAACAACCCATAGTTTTACACCACGTGAACGAGAGGTAATTCTGTATTTAAGTAAGGGTCTAACCAGCAAGGAAATCGCAATTGAGCTTTCTATGTCACCACGATCCATCGAAGATATTCGGTTGCGGCTGCATAAAAAGATGAGCGTGAAAAACGCCACCGAACTTTTGGCGAAACTAGCCCATATTCCAGCCTAACATCTACGTGTGATATCTGCCGTGTAAATAGGCAAGTGCAGAACGATAATTGGGCTGCAAAAACTCAAACCCTAGATCTTTAATCTTTTGATTGGAAACACGTTTATTTTCTCCATAAAATGAGCGAGCCATGGGCGTAAGGTCTGCTGTCTGGAAATCAATTTCTGGTGGTGGTTCAACTCCAAGCAGTTCGGCGGCATAGGCAACAACGTCCTGCGGAGGGGCGGGTTCATCATCAGTAATATTAAATATGCCGCTTATATTCTGTGTCATCAGCAATTTCGCAGCACGTGCAATATCATCGACAAAAATTCGATTGAAGACTTGCCCTTCTTTAACAAGGCGGCGTGCTTTACCTTTTTCGAAGTTTACGAATGTATTCCGGCCCGGGCCGTAGATACCGGAAAGACGTAAAATCGCCAAAGGAAGATCATTCGCGTTGCATAGGCTCGTCCATGCATTTTCCGCGTCAAGTCTTGCAATGGACCGTTTTGAAACTGGTTTGCAAACAGTTTCTTCGTTAACCCATTCACCATCATGATTGCCATAAACGCCCACCGTTGAAAGATACCCTACCCATTTTAGGTTCGGCATTAGTGTAAGCAACTTATGACTAATCAGCGGTAACAATGGATCTCCTCCTTTGTCTGGTGAGATCGATTGAATAATGTGGGTAACGTCTTTTAATTCTTGAGAAAGCACATCTGAAAATGCCTCACCGGTGAATTGAAAAGGTGAGATCCCATCATCACGAAGTTGAGAAAAGTTTTTGTCCTGCCGTGTCGTGCCGCCAATGAACTGAAAATTATCTTGAATATGTTTTCCAATCGTGCGGCCAGAAAACCCTGCGCCAAAAATCATAAGTCTCATTTACTATCTTTCAATACTTGGCTAATTGCTTGGTTTATATCTCGGTCAAGAGCTATGTTCCATTCATCAAGAACACTCGCATCTTTTTCATTAGTGTTTTGCGAGTAGAGTTGCCGCAATTCTGATTTTTTTATTAGTTTTGCAAGCGCCCAAATTGCCGCGCCGCGAACAGTCTCATTCTTATCATTCAGTAATCTGACACAGGCTTCTTTATATTTTGGGTTTTTGCTATTGCCAGCCGCGATTAACACATTTCGAACAAAGCGATCACGACCTATGCGTTTGATGGGTGAGCCGGAAAAGAACGTGCGGAATGCAGCGTCATCAAACTTGAGAAGGTCTTCGAGTTCAGGTGAAATCAAATCGCTGCGAGCTTTTAGCTTGTTTTCATTTGCTTCGATCGCGTATTTGTTCCATGGGCAGGCAGCAAGGCAGTCATCGCAACCATAAATTCGATTGCCGATTTTCTCTCGAAATTCGTGCTCAATTGGACCTTTGTGTTCTATCGTTAAATAGGAAATGCAGCGTCGTGCATCGATTTTATATGGCGCTGGAAAAGCATTGGTAGGACAGGCCAAAATACATGCAGAGCAAGTTCCGCAGTGATTATTCTCTGCCTCATCAGGCTCAAGCTCTGCTTCTGTAAAAATTGAACCAAGGAAGAACCATGAACCTTGTTTTCGACTAACAAGGTTTGTGTGTTTGCCTTGCCAGCCTAAGCCCGCTTTCTGAGCAAGTGGTTTTTCCATAACGGGAGCTGTATCGACGAAGACTTTCACATCCTTGTCCGATCGCGCAGCTAATCTTCCAGCGATCTCTTTAAGTCGCCCTTTAATAAGGTCATGATAATCGCGATGTCGTGCATAAACTGAAATATTGGCTACATCAGGATTTTCCAAATTACCAAGCGGGTCGGTGTCCGGCGAATAGGACATGGATAACATGATGATTGAGTTCACATTGGGCCATAGAGTTTTGACATCACTACGCCGATCAATTGTTTCCTTCAACCAATCCATTGTTCCATGATATTGGTTGGAAACAAACTTTAGCAGATTGTCTTTGAGTAGTGGAACTTGATCAGCGCTGGTAATCCGCATATCGGAAAAGCCCAAACGCTCAGCATCCGATATTAGAAATTCTTTTAGCTTCTGGTTAGATAAAAGATCTGCCAATTCAACCCGTAAAACCCCAACTAGAAATCAAGATCTGCATAATGCGATACTGGCGGTATTTTTACAATGCGTTCGGCCAGAAGAGGACGAAAACAGGGGCGTGATTTAATTCGTTGATACCATTCCTTGGCTTGCGGAAACTCAGACCAATGGACCTCACCAAGGTAATCGAGTGTTGATATTGCCGATGCTGCGGCTAAGTCTGCATAGCTTAGGCGGTCACTGGCAAGCCAGTTTCGAGTGCCAGCTAGCCAGTTCAAGTATTTTAGATGAAGGTTAATATTGCTGCGCGCAACTCGAAGCTTCTTCGAATCGGGTGCAGATGAACCATTTACCGATGGTGCAAAAAGCTTATAAACGCGTTCTTTAAGAAGAGGCGTTGTGACTTCATTCTCCAGCTTGATCAAAAACCATTCCATCAACCTTCTAGTTTCCGCCCGCTCAAATGGGTCTTCTGCTAACAATCTCTTGTCACGAAACAGAATGCCATGTGTTTCATCTAAATATTCCGCCATTACGTGGGCGCCACTTAATGCTCGCATAGTATCGTCAAGATAAACTGGAAGCGTCCCTGCAGGGTTCATGGCAAGAAAGTCTTTGCGTATTTCCCAAGGATACTCTTCGGCGAGGTCGGTTTTGAGATTATATTCGCCCAAACAAAGAC
This sequence comes from Lentilitoribacter sp. Alg239-R112, assembly GCF_900537175.1. Lineage (GTDB taxonomy): Bacteria > Pseudomonadota > Alphaproteobacteria > Rhizobiales > Rhizobiaceae > Lentilitoribacter. The sequence goes on along the minus strand of NZ_LS999834.1, from coordinate 682,752 downwards.
GGATGAAGCGGGACGCTGGCGACAAAGTGTAATGATACAATACAGGCATGAATTAAGCAGATCCCGTTGGCATGATATTGAGTGAATAGATTAGTTTTATTTCAACTTCTTAAATTTATCACTGACATTAATAACTGCAAGAGTTATATGGCTTAAATGGCTAAATGATGATCAAAAGAATTTGATTCCAATAAGTAGAAAATCTTTAGAATGTAGGTGGAACGAGTGCAATGGCTGATCAAACAATAGTGGGTGCAATTCTTTTAGGTCTTCTAGAAGGTTTAACGGAGTTTATTCCCGTGTCTTCAACAGGTCATATTCTTCTCGCCGGGCATTTTATAGGTTTTGATTCACCGGGCAATACGTTTGAGATACTTATTCAACTTGGTGCGATCTTAGCTATACTAAGTATCTATTTCACCCGTCTGTGGCAAGTCTTCATCGATTTACCAAAAAGTACAAAAGCAAGACGGTTTGTTGCAGCTATTATACTTGCTTTTCTGCCCGCTGCATTTGTTGGGGTGCTTGCGCATGATTTCATTAAAACGGTCCTTTTCGAAGCTCCAATGCTTATTTGTATTGTACTGATTATTGGTGGTGTAATCTTGCTGGTTATCGACCGTCTACCATTAAAACCGCGATATTTTGATGCGATGGAATACCCACCTTCATTGGCTCTAAAAATTGGAATGTGCCAAGTTCTTGCTATGGTGCCAGGAACATCACGTTCTGGTGCAACAATCGCGGGTGCTCTATTGATGGGAACAGATAAGCGATCAGCTGCAGAATTTTCATTCTTTTTGGCAATGCCAACCATGGTTGGAGCTTTTGCTTACGATCTTTATAAAAATATAGATCAACTGTCATATGATGATCTATCGATCATAGGTGTAGGATTTATTACCGCATTTATCGCGGGTGCATTTGTGGTAAGGGGGCTGCTGGATTTTGTTTCAAAGCACGGGTTCATGCCATTTGCAATTTGGCGAATATTCATTGGAACTGCTGGCCTGATAGGTCTTTGGTTGACCTAATGATTTAGTGTAGGGAAGTTTTGCTGCATCCTTCAATACCATAAGCAAGGTCGCATCCTTCATCTCCAATCATATTGCTGCGTGGCGCAAATGCAGAAGCAGATATAATAATTGTTACAGCAAGAATGAATGCAGGAACGACGGCTTTAATCATAAAACAGCTCTCTGTTGTTGTTGGCCTGAGGACACAAGCCCTCGCAGTCTGAACAGGGTTTTAATCGTGTTTTCAGGGTTGAGAAATATGAACGCTATGTCGCTGACACAGCAAAAAATAGCAACCCCAAAACATCTGATTTGGTTAAAATCCATGTTGGAAAACAAGTTTTCCAACATTTCTGTTGCGTAGATGATGTATCATGAATTTATGATGATGAATTCATCTTCGTATATTGGCCTGCGGGGCGATAATGTACCAAATAGGTTGGGAGAATGGCTTCAAGTGCTGTCGGCGCAATACCCATTGATTGAAGATCAAGATCAGCGTTCTCGGCATCTGTTGATACCACATTATCTTGCTTAAGAAGTTCGACTTGATCTGGTGTAAGTGGCGGATCGATAAATGGTATAAGTGAGGTTATGCTGCCAATCAGGGAGGCGATTGCCCAAGGTAGCGAGACCATCATGCGTTTACGGGAAATAACTTTAAGCATAAGCTGTAGGCATTCTTTAAAACTCATGACCTCTGGTCCGCCGAGTTCATACGTTTTGCCAGCCTGAAGTTCGCCATTTACACCTTTGACAACAGCCGCCGCAACATCCGCAACATAAACCGGTTGGAATTTCGTATGGCCACCACCTATCAGCGGCAGAGCTGGTGCAAACCGAGACATGTCAGCAAATTTATTGAAAAACCCATCTTCTGGACCAAAAATAATAGATGGTCGCAAAATAACAGCATCTTTCACAATATTTAAGACTGCTTCTTCGGCTCGACCTTTTGTTCTGGCATAATCAGAGTTGGAATTTTTATCAGCACCAATTGCTGAAATATGGACCAATTTTGCATTGTTGGCTTTTGCCGCTTCTGCAATAGCCCGTGCGCCAAATTCCTGAACCGCATCAAATGTATTACGCCCACTTTCAAAAAGGATGCCGACACAATTTATGACATAATCAGAGCCTTGGACCGCGCGATCTATAGAATCGCGATAGCGCAAGTTTGCCTGTACCGCTGTGATCTGGCTAACATTTCCCAATGGCTGTAAGTGGCCAGCAAGGTCGGGCCGACGACAAGCAACACGAATATTGTAACCTTCTTTTGCCAAAAGACGAACGATATGGCGTCCAAGAAAACCTGAACCACCAAAAACTGTGACGAGTTTAGGTTGATTGCTGACTTCCATTGATTTGCTCCTGCCGTGAACGGTTGGTATTTCACAAGTTTCTAGATCATTTTTGTAAAATTTGCGATAAGCTTACTATAGTGCGCACAAGTTTATGCCCTGTTACCAGCAAGACATAATTACTGCAAACCTTCTACCAAAATAATTTCACTATCTGCAACTGCTAGTTTGATCGCGGTCGCCTTTTGATATTGCTCCGAATTATAGCATGCTTGCGCCACTTCTAATGATTCAAACTCTATAATGATGTTTCGTTTGCGACCTTGGCCTTCGACAGCAATTGAATTGCCGCCTCTTACGATAAATTTTGCACCATATTTTTCGAAAGCAGGCTTTGCCGTGTTGATGTAGTCTTGATAATGCTCTTCACTACCATCTTGCGCATCGATCCGCGCGATCCAATAGCCTTTCGGTTTCGGAGCTGCAGCAGGCGTTGTTATCGTTTGAGCTTCGATATTCGTCATATCCATGATGATATTAAGCGCTGCGGCACGCCTATCACTAGCTGCCACAATCGGACGGCCGACAACGAGGTGACTTGCGCCAGCTTCGATAGCTTGAGAAGGTGTCATAACCCGTTTTTGGTCGCCCAAATCAGCACCAGCAGGCCGGATGCCTGGTGTTACAATGGCCATGTCTTCGCCGACAATCTGACGAACAATTGCTGCTTCTTGCGCAGAGCAAACAACGCCGCCCATGCCAGCGTCAGCTGCTTGTTTTGCACGAGCTTTAACCAGTTCGGTAGGGTCAGAATGTAAGTACCCTGCTTCAAGTAGATCCTTACCATCCATAGACGTTAAAACTGTCACCCCAAGCAGAGTAAGCTCAGAACCTTTTGCGGCCTCGACAGCTGCTCGCATTGCCTTTGGGTAAGCATGTATAGTGAGCATGGAAACACCCATTTTGGCAATACTCTCAACGCCCTTTGCGACAGTATTGTCGATATCCAGCAATTTCATATCAAGAAAGATTTTTTTGCCGTCTTTGATCAAGTCAGATGCAAATGATAGCCCACCAGCAAATCCAAGTTGGTGACCAATTTTGTAATATATTGCACTATCACCGAGTTCGGTGACGATAGTTTCAGCCTCTTTAACGCTTGGTACATCTAGGGCGACGATCAGTTGATTTTTGACATCGTGATTGGTAGCCATAATCTATTCCCGCACTTATGATTTTCTGATCTTGTGACAGAACCGCATAAAAACTGCAAGGTGACTAAACGTAACAGACGAAAGTATCTGATAAGTATTGGGGTTTCAGATAAGTTTATTAAGCGCTAGCTCTGAAAAGTGACCGACACGTATTTGACAAAGATTTGGCTGTTCGCTCGCTTGAGATTGAGCCATCTTCACCAAATGCGATTCCCGCTTTTGGTACTAATACTTGCTCCGAGATAACGAGACTTCCGATAGAAACCATGATTGACCGTAGGTGGTTCAACCCGCGCACTCCGCCAAGATTGCCGGGAGAAGCTGCACCCAGTGCCAGGGTTGCTTCTTTCCATGGCGCAAAAGCTCTGCCATCAATTTCACGGATTACACTCACCCAATCGATCATGTTTTTAAGCAGAGGTGAGACTGACGCATTATATTCAGGGCTTGCGATGAATACGCCATCGTGTAAATCAATTAAACTGGCTATTTTGGACGCATTTTTCGGAATGCCATCGTTACTTTTCAAGTCCTCATCATATAGTGGGAGCGGGTAATCAAGAAGAGATATTCGCGTAACGTCAGCACCAAGTAATGCAAACTCCTTTGCCGCTGCTGCCGCAAGTTTTACATTATGGGAGCCAGATCTGTTCGATCCGGGAATAACAAGAATTTTTTTCATCATGATGTTAAGAGCCTAACTATCGCGCTAATTTATCGGCGAGTATAAGCCCAAACACGTGCAGGCGGCACATTGCGGAATACCCAACTTATCGATTTTACTTTGAAATTTTGACCGTCTGTCGGGACCGGTGCTGTCGCACTATAGGAAAACAAAATTATTGGCCGACCGTTAGGCAATCGATCAAGCAGATCTTCAATAAGCGAAATACGGTTCACCATCGGAAAATTCAACAATGGCATAGATGTAATAATCGTATTAAAAATTTGATCTTTTTTATCATTCAAAACGTCATCGAGACGAAATGCATCACCATTCAAAATATTGACGTTTGGAAATGCTTTGACTAGGCGTTTTGCAAAAATATCCGAATATTCAACACAATAAAGGCCTTCTGGTTTAACGCCTTCGCTTAGGATAGCTTTCGTTATGACGCCTGTCCCTGGCCCTAGTTCAAGGACTGGCAGATCTGATGTTAAATCAATTTGCCGAGCCATACATCGTGCAGTTGTACGTGATGTGGGAACGATAGATCCAACTGTATCCGGCGAGGAAATCATACCTTTCAAAAATACGATTTCATCATCGAATTTTTTGACTATTTTATTTGCGATATCAAGACGCATGTCGCCCTCAGAAACCTTGTTACCAACTTTTCGACGAACATATACAAGCTAACAGTGCAAGTCTAAGGCCGTTTGAGAATTCTTAACTAATGGTTAATTTCGGCGAAAAGAAGTTACTTTGTCAAGAAAAGCGAAAAACAATTCTATTAATCACTTAATGTATCAAAGAAACCCTTCATCTTAGAGAAAAAACCCGATGTTTCTGGGCTATTTTCTTTAGATGAAATTTCTTGGAATTCTTCCAATAGCTCTTTTTGACGCTTACTCAAATTTTGTGGTGTTTCAACCGCAACACGAATGTATAGATCACCCATTTGGCTAGAGCGCATCACCGGCATACCTTTGCCGCGCATTCGAAGCTCTTTGCCTGATTGTGTACCTTCAGGGATCGTGATGCGGGACTTAGTGCCATCAAGTGTGGTGACTTCAAACTTACCGCCAAGGGCAGCTTTCGCCATAGAAATCGGTACGGCACAATATAGATCAGCAGCTTCGCGCTGGAAAAATTCATGCGGCTTAACAGATAAGAATATATATAAGTCGCCCGTTGGACCACCGCGTTGTCCTGCTTCGCCTTCTCCGGCAACGCGAATACGTGTACCATCTTCGATACCTGCAGGAATATTAACCGATAGTGATTTTTCTTCGGAGACACGGCCCTGACCAGAACATTTGGTGCAAGGATCAGAAATCATCTGACCATTACCGTGACATGTCGGACAAGTGCGCTCTACAGAGAAGAAACCTTGCGCTGCGCGTACGCGACCAATGCCACCACATGTAGAGCAAGTGGTTGGACTGCTGCCTGGTTTTGCACCGGAGCCTGAGCATGTTGTGCATGAAACAGAAGTCGGCACACGGATTTGAGCAGTTTTACCCTCATAAGCCTCTTCAAGAGAAATTTCCATATTGTAACGAAGATCAGCACCGCGTTCGCGACCACCACTTGATCGTCGTGTGCGAGCGCCACCACCACCCATCATATCTCCAAAGATATCTTCGAAAATATCATGGAACCCGCCAGCGCCGCCGCCGAAGCCGCCACCACCAGCACCTGGGCCGCCTTGTTCAAAAGCGGCATGACCATACTGATCGTAAGCGGAACGTGTTTGAGGGTTTTTCAACGTCTCATAGGCTTCATTAATTTCTTTGAATTTTTTCTCAGCTTCCGGATTGTCTGGGTTTTTATCCGGATGGTGTTTCATGGCAAGTTTACGGAAAGCGCTTTTCAGCTCTTTCTCGTCCGCGCTCTTTGAAACGCCGAGCAATTCGTAGAAGTCAGCTTTTGCCATTTGAGAAATATCCGTTAGTGTGCAATTGGCGATCCCAGTTTAAATCTGGTGATCGCCAATTGTTTATAAGTTGGATTTAAGCAGATTTTTGATCGCTATCAGCGTCATCAACTTCTTCAAAGTCAGCATCAACAACATTGTCGTCAGCTGCTGCATCTGCCGCGGCATCCGCATCAGCGGCAGCTTGCTCTTCAGCTTGCTGAGCCTCATACATTGCCTGACCAAGTTTCATGGAAGCTTCCATGAGAACTTGTGTTTTCTCGCTGATAACATCACCATCTGGTTCTTCAGCTGCAACAGCTTCTTCCAAGCCTTCGATCGCTGCAGAAATTGCATTGCGATCATCTTCAGAAACTTTATCGCCATATTCTTCAAGCGACTTTTTAGATGAATCGATCAAGCTTTCCGCATTGTTTTTAGCTTCAACTGTCTCGCGACGCTTTTTATCCGCTTCCGCATTGTTTTCAGCTTCTTTGATCATATCATCGATATCATCATCAGACAGGCCGCCAGACGCTTGAATGCGAATTTGGTGTTCTTTGCCTGTGCCTTTATCTTTCGCCGATACATTCACAATACCATTGGCATCGATATCAAATGTAACTTCGATTTGTGGAACGCCACGCGGTGCCGGAGGAATACCTACAAGATCAAACTGGCCAAGATTTTTGTTATCCGCAGCCATTTCACGCTCACCTTGAGCCACACGAATAGTCACAGCATTTTGGTTATCTTCAGCAGTTGAGAAGACCTGGCTTTTCTTCGTTGGAATTGTTGTGTTGCGATCAATCAGACGAGTGAACACACCGCCCAATGTTTCAATACCAAGTGAAAGAGGGGTCACATCTAAAAGAAGAACGTCTTTAACATCACCTTGTAAAACACCGCCCTGAATAGCTGCACCCATGGCAACAACTTCATCCGGGTTCACACCTTTGTGCGGCTCTTTACCAAAGAATTCTTTAACAACTTCCTGGATTTTAGGCATACGTGTCATGCCGCCCACAAGAACAACTTCGTCGATCTCACCAGCAGAAATGCCAGCATCTTTAAGAGCTGCTTTACATGGACCAACTGTGCGCTGAACGAAATCATCAACGAGATTTTCAAGCTTTGCACGAGTAAGTTTCATTGTTAAGTGTTTTGGACCTGAAGCATCAGCTGTGATGAACGGAAGGTTGATTTCAGTTTGTGTCGTTGAAGACAATTCGATTTTTGCTTTTTCAGCAGCTTCTTTCAAGCGTTGAAGAGCAAGCTTATCGCTTTTAAGGTCTACACCCTGATCTTTCTTAAATTCAGTCGCAAGATATTCAACCAAACGCATGTCAAAATCTTCACCACCCAAGAATGTATCACCATTGGTTGATTTAACTTCGAAAACACCGTCGCCGATTTCTAGGATGGATACATCGAATGTACCACCGCCAAGATCGTAGACTGCAATTGTTTTGCCTTCTTTTTTATCAAGGCCGTATGCAAGAGCCGCAGCGGTTGGCTCGTTGATGATCCGTAGAACTTCAAGGCCAGCAATCTTGCCTGCATCTTTAGTTGCTTGACGCTGTGCATCATTAAAGTAAGCAGGAACAGTGATAACTGCCTGCTGGACAGTCTCGCCGAGGTAAGCTTCAGCAGTTTCTTTCATTTTTTGAAGAATCATCGCAGAAACTTGTGATGGTGAATAATCCTTACCGGACGCTTTAACCCATGCATCGCCATTTTCGCCTTTGACGATTTCATATGGGACAAGGTCTTTATCTTTTTTGACCATTTTGTCCGTAAAACGACGACCGATCAAACGCTTTACAGCAAATAGTGTATCGGTTGGGTTCGTCACTGCCTGACGTTTCGCGGGTTGACCAACAAGACGCTCACCATCATCAGAAAATGCAACCATTGAAGGCGTTGTACGTGCACCTTCTGCATTTTCGATAACTTTAGCTTCTCCGCCATCCATTACTGCGACACAGGAGTTTGTAGTTCCCAAGTCAATTCCTATTACTTTTGCCATTCTCTTCTTTCTCCTAAAAGCGAGTTGTTGGAACCGAAATTCAGCATTCCAAAACAACCCCTATGGGTACTGACATATTAAGGTGTTCCGCCAAAGCGGTCCATTTACCAAAGGATGTGGTATTTGGCTAGCAAAAACACCCCTTTGCTATCTGAGGCCTATATAAGAAGGGTTTGATCAGACTGCAAGCCATTGAGTTGCAACTTTTAGAGAAGAATCGCAAATTTTCTAAAAATTATTGCCCCAAAATGACATCAAGTATGGATTTTGGCCTATCAGGTCTGGATTTTTGAGACTTTCGACCGACATCCCCGGGTGGCGTTAACCCGGCAGATTGTGATCTGGTTTGCGGTTTGATTTGCGCTTGGCGCCGCGGCTTTGATGCTTGGCCGCGCTGTGCTGGTATAGGGATAGAGCTGGTTGATTCGATAGAAATATTTGGAATGGGTTTTAGATCGCGCGTAAGATCAAGTGGCTCATTATCAGTTCCGTTTATATTTGAAATCTCACCCAATGGTGCGGTGACCGTCACGCGTGGTAGTGAGGCAACGGGTACACCATAATGCGCATTTGTCATAACTTTTTGCCAGATTTGTGCTGGCAATCCACCGCCTGTTACTTTTTGAGTCGGCTTACCATTGTCATTACCAAGCCAAACACCCATGGTTAGGTTTGCTGTGTAACCGACAAAGAGCGCATCTCGGAAAGACTGACTTGTCCCAGTTTTGCCTGCCACCTGCCAATTATCGATTTGTGCTTTGCGCCCAGTCCCTGACCGAACGACCTCCGTCAGCATGTAGTTCATATCTTGAACAACACCAGTTGAAAGAACGCGAGGTGGGTTTTGAAATGAGCTTTCATATAGAACGCGCCCACTAGTCGTCATGACACGAGATATAATATGCGGTGTGGCCTTGTAGCCGCCATTCATAAATGGTGCATACGCGGATGTTAGTTCAAGCAGTGTGACCTCAGATGTTCCCAAGGAAATGGACGCGTTGGGTGTAAGTTTTGATTCGATACCCAAACGACGTGCAGTTTTGGCAACATTTTTTGGCCCAACCTCCATGACAAGTTGAGCAGCGATTGTATTAAGTGACTTGGATAATCCTACAGTGAGTGTTACAGGACCGCGATATTTTTGATCGTAATTTTTGGGTGTCCACTTATTGATGCGCACCGGCGCATCATTACGAACAGATTGAGGTGTGCGACCTTGTTCGAGCGCTGCCGCGTAGACAAAAGGCTTAAATGCTGAACCAGGTTGACGCTTTGCGCCACTTGCTCTGTCATATTGGCTTGTTTCATAGCTGCGACCGCCAATCAGAATGCGAATTGCACCGTTTGCATCCAGAGCAACAATCGCGCCTTCTTTCACTGAATATTTCTTGCCGTTTTGATCAAGCGTATCGCGTAAGATGACTTCGGCATCTTTTTGTAGATTTAGGTCAAGCGTAGTCTCAACAATGAGATCCTCCTTCACCTCGCCAATAACTTTCTTAAGATCGCTCATGACACGGTCAGCAGCAAAATTTTCAGAACCAGACCAATAGCTTTTTGCCCGTATTTGAGGCTGAGTGAGTGCGACGGTTGCTTGATTGTCGTCAATGAAACCAGAACGGCTCATGGAGCCAAGCACAACCTGCGCTCTTGCTTCAGCAGCATCCGGATTACGAGCAGGTGAAAGTCGCGAGGGAGCTTTTAAAAGACCCGCCAGTAGCGCTGCTTCCGATAATGTGACATCGCTTGCGGGTTTATGGAAGTAGCGGCGAGAGGCTGCTTGTACACCATATGCACCAGAACCAAAGTAAACTCGATTAAGATACATTTCCAAGATCTGATCTTTTGTGAAATTATGTTCGAGCCAGACAGAAAGTAAAACTTCTTGTACTTTTCGTTCCAATGTCCGTTCAGGTGAAAGAAATAGGTTCTTTGCAAGCTGCTGTGTGAGTGTAGAGCCGCCCTGTACGGTTCGGCCTGCCATAACATTTGAAAACATTGCACGAGCCAGGCCGATTGGGTCGATGCCGAAATGGGAGTAAAATCTACGATCTTCAATCGCAATGACAGCTTGCGGAATAAATGGAGACATATCGCTCAAAAGCAATGCTTCCCCGCCTGTCGCACCGCGATTTGCAATAATTTGACTGTTAAGCGCTACAATTTTCACATTTGGTGGACGTTTTGGAACTTCCCAACTGTCAGCAGCTGGCATTTGCGCACCGTAAAATGCAAAAAGACCACCGACGGCGAGAGCGCCCCAAATACCCAAAACAAAACACCAGTATACCGATGATTTGACAAAGCGAACAAGTAAACTGCGAGACTTGTTTTTTCTACGTGCAGACCCAGAACGCGACTTTGCGCCACCAGATTTGGAAGAGTTACGCCTTCTAGCACCAGATTTTGCTGTGGTTTTGTTGGGTTTCCTAGCCGTAGCTTTCTTTCTAAAACTCGGTTCTACCCTCTTTTTTGTTGTTTTTCGTGCCATTTATGCGCCAGAATCGATTCTTTAAAATACTTATTTAGGCACAATCTATATGTTGCAATTTAAGGGGAGGTTAAGCTCACTATTAACCATACTCCTCGCTGTATGTCTCAATTCTCTTTCTTTAGGCTAAAGCGTTTAGGATACGGATCCATGAACGAATACCTTTATGGAATGAATTTAGCTCGTATTTTTCATTGGGAGAGTGGAGCTGATCGTCAGCAAGCCCAAAGCCAACAAGTACGGATTCCATACCAAGAAATGTTTGAAAATCGCCGACGATGGGAATGGAGCCGCCCATGCCAACAAGAACGGTTGGTTTTGGCCATTCATCCGAAAGGGCAGTTTTGGTTTTTTCTATGATCGGAGAATCAAATGGTAATGCGATACCGCCAGATGCGCCGTGATCTTTAAAACTTACTGTGCAGTCTTCGGGCAAACGTTCTTCTACAAATCTACGGAAGGACACACGTATTTTCTCTGCATCTTGCTTGCCAACGAGACGGAATGAGATTTTCGCGCTGGCCTGTGCTGGAATAACGGTTTTGAAGCCATCATCGGTATAGCCGCCAGTAATCCCGTTAATTTCGGCAGTTGGGCGTGCCCATGTAAGTTCATGGGCGGAGCGACCTTTCTCGCCAAAGCATTTGGACAAACCAACATCACCCAAAAATTCTTCATCACTTTGGTCTAGACTTCTCCACGCTTGTTTAATCTGTTCAGGTGTTTCTTCAACACCATGATAAAACCCATCAATGGTTATTTTACCATCCCTATCGTGTAGATCGGCAACAATACGGGCTAAGATCGTAATCGGGTTAGCGGCTGCACCACCATAAAGACCTGAATGCAGATCGCGAGATGCCGCATGAATTGTCACTTCTTCGCCCAACAATCCGCGCAAGCTTGTGGGGATCGCCGGTGTTTCATGGTTCCACATAGATGTATCACACACGAGAGCAAAGTCGGCTTTTAACTCATCCTTATTGGCTTCAAGAAAAGGTTGAAGAGATGGGGAGCCAGATTCTTCTTCGCCTTCAAATAAAATTGTGATCTTGCAAGGAAGTTCTCCGTGGGTTTCTTTATAGGCTCGGCAAGCTTCCACAAACGTCATGAGTTGCCCCTTATCATCGCTAGAACCGCGCCCTGCGATTACTTTGCGGCCATTTCGTTCCAAGATTTGTGGTGTAAATGGATCATAGTCCCATAACTCTATAGGATCGACTGGCTGTACATCATAGTGTCCATAAAAAAGAACATGCGGTGCATTTGGGTTTTCACAGGCATGATGGCCAACAACCATTGGGTGACCGATTGTGTCTCTTACATCCGCACTAAAACCAAGTTTATTAAGATAATCAGCTAAAAAAGTAGCTGTTCTATAACAATCATCTTTATATGCCGGATCTGTCGAGATCGACGGAATAGCCAGTAGTTCGAACAAGCGTTCAAGGCTTGTATCCAGGTTTGCATCTGCTTTTTCTAAAACGGGTGTAATTGAAGGCATTAAGTTTATCCTGTTAAACGAATTGGAGCTATCGACTAATTCTTAGTTTGATGTAATCACATTTGGATAAAAAGAAAAGCCACCATAACCGGAGGGGGATGGTCATGGTGGCATTTTATTTGGAGCCTACCCTATGAGGGGGGGGAGGGTGAGGCTCTTGACTGGCTGGATCAGCAGGGGAAGCTTTTTTCCAGACAGCGGCTTGTAACGCCTATGTGAGTTATTTGGGGTTAGGAAAGCGGCGAAACAATGGCCAATATATTAATTATTTGTAACATTTATGTGATTGTACGCACAGGCGTGTTTCAACCTCTGATTCGACAGGTGTTTTAGTGTAACCCATAAGTCTAAGTTGAAAAGAAAAATCTGGCATGGACGTTGGCGGTTTTAGGCGTTAAATCAGAAGCATGAAAAAAGGTGATCATCTCTTCCTCGTCGACGGCTCTGGCTATATTTTCAGAGCTTATCACGCCCTGCCGTCTCTAACGCGCAAATCTGACGGTTTGCCTGTAGGAGCGGTATCAGGCTTTTGTAACATGCTGTGGAAGCTCGTTTCTTCCGCCCGAGATGAAAATGATGGTGTTACACCCACTCATTTTGCAGTGATTTTTGATCATTCATCAAAGACATTTCGCAATGAGCTTTATCCTGAATACAAAGCCAATCGTGATGCGCCACCAGAAGATTTGCGCCCACAATTTGGGCTAATCCGTCAGGCTACAAAGGCGTTTAACCTGCCTTGCATAGATAAAGAGGGCTTTGAAGCTGATGATATTATTGCAACCTATGCCCGCCATGTTCGAGAAGCAGGCGCAGATTGCACGATTATTTCGTCAGATAAAGATTTAATGCAGCTTGTTGGTGATCAGGTGTCGATGCTTGATACGATGAAAAACAAACATATTCAGGTGCCGGAAGTTATCGAAAAATGGGGTGTCCCGCCTGAGCAAATGATAGATTTGCAAGCATTGGCCGGCGATTCGGTTGATAACGTTCCGGGTGTTCCAGGTATTGGACCCAAAACTGCGGCCCAGCTGCTTGAACAATTTGGCAATTTGGATACCCTACTTGAACGTGCTGGTGAGATTAAGCAGAATAAACGTCGTGAAAACCTTATTGAATTTGCTGACAATGCTCGTATCTCGCGCGAGCTTGTTCGTCTTCGTGATGATGTTGAACTTGACGTTGATTTAGATGGGTTATTTTTGGAGCAACCCAATGGGCCGATGCTTATCAGCTATTTAAAAGCTATGGAGATGACAACGCTTACCAAGCGTGTTGCGGCCGACACGGGTTCCGATGCGGATACTATCGAACCAGCTGAATTGGTGATCGAATGGGAGAACGCCCGTGGACCTGATCTTGATCCTGAAGATAGCGATGCGGAAGATGGCCCAAATGATGGTTCAAGCGCTGCAAAATATACGCCGCGTAAACTCGTAAATGCCCGTGCAGAACGTGTCGCACAATCCAACATTGATCATAGCACTTATGAGACAATTCGTGATATTGAAACCCTTGATAGATGGTGTGCTGATATCAGAGCAAAAGGTACATTTGCATTCGACACAGAAACAACGTCGCTTGATGCGATGCAGGCGGAGTTGGTGGGCTTCTCAATTGCCTATTTCGAGGGAAAAGATAGTGACCTCAAGGTTAAAGCTGCTTATGTGCCACTTACGCATAAGACGGGTGTAGATGATCTGCTTGGAGGCGGACTGGATGAGAACCAGATCAACTTTGATCAGGCGCTCGCGCGGCTTAAAAATGTCCTGGAAGATGCATCTCTGCTTAAAATCGCTCAAAATCTTAAATATGATATGCTGGTTTTAAAGCAGCTTGATATCGATGTGGTGTCATTTGATGACACGATGCTTTTGTCCTACGTACTCGATGCAGGTGTAGGTCACGGAAGTTCCGGTGGTCACGGCATGGATGTGCTTGCTGATCGTTGGCTTGGTCACAAACCTATTCCCTATAAGGAAGTTGCGGGTTCAGGAAAATCAGCAATTACGTTTGATCTGGTCGAGATCGAAAAAGCCACAGCCTATGCCGCAGAAGATGCCGACATAACATTACGTCTTTGGTATGCGCTCAAACCTCGCCTCGTAGCGGATGGATTGGTATCAGTCTATGAGCGTCTAGAGCGCTCTCTGGTTAAAGTGCTTGTCGATATGGAATCGCGGGGAATTTCAGTAGATCGTCAGATTCTATCACGGTTATCTGGCGAGTTGGCGCAAGGTGCTGCGGGGCTTGAAGCTGAAATTTACGAACTTGCCGGTGAGAATTTTAACATTGGCTCGCCCAAGCAATTGGGTGAAATCCTCTTTGGGAAAATGGGTGTGCCAGGTGGTGCAAAAACCAAAACGGGTCAATGGTCAACATCTGCACAAGTGTTGGAAGATTTAGCCGCTGAAGGTCATGAACTGCCGCGCAAAATTGTTGATTGGCGCCAGCTTACAAAGCTAAAATCAACATATACTGACGCGTTGCCAAATCATATTCACCCTGTGACAAAGCGTGTGCACACGTCCTATGCAATGGCATCAACATCAACCGGGCGGCTTTCATCAAACGATCCAAATTTGCAAAATATTCCAGTTCGGACCGCTGAAGGTCGCAAAATTAGAACCGCTTTCGTACCTGAAAAAGGTAATACGCTTATCTCCGCTGACTATAGTCAGATTGAGCTGCGTGTTTTGGCGCATGTCGCGGATCTTACGACGTTAAAGCAAGCCTTTGCGGATGGTTTGGACATTCATGCTATGACTGCCTCCGAAATGTTCGGTGTGCCTATCAAAGATATGCCAAGCGAAGTTCGCCGCAGAGCAAAGGCAATTAATTTTGGTATCATCTACGGGATTTCAGCCTTTGGCCTCGCCAATCAACTCGGCATTCCGCGCGGCGAAGCCAGCGACTATATTAAAATGTATTTCGAACGTTTCCCTGGCATCAAAGATTATATGGAAAACACCAAAACCTTGGCGAAAGAACAAGGTTTTGTCGAGACAATATTTGGTCGAAGAATCAATTTCCCGGATGTAAAATCATCCAATCATCAAGTTCGTGCATTTAATGAACGTGCTGCAATCAACGCACCGATCCAAGGGTCAGCGGCAGACATTATCCGCCGTGCAATGGTCAAGATGGATCAATCTTTGGCTGATGCTGGTTTGCAGGCAAAAATGCTTCTGCAGGTTCATGATGAATTGATTTTTGAAACCGTTGAAGCCGAAACTGAGCCGACTATCGATTTGGTCAAATCAGTGATGGAAACAGCTTCAATGCCAGCGCTATCGATGTCTGTTCCATTGAAAGTAGATGCTCGCGCTGCGGAAAATTGGGACGAAGCGCATTAACTTTGCTAATAAATTTGCGTTTTTGGAAAATGAATGAGTTCTTCATATCTTCCCATCAATGATGTTCTAAGCGACATTGAAGAAGAGTTGGCGCGACGAAATAATCTCATTATCGCAGCGCCACCTGGCGCAGGTAAAACGACTGTCGTTCCTTTGAAGATTTTGGAAAGCAGTTGGTATGAAGGTAGTAAGATCATCCTTATTGAACCGCGGCGTTTGGCGGCTCGTTCTGCAGCACACCGGATGGCTGTGTTACATGGTGATGATGTTGGCCAAACCATCGGTTATCGTATGCGGCTTGATACCAAGATATCCGATAAAACCCGTATTGAAGTGGTGACCGAAGGCGTTTTCACGCGGATGGTTTTGGATGATCCGGAACTATCCGGCATTGAGTGCGTGATCTTTGATGAGTTTCATGAACGCTCACTGGATGCGGATTTTGGTCTTGCGCTGACGCTTGATGTTCAGGCTGGTTTGCGGGAAGATCTCAAGATTTTGGTAATGTCTGCAACGCTCGATATTGAAGAAATCAACCGCATCTTACCTGATGCAGGTACGATCATTTCTGAAGGTCGAACTTTCCCGATTGATATTCGTTATCAACCACGACGAGCCAATGATCGCATTGAGGATGTCATGGTTGATGCGATCGCAAACATACTCGCATCAGAAGAGGGTTCCATTCTATGTTTCTTGCCCGGTCAGGGTGAAATAAAACGTGTTTACGGTCGGCTGGAAAACAGAATTGGCGATGGTGTCGAGTGTCATATGCTCTTCGGATCTATGCCAATGAAAGATCAGGATGCCGCAATCCAACCCGTTGTAGATGGTCGACGAAAGGTTGTGCTTTCTACTTCAATTGCGGAAACGTCAATTACAATTGAAGGGGTGCGGATCATCATAGATTCAGGACTTCGCCGAGAAGTTTTCTTTGAGGCTGTTACTGGCATTACGCGGCTTGAGACAATAAGAGCATCACAGGCCGCAACGACACAACGTGCAGGTCGTGCCGGTCGAACAGCGCCGGGAATCGCATTGCGTTTGTGGCAAAAAGAACAGCAAGCTGCTTTGCCGAAATTTACAGCACCAGAAATATTATCAAGTGATCTATCAACGCTTATGCTGGATTGTCTATCATGGGGTGTGAGCGACCTACATCAGTTAGCATTTTTAACAGAGCCACCGTCATCTGCAGTCGAGGCGGCTTTGGCCCTATTGCGTAAAATTGGCGCGATTGATCAAAAGGCTAAACTAACCGAACTTGGTAAATCTATCCGGTTGTTGCCATTGCCTGTGCGCTTGGCTGCTATGGTAATTGATGCGGCAAAACGTGGGCAGGCGTTGCTGGCAGCCAAATTATCCGTTCTTCTTTCCGAGCAGGGTTTGGGTGGTAATGATGTTGATATCGAATACCGCTTGCAGCGTTTTGAAAATGATAGAAGTAAACGCGCAGTTTCATCCCGCAAGCTGGCAGAGAGAATTGCCAGAATGGCAGAGCAGTCAGTTAAAACATTGCCAAGATATGATGCGCGGTCAGTTGGTGGATTACTCGCAACAGCGTTTCCAGATCGGATTGCAAAACAACGCAGTAAAGATGGTCAGTTCACGATGGCAAATGGCAGGGGTGCGGTGATTGATCATATGAATAAGCTAGCATCAGAGCCGATGCTTATTATCGCAGACCTAACCGGCAGAGCCGCCGCCCCGCGTGTATTGTCGGCATGTCGATTTGACATGGCTGAGTTGGATGATCTTCCGCACGGCGTTTTGCAAGAAGCTGAAGAGTGTTACTTTGATCGTCAAAGTCAATCGGTTCGAGCAAGGTATCAAAAGCGCTTGGGTGCAATTATCTTGCAGGAAAAACAGTTGTCTAAGCCTGAGGGCGCTGCCGCGGCAGAAGCTTTAGCGGATGGTATTTCACAAGTTGGTATTAAAAAACTACACTTTTCAAAGTCACTTCACCAATGGATAGATCGCTCTGAATATCTACGACTAAACTACGATGAAAATTGGCCGAACCTATCTGATGAAGGTTTGATTGGATCACTTGATCAATGGTTTTTGCCATTTCAAACTGATGTCCTCTCGATCAAGAATATTTCTGCGCAAAGTTTAGAATATGGTATTAAAACTCTTCTTAATTGGGATCAGGCACGACAGCTTGATGATATGGTGCCGACCCATTTTAAGCTTGAAAATGGAAAGAGTGCCATAATTGAGTATCGCAATGAAGGCCCTGCAATTTCACTTCGTGTGCAGCAATTTTTTGGCCAGAAGCATCATCCATCGATTTTAAATGGTAAGGTTCCATTACTTGTCGAGCTTTTATCGCCAGCGCAAAGGCCAATTCAGTTGACCCGTGATTTGCCCGGGTTTTGGAAAGGTTCTTGGTCAGATGTGTGCAGCGATATGCGGGGGCGTTATCCAAAACATGATTGGCCAGATGATCCTGCAAATGCTAAACCGCCCGTTAAACGCCAACGTTAAATTCTGGGTTGAGGTTATTATATAATGAATTTGTCATCGACAGCGGCTGAAGAGTTTTCGCGCTCACGTATGTTGCGTTTACAAACACTTATCAGGCTTCGCTGGTTGGCGGTAGCTGGTCAGATTGCAACGATATTGTTCGTGGCGATGTTTTTAAAGTTTCCGCTGCCGGTCGGTTATTGTCTAAGCCTTGTCGCTATTTCTATTGTTTTGAATATTTACTTGGCACAGAGGAACCCTTCTACACGGCGACTAACGCCAGTATCTGCAATGCTTGTACTTGGTTTTGATGTGCTTCAATTATCTGGATTGTTGTTCATGACGGGCGGTTTGGCAAATCCGTTTTCCATTCTTATATGTGTGCCTGTCATAATTTCCTCAGCATCTTTGCCAATGAGCCGCACACTCCTGCTTGGTCTGGTAACTTTTTTTAGTGTGTCCGTGCTTGGCTTCTATTCCTTGCCATTGCCTTGGTACGAAGGCACACAACTTGAAATTCCGCGTGTCTTTCTCTTCGGTGTGTGGATCGCGATTGTTTCAACCACAGCCTTTGCTGCATTTTATGCCTATCGCGTTTCTGCTGAAGCCAATGCACTCGCAGGTGCGCTAAGCGCCACGGAACTGGCGCTTCAACGCGAACAACATCTATCCGCAATTGATGGTTTGGCTGCCGCCGCCGCGCATGAGCTTGGCACCCCTTTGGCGACAATTTCTGTCGTGGCAAAGGAAATGCAGCGTGCAATCGGCCCGGACAGCCCCTTCCATGAAGATGTGCAATTGCTAACCAGCCAGAGTGAACGTTGCCGCGATATTTTGCAGAGATTGACCACTTTGTCAGCTGAAGATGAAGAGCATATGCGACGTTTGCCATTTAGTTCATTGATTGAAGAGGTTGTCGCCCCGCATCGTGAATTCGGTATTGAACTTATCAGCTCAATTGATGCAAAAACTGAAAATGAACCTGTTAGTCGTCGAAATGCTGGTATCCTGTTTGGGCTTGGAAATCTGATGGAGAATGCGGTTGATTTTGCATGTGACGAGGTGACGATAAAAGCCCGGTATGATGCAAATATCGTTGAAATAGTTATTACCGATGATGGTCCAGGCTATAGTCAGCATATGATTCAGCAGATTGGCGAGCCTTATATGAAACATCGTAGTGGCTCTCAGTTAGATAAGGCAGGCGGTTTAGGTCTAGGCTTGTTTATCGCAAAAACACTGCTAGAGCGTTCAGGTGCGAACCTCAAATTCAACAATCTTAAATATCCAGAAACTGGTGCGCAAGTTTCAATCCGTTGGCCCCGATCAGAGCTGGATGTTTTTTAGGTGAAAGCCTAGCTGGGTTGTGCGACTGCTTTCGGTTTTGAAAATAAAATGCCGCCAATTTGTTTGCGCGCAATACCTTCTGTTACAATAATTGAGAATAGCAGTCCCGTTATCACACTAGTTGCGACGCCAAGCCAGACACCCAAAGTGCCGAAATCTAGTAAGACAACGAAGATATAGACAAAGGCAGCGACCGCTAGCCCCTGTCGATAGATACCGATAATTAATGTCCAGACGGGCTTCTTAAAGGCCTGCAGTAAGGAGTTTATTGCAAACAGGACGAGATAAACGGGCAGAATAAAACCATCAACCCGTAGATATTGGGCACCTATTCTCTGCACTTCAGAATTATCTGAGAAAACTCCCATCAAAAGTTCAGCAGCGAGCCAGAGAATTCCGGATGCAGCAAGCATCATGACAATGCCAACTTTACAGCAGAACATAAATGCTTCACGCACGCGGTCGTAGTTTTTCGCCCCAAAGTTTTGTGCGGCAATAGGTAATAATGCGCCTGTGAGGCCAAAGGCCGGCAGCAGCAAAAGCTGCTCAACACGTAGTGCTACACCATAGGCAGCGACTGCGTCTCCACCAAATCCTTTCAGGTAAAATTGAATAACAAACCCAGAAAACATCATGACAACCATGGTGAAGCTGGATGGCAGCGCTTGTGCTGTGATGTCTTTATAAGTTGGAAAGTGAGGTGTAAAACTTGCAGGAGCATCTGCTTTCATAAGGTCAGATTTCCATACTCGATAGAGTATGAATGTCATTACACCTGTTTGGCTGACCACGGTTGAGAGTGCAAGTCCGGTGAAGCCGAAGCCATCAATAAAACCTGGAATGCCGAAGATAAACAATGGATTTAATATAAGATTTGCAAAGAAGGCGGCAATTTGTGCACGTTCCATAGAGACCGTATCACCTTGCGCCTGTAAAATACCATTAGCGCCAAATGTGAGTAAGAACGCCGGAGCTGCAAGCAACATAACGAGGAAATAATTGTTCGCTGCGTCACGATAAGCGCCTGCTTCTGTAATAATTGCAATAAGGTCTGCACCAAAGAAAAAGCCAAGAATACCGAAGAAGACAGACGCGATAGTGCCATATCCAATGCCTTGTGTCGCTATTTCTTTGGCCAAACGGTTATCTTTGGCTCCCAGTGCGTTGCCAACAAGCGCGCCCATAGCTGAGCTGAGGCCAATTCCAAGAGCAACCAGCACAAAAAAGACCTGAAAGGCTATAGCTAAGCCTGCTTGTGCATCGGTGGACAAAAGCCCCGCGTAAAACACATCAACAACATTGTAGAGTGTCGTAAAAATCATGCCTATGGCAGCGGGAATGGCGATTTTTTTGAAATGGTTCGGTATAGAACCTTCCGTGAGATCAAAAGTAGCTGACATGGTTTGCTTTCAGTATTTGGTGCGAAATCAGGTGTTTAAGTGAGACAAATCTTTGTGCGCCAGATTTTATGATGCGTCAACTCGTCTATATAATGCGGAAACGTCAGGATTTACTTCGTTTCTTTTGGTTTTTTAGGTGGAAGTTGACCGACAAAACTCATCGAAAGAGAAATCAATCCATCAAGATCATCGTTGTTGCACTCCGTGCAAGCCTTCTCAACAAGACCACCCATTCGCCGGCCTGTAAATGAGAGTGCTTTGGCGCCATACCGTGCAATCGCTTCGTCTTCGTTATCCTTGCCAACACGAAACATAAATTTGTCGATACCAGTTTTCTTCTCAATTGATACGCCGCCGATCATGTTGCCATGATGAAGAAAGCATATGCCGCCCATCATTTTTTTCTCGCCGACACCATCCATAAGACCCAATTTTTTACGAAATCTATCCGCAGTTTCTTCATTATATGCCAATGGAGGTCCTTAATTTAGTTTAGTTATCTGCTCATTTACGAGCGAAATGAGCTTCTTGGATTCTAAAATAGTGGCGTCAGCGTCATTTCGATAAGATGTTATAAAATCCCTTGGCACTTCTGTATTCTCATCATGACGCTCCGCCCACTCAATGATTGATAGGAAAATAGGAATAAGTTCCAATGCCTTTTCTGTTGGTAGGTAATAGACCTTCGATTTTTTAATTTGGTCTCTGTGACGCGTAAAAATTCCCGAAGCTTCCAGTTTGCCTAGTCTATCAGCAAGAATATTTGTTGATATGCCTTCACCTGCATCCAAAAACTCGCCGTAGTAGCGCCTGCCTTTGAACAGTACATCTCGGAGCAGCATAAAACTCCAGCGGTCAGCAAAGATGGATGCTGCGTACCGCACGGGGCATCCATCCCAGTTTATTTTAGAATCTTTCACCATGGGATGAGTTTAGCATATTATATAATACTTGCAATTAACAAGTGAATCACATTAAAAATAATTTACTTGCAAAAAACAAGTTAAACTTGGAGGAATATATATGAGTATTAAACGACAGATTGTGGCTTTCGCTTCTTACATTGCTGTTACATTTGCCTGGGCGATCATATGGAATTTAGTGTTTTTTAAAGAGGCATATTCAGCGCTTGCGGTGTCGGCATATAGGTCAGAGCCAATTATACCGCTTGGTTTTGTAGCAATCGTTATTCAAGCGATTACCATCACCTATCTATTTGGTAAATTTTTTCCACTCGCGCCAACTCTAAAAACGGCGCTGATGTTAACTGTAGGATTTGGTGTTTTCCTAATAACTTATGCCGCATTGGTCGTTCCGGCAAAATTTGCCGTATCTCCTACGTTTGAATATGTTGCTCTGGAGCTTGTTTTCGAAATAATCCATTTTGTCCTGATTGGATTGATGTTTTTTTCCATTTTTAGAAATGTTAAGTCTGTATGAGGAGAAGGTCGTCGATGACTCGCTTGCATTTTGTGGCAAATCATACTAAATAGATCACAAATCTTGATCTGATGAACAAGAGTGGGCCCTACCGGACCCGCTCTTTTTTGTTACTTGAAGACAATTTAACATTGACGGATTATGTGACACTTGGAACAAATATCTGAAATTGAGCCACGGCTTTTTGTAGAAACTGGATTAGAAGCTAAAGTTGCCGAGATCGTTGAGCCTGTGATAGAATCTATGGGTTTTCAGCTTGTGCGCATCCGCACCACAGGCGAAAACGGTTTAACGCTACAAATTATGGCTGAGCGCCCCGATGGCACTATGTCGGTACAAGATTGTGAAGCTGTTTCGCGTGCGATTTCGCCTGTGCTTGAGGTGGAAGATCCTATCGAGCGAGCTTATCATTTGGAAATGTCATCCCCCGGGATTGATCGTCCAATGGTTCGTAAAGGTGACTTTGTGCGCTGGGCTGGGCATATTTTAAAGTGCGAAACATCCGTGATGGTTGAAGGTCGCAAACGGTTTCGTGGTTGGATAGGTGAGGTTGATGAAACTGGTTTTGTCATTGAGCGCGATGATCCGTCACCCGATGAAGAGGCAATTTTGACAATACCGTTTTCTGCCTATGCAGAAGGAAAGTTGATCTTGACGGATGAGCTTATTGATCAGGCATTAAAGGCTGACAAGCAGGCAAAAAAGGCCCAGCGGAAAGCTGACAATGAGAATGGTTCACCGAACAACGGTACAACTGAGTAATAGAGTTAAGTGAATTTGGGATAGCCCAATTTGGGGCTGCTTAATTAGGGAATAAATGGGTTTATACCCTCATATGGAGACAAAAATGGCAGTTAGTGCAAATAGACTTGAACTGTTGCAGATCGCTGACGCAGTTGCGCGGGAAAAAGCTATTGATCGTGAGATCGTTATCGATGCTATGGCCGAAGCAATTCAAAAAGCGGCACGTTCGAGATACGGCACAGAATCCAATATTCAAGTTGATATTGACCCTAAGACTGGTGAAATTAAACTCACACGCATGCTGACGGTTGTTGATGTTGTTGAAGATTATTCTACTGAGATGGCTTTGATGATTGCACAAGATCGCGATCCAGATGCTAAAGTTGGTGATGAAGTGCACGATCCGCTTCCCCCAATGGACTTTGGTCGCATTGCTGCACAATCTGCAAAGCAGGTTATTGTGCAAAAAGTTCGTGAAGCAGAACGCGATCGCCAATTTGAAGAATATAAAGATCGTGTTGGTGAAATCGTCAATGGCACAGTTAAACGTGTTGAATATGGTAATGTGATTATCGATATGGGTCGTGGTGAAGGTATTATTCGTCGTGACGAAATGATTCCTCGTGAAAATGTTCGTTATGGTGATCGCGTTCGTGCTTATGTGCACGATGTGCGCCGCGAGCAACGTGGCCCGCAGATTTTTCTATCTCGTACACACCCCCAATTCATGGTTAAATTGTTTACGATGGAAGTGCCGGAAATTTACGATGGTATTATCGAAATTCGCTCTGTTGCTCGAGACCCAGGTTCACGCGCCAAAATCGCAGTGATTTCAAATGATTCGTCAATTGATCCAGTGGGTGCCTGTGTTGGTATGCGTGGTTCACGTGTGCAGGCTGTTGTTGGCGAGCTGCAAGGCGAGAAAATTGACATTATTCCTTGGTCTCAATCTCCTGCAAGCTTTATCGTGAACGCGCTTCAGCCAGCGGAAGTTGCGAAAGTTGTTTTGGATGAAGATGCAGAGCGTATTGAGGTTGTTGTGCCGGATGATCAGCTTTCACTGGCTATCGGTCGTCGCGGTCAAAATGTACGCCTGGCTTCTCAGCTTACCGGCTGGGATATTGACATCATGACAGAAGAAGAAGAATCTTCTCGTCGTCAGAAAGAGTTCACAGAACGTTCAGAACTCTTCATGAAAGCGCTTGATGTAGACGAAATGGTTGGTCAGGTTCTGGCCTCTGAAGGCTTTAGTCAGGTCGAAGAAGTTGGCTATGTTGAGCTTGATGAACTATCATCTATTGAAGGTTTTGACGCTGATACTGCACAAGAGCTGCAAACCCGTGCACGTGAATATCTCGATCGTATCGAGGGTGAACTTGACGCAAAACGCAAAGAGCTTGGTGTTTCGGATGAAATTCTGGCAATCGACGGTATTACAACGGCGATGCTCGTTGCCCTTGGCGAGGATGGCATCAAAACAATGGAAGATTTTGCTGGCTGTGCCGCAGATGATCTTGTTGGTTGGACTGAACGTAAAGATGGCGAAACAAAACGTTTTGAGGGCCTTTTCTCCAGTAAAGAAGTTTCCCGCGATGAAGCAGAAGCCATGGTTATGTCTGCTCGTTTAGCGGCAGGCTGGATTACGCAAGAAGAGCTTGATGCAATGAATGCAGCTGCGACTGAATTGGAAGAAGGTGAAGAAGCGCTCTTAGAAGAAGATCAACCGGCTGTAGAAGTAGAGCCTACAGCTGAATCAGTCTTTAAAGACTGATGTGAGCAAGGTGTTGACCCAGGATGGACAATATGAACGATCGCATGTGTATCGTTACCCGAGAAAAGCTACAGGCCGAAGAGCTTGTGCGCTTTGTCGTGGGTCCATCAGGGGAACTTGTTCCTGATTTAAAGCAAAAGTTACCTGGCCGAGGTTGCTGGGTTACTGCAAAAAAGTCTATTATTGATCAGGCAGTAAATAGAAATGTTTTTGCAAACGCATTGAAATCTAAAGTGGATGTGCCGGACAATTTATCGACATCGGTCGATATGTTGCTGACAAAGTCAACTTTAGGTATGATTGGGATGGCCCGTAAAGCAGGCCAGTTTATTACCGGATCAGCAAAAGTTGATACGGCTCTACGCAATGGCGAAGCAGTAGCAAGTTTTCATGCAACTGATGCCGCCGAAGATGGTATACGTAAGTTAAACCAAGCAAGAACATTTTACTCAAAGATGACGGAAGAAGCGATAATGCCTTCTTTTTCGTTGTTCTCGAGCGATGAAATGTCAAATGTGCTTGGCGAAGGAAATTTTATTCATGCGGCAGCCCTTGCAGGACGTGCGGGTGAAAGTGTATTGAAGCGAGCAAAGGCGCTGGCTGATTACAGAGAAATACCTATATCGGAAAAAGAAAACCAAAAATGACGAGTTTTTGATGCATTTCTTCGCGATGTGGTGTAACGGAGTGTAAAAGCTGGCAGCAGCTTGGGGTGAGACCCCAAAAGGAACGGAAGTTATATGAACGATAGTACAGACGATAAGAAAAATGAAACAGGCGCCAAAAAGACCTTAACGCTAAAGGGCGCAGGGCTTGGCCAGGGAACTGTGCGCCAGGATATAGGGCGTGGACGCTCTAAGTCTGTGGTCGTGGAAACACGGAAGCGTCGTATTTCTCGTCCTGACGAAGAAAAGCCTACAATTTCGTTGAAGCCACGTGAAAAAACACCACCGCCAGCTGCTGCTCCTGTTAAAAAAGAGCCGGCTCCATCGCCAATGCGCCCTAAACCAACTGTGCAGCAAGGTTCGCGCCTTTCTGCGAGCGAGATGGAAGCTAGACGTAAAGCGCTTGAAGGTTCACGTGTTCGAGAAGTTGAAGATCGTAAACGTGCGGAAGAAGACGCTCTTCGTCGTGCTGAGCAAGAAAAAATTCGTGCGAAAGAGGTCGAAGAGCTTGCTCGCAAACAAGCTGAAGAAGATCTAAGGCTACAAAAAGAAGCTGATGAGAAAAAACACGCAGAAGAAATAGCACGCAAAAAAGCACCTGTTGATGTCGTCAGTGAAACACCTGAGGCAGGGCGTCGTAATACCGGCAAAAAAGCGGATGCTGCACCTGCAAATAAAGCTGCGCCGCGTGGTGGTAAGCCGGCACGCCCAGAGGCACCAAAACCGACACGTAACCCACGTGGTCAAGATGATCGTCGTCGCGGCAAGCTGACACTTACTTCAGCCCTTAATGATGATGGCGGGCGTTCTCGTTCACTTGCAGCGACACGTCGTCGTCAGGAAAAAATGCGCCGGGCGCAAATGGAACCGGTCGAGCGTGAAAAAATTGCGCGTGAAGTGACGCTTCCTGAAACCATTACAATCCAAGAATTATCTCAGCGCATGGCTGAACGTTCTGTTGACGTTATCAAGTACCTTATGAAAGAGGGGCAGATGATGACAGCAGGCGATGTGATTGATGCGGATATGGCTGAGTTGATCGCCGGTGAATTTGGCCATACAGTTAAACGTGTGTCAGAGTCAGATATCGAAGATAAAATCTTTGATATAAAAGATGGCGATGATGACGGCGAACTCACACCACGTTCACCTGTTGTTACAATTATGGGTCACGTTGATCATGGTAAGACGTCATTGCTTGATGCATTGCGCAATGCCAATGTTGTTTCTGGTGAGGCTGGTGGTATTACCCAGCACATTGGTGCGTATCAGGTTGAGCAGGATGGTCAGAAAATTACGTTCATTGATACACCGGGTCATGCTGCCTTTACGGCAATGCGTGCACGTGGTGCTGAAGTAACTGATATTGCAATTCTAGTTGTAGCCGCGGATGATAGTGTCATGCCGCAAACGATTGAATCGATCAATCATGCGAAAGCCGCTGGTGTTCCAATCATCGTTGCAATTAACAAGATGGATAAACCGTCCGCTGATCCGCAAAAAGTTAGAACTGAGCTTTTGCAGCACGAAGTATTTGTAGAATCTATGGGTGGTGAGGTGCTTGAAGTCGAAGTATCAGCACTCAAAGGCACAAATCTTGATAAGCTACTCGAAGCAATTATCCTTCAGTCCGAGGTACTTGATCTAAAAGCCAATGCAGACCGCACGGCAGAGGGTACAGTCGTTGAAGCTAAACTAGATCGCGGTCGTGGTTCGGTTGCGACTGTTCTAGTTAGCAAGGGTACATTACATCCAGGCGAAATCATTGTTGCAGGTGATCAATGGGGTAAAGTACGTGCTCTGGTGGATGACAAAGGTGCTCATGTTAAAGAAGCTGGCCCCGCAGTTCCAGTTGAAGTGTTGGGTCTGAATGGTCCGCCACAAGCCGGTGATCGCTTTGCTGTCGTTGAAAATGAAGCAAAGGCACGTGAATATGCAGAATACCGTCAACGTCTGGCGCGTGATAAAGCGGCTGCACGTCAATCAGGTTCTCGTGGTTCACTTGAACAGATGATGACGAAACTTCAAGTTACTGGAACAAGTGAATTCCCGCTTGTTGTCAAAGGCGACGTGCAAGGTTCTATTGAAGCCATCATTGGCTCTCTTGATAAAATTAGCACAGATGAAGTCGCAGCTCGCGTCGTTCATTCTGCCGCAGGCGGTATTACAGAATCTGATGTGGCATTGGCCGAAGCATCTGAGGCGCCGATTATCGCCTTTAACGTTCGTGCAAGCAGACAAGCGCGAGATGCTGCTGAAGCTGCCGGTGTTGAAATCAGATATTACAGCATCATCTATGATCTCATTGATGATGTGAAATCTGCAATGTCTGGTCTCTTGTCACCAGAACGCCGCGAAACATTCCTTGGCTACGCAGAGATATTGGAAGTCTTCAACATCACCAAATTGGGTAAAGTTGCTGGTTGTCGTATCACGGAAGGCAAGGTTGAACGTGGCTCAGGTGTACGTCTCCTTCGTGATAATGTGGTTATCCATGAAGGCAGCTTGAAAACGCTTAAGCGCTTCAAAGATGAAGTATCTGAGGTTAATTCAGGTCAAGAATGTGGTATGGCATTTGAAAACTATGAAGACATCCGTGCAAAAGATGTCATCGAGTGTTTCCGTGTCGAGCACATCGAACGCTCACTTTAATTGAGCAAGTCGATTGCGCTTTCATGGCGCAATCGCTGCACTTAAATTTTGAGAATCTAAAATGGTAAAAGCAACAACGTCAGCGCCATCGCAACGCATGTTACGCGTTGGTGAGATGGTAAGGGCTGCGGTCACTAAAATCCTGCAGCGCGATGAAATTCGCGATCCGGATGTAGAGGGTGTGGTGATTACCGTGTCCGAAGTTCGCATGTCACCGGATCTAAAGATTGCAAATGCCTATGTAAAAGCACTTGGCCAAGATGATCAGAAAAACGTACTTAAAGGGCTAAATCGCAGTGCTAAATTCGTTCGCAAACGTTTAGGACCGGAGCTCAGTCATATGAAATATATGCCTGAGGTTAGATTTCGCGATGACACGAGTTTTGATAATTATAACCGTATTGATCAGCTGTTAAGTCGGCCGGAAGTTTTGCGCGATTTGGAGCAACCTGATATTGATGAGCCGTCTAATGATGGTCAGCCCGATGATAATGAGGCATAAAACGTGGCACGACAGCGAAAGAAAAAAGGTCGTCCGGTTTCAGGTTGGATTATCTTAGACAAACCCTACGACTTTGGTTCAACAGAAGCCGTTTCAAAAATAAAATGGCTCTTCAAAGCCCAAAAAGCCGGCCATGCCGGAACGCTTGATCCGCTTGCATCAGGTATGCTGCCGCTTGCACTTGGTGAGGCAACAAAAACTGTTCCTTATGTGATGGATGGGCGTAAAATTTACCAATTTACTGTGACTTGGGGTGAGCAGCGTTCGACTGATGATTTGGAAGGTGAGGTTTTAGACACCTCTGACCAGAGGCCAACAATCGAAGAGATCGAAGAGATTTTGCCGAACTATATTGGTGAAATCATGCAGGTGCCGCCACAATTTTCTGCCATTAAGATTGCTGGTGAACGCGCTTATGACAAAGCGCGTAGCGGTGAGGATGTCGATATTCCTGAACGCGAAGTCATTATACACCGACTTACTCTGATCGATGGTTCAGATCAAAACAAAGCCACATTTGAAGTTGAATGCGGCAAAGGAACATATGTTCGGGCACTTGCACGTGATTTTGGTCAAGACTTGGATTGTTTTGGTTATGTATCAAACTTGCGCCGTACATGTGTAATGCCGTTTGGTGAAGATCAGATGATCCCGTTATCTGAGCTAACGGCACTTGAAGAGATTGAAGATGATGCCGAGCGCTTGGCACATCTTGATGGCTACCTTATTGATACAGGCGAAGCGCTTTCATCTTTACCGCATATTGTTGTTACTGATCAACAAGCCTTGCGCATAAGAAGCGGCAATCCAGTTCTCCTACGCGGTCATAATGCTCCTGTTGAAGAAGATGAAGCTTATGCCACCGAAAGGGGTCAGCTGGTCGCAATTGGACAGATCACTTGTGGCGAATTTAGGCCTAAACGCGTATTCAATAATACATAGTTTCGACTTAATTAGATCAGTACGGATATAGTGCTAGCTAACTTGATGGTTTTTGCAAGGACGATCGCCATATAACTGACCACTTTAAATAAGTTCAGTGGTGAAAAACGCTGGCTTTTTGCTATTTTTTCGACTATACGCTGCGATAGCGGGTCTAAAGGTTAGTTCCGCTATTTGCATATGGCCCTCGCTGGACGATATCTCGGCGGTGGGCGACCCTGAAATCCTAAAATATAGAAAAGGATAATTCGATGTCGATTACGCCTGAACGTAAGGCTGAACTTATTGCTAAATTTGCTACTAAAGCGGGCGATACAGGTTCACCAGAAGTGCAAGTTGCGGTTCTTACAGAACGTATCTTGAACCTTACAGAACACTTCAAAGAGCACAAAAAAGACAACCATTCACGTCGTGGTCTTTTGGCTTTGGTTTCAACACGCCGTTCGCTTCTTGATTACCTCAAGAAAAAAGACGAAGCGCGTTACCAAAATCTTATTAAAGAACTTGGCCTACGTCGCTAAGATCTTGCTATTTGGCGCCCCGCTTATCGCAGGGCGTCATTTTTTTAAAAGCCCTGCATTTAGCCTTAATTCCGGTTATGCATTTGGCGATTGAAAATTTGCAGCCCAGATAAGCTGGGATGTAAAATTAACCGGTGGTCGGCTCGCGGGGCAGGATTATCAGATGCTTCACCTAATAAGAAGTTTCTTGTTGTCTTGCCCGCTGGCGCACCAAACTTAAAGATTTTGATCACACGAAAATCATAATGCCCACGGGGCAGATCAAAATTATGTACGAAGGATAGATATAAATGTTCGATTCCCACAAAGTGGAAATAGAGTGGGGCGGTCGCCCTCTCATCTTAGAAACAGGTAAAGTTGCACGTCAGGCTGATGGTGCAGTTATGGCTACTTACGGCGAAACAGTTGTTCTTGCGACAGTCGTGTCTGCAAAGAGCGCGAAGCCAGGTCAGGATTTTTTCCCGCTGACTGTAAACTATCAGGAAAAAACATTTGCTGCTGGTAAAATTCCAGGTGGTTTTTTCAAGCGCGAAGGTCGTCCGAGTGAAAACGAAACGCTGACATGTCGTTTGATCGACCGTCCGATCCGTCCGCTTTTCCCAGATGGCTACAAGAATGAAACACAAATCATTCTAACAGTTGTTCAACACGACATGGAAAATAACCCAGACGTATTGGCAATGGTTGCAGCTTCTGCAGCTCTTACAATTTCTGGCGTCCCTTTCATGGGCCCAATTGGTGGCGCGCGCGTTGGTTATATCAACGGCGAATACGTTCTAAACCCGCACATTGACGAGATGGAAGAAACTGATCTTGATCTTATGGTTGCAGGTACTCAAGATGCTGTATTAATGGTTGAATCAGAAGCTAAAGAACTAGCTGAAGATGTCATGCTTGGCGCTGTGATGTTCGGTCAAAAAGGCTTCCAGCCTGTAATTGATGCAATCATCAAACTAGCTGAAGCTGCAGCAAAAGAGCCTCGTGAATTTATTCCTGAAGATCATTCTGAACTTGAAGCAAAAATCATCAAGATTGCTGATGAGGGTCTTCGTGCTGCTTATAAAATCTCTGATAAAGCTGCACGTTATGATGCAATTGATGCGGTCAAAGCAACTGTCAAAGAAGAACTTGCACCTGCAGAGGGTGAAGAGCCAGAATACACACCAGAACAAATTGGTGCTGTGTTTAAATCGGCTCAAGCTACTGTTGTTCGTGGTGACATTCTTGAAACGAAAACGCGGATTGATGGTCGTGACCTTTCAACAGTTCGTGCGATTAATTCAGAAGTTGGTGTCTTGCCACGTACTCACGGCTCTTCCGTGTTCACGCGTGGTGAAACGCAAGCCCTTGTCGTTGCAACGCTGGGTACTGCAGAAGATGAGCAGTTTGTTGATGGCCTAACAGGTACAACAAAATCTAAATTCATGTTGCATTATAACTTCCCTCCATATTCTGTTGGTGAAGCTGGTCGTATTGGCTCCCCTGGTCGTCGTGAAATTGGTCATGGTAAATTGGCCTGGCGTGCGATTAACCCAATGATGCCATCTGCTGAACAGTTCCCTTACACAATTCGTGTTGTGTCTGAAATCACTGAATCAAATGGCTCGTCTTCAATGGCTACCGTTTGTGGTACATCATTGGCGCTTATGGATGCTGGTGTTCCATTGCAAAAACCTGTTGCTGGTATCGCAATGGGCTTGATTAAAGAAGGCGCCGACTTTGCTGTTCTCTCAGACATCTTGGGTGATGAAGATCACCTGGGTGATATGGACTTTAAAGTTGCTGGTACAGAAGCTGGTATCACATCGCTTCAAATGGATATCAAAATTGATGGCATCACAGAAGAGATCATGCAGATTGCGCTTGGTCAGGCGAAAGATGGTCGTTTACACATCCTTGGCGAAATGGCCAATGCATTGACTGAGAGCCGTGAGCAGCTTGGTGAATTTGCACCGCGCATTGAAATGATGAACATTGCAGTTGATAAAATTCGCGATGTTATCGGCGCCGGCGGCAAAATCATTCGTGAGATTTGCGAAAAAACGGGTGCGAAAATCAACATCGAAGATGATGGTACAATTCGCATTGCATCCTCATCAGGTAAAGAGATTGAAGCTGCAAAAAAATGGATCCACTCAATCGTTGATGAGCCAGAAGTTGGCGTAATCTACGAAGGTACTGTTGTTAAAGTTGCTGACTTTGGTGCGTTCGTAAACTTCTTTGGGCCACGTGATGGTTTGGTACACATCTCTCAGCTTGCTGCAGAGCGTGTTGCTAAAACATCTGACGTTGTTAAAGAAGGTCAAAAAGTTTTCGTTAAGTTGATGGGCTTTGATGAGCGTAAAAAAGTTCGCTTATCTATGAAAGTTGTTAATCAGGAAACTGGCGAAGAAATCAAACCTGAAGAATAGAAATATTCTGACTTAATTTTTAAAACCCCGTCTAACTGGCGGGGTTTTTTAATTCTCTAACCTCTTTTAAACTTGAGTATAAATGACTAGTTTAATTTGGCATTGGATCAGATAACAACAAAGAGCTTACTATGAACGATCATTTGAAATTGAAAGATGTCCTAAACCGCCGGGTAACAAGCAAGGTTTTGGCTGATCCCGTAAAGCCATTGCCTCCGTACGGTTTAGAGCGATCAGAGGTTGATGAGTGGCTTTCTTCTGCGGGGCAGGCACCATTTCACCATCAGGCGGAACGTTCTCACAAGGCTAGTTTATCGTCACCTGTCCCGTGGCGAATGTACAAGTTTGATGCTCTTAATTGTCGTGAGTTGCTTACTTACTTGAATGAGAATACCGATGCCGGGAAAATCTGCAATATGCTCGCTGCCAGCGAAGCGATGGTTCTTGCCACATGGACGCCTGATGCAGCAAACGATGATTTAAGCGAGAATATCCTATTTGAAGGCACAGAGCGCAATATGGAGCATGTGGCGGCGGCATCCGCTGCTGTTCAAAACCTTTTGTTACTCGCAACGGAAGCAGGCTGGCGCACCTATTGGTCGACAGGTGGTGTTCTTAGAACGTCTCAAATCTTTAACCGATATAATATTTCTAATTCGGAGATATTGCTCGGTGCGATTTTTATTTACCCTCAAGATGTCGGCGATGCAGAAATCCGCAAGGGTAAATTGTGCGATGCTCGTGGTAATGTTAGCGATTGGTCGCGCTGGGTTACCAACTAAAATATACGTCCTTTCAGGATGCCGAGAGCATGGTGGAAATCATATCTTTGAGTGTCATGCGTTCCTTACGCAATTGGGTTTCTCGTAATTCAGAAGCTGGCTCTATACCTGTTTCAAGACGATGTATTTCCCGATTAATCTCATGATATTGATCAGCCAGTTTCGCGAAATGGGCGTTCCCAATTTTTAGTTCATGAATTTTATCCGTTTGGGTAGGGAATTCTTCTGCGAGTTCATGTGGTACGTGAGACATATAAGCTCCTTTGATAGAGTCGATTGTTAAATTTATGATCTTTGAGCGGATGCGCTACGCTATCTCTCTCGTTTCCGTTCCGGATGCATAGTTTTGCCGAGAATATGTTCACTTCTGCCTATAACGTCCCCGCTCGATCCCACAATTAATGGGTCGGGATGGCTGATTATTCTTGTATCTTTGCCGGGATATGGCAGCGAGGCTAGAAAGTGCCGCATACAGTTGAGGCGCGCACGTTTTTTGTCATTGGATTTAACAATTGTCCACGGTGCATCTGCGGTGTCCGTATAAAAGAACATAGCCTCTTTAGCTTCTGTGTAATCATCCCATTTGTTCAAAGACATACGGTCGATAGGGGATAGTTTCCATTGTTTCAATGGTTCGAGTTCGCGCGATTTAAAGCGTTTTATCTGTTCGTCTTGGGTCACTGAAAACCAGTATTTGAAAAGTAATATTCCAGACCTGACCATCATACGTTCAAGTTCAGGTGCTTGGCGCATAAATTCAAGATACTCATTCGGAGTACAAAAGTTCATAACCCGTTCAACGCCACCACGATTATACCAAGACCGATCGAACAACACCATTTCACCACCTGCGGGCAAGTGATTAATGTAACGCTGAAAGTACCATTGGGATTTCTCGCGTTCAGAAGGTTTGTCGAGCGCAATAACACGTGCACCGCGAGGATTGAGGTGCTCCATAAAGCGTTTAATCGTTCCGCCTTTTCCAGCAGCATCTCTGCCCTCAAAAAGTAGAACAACCTTCTGTCCCGTCGCCTTAATCCAATCTTGAGCTTTCAATAATTCAAGTTGAAGTTCTGCTTTTTGCTTCTCATAGGTGGCAGCTTTCATTTTCCGTGTATAGGGATATTCGCCATTTTCAAACATCCGACGGATTTCGGCTTGAGTTCGCGGACGCTGCAGTTTTTTTGATTTTAGATCCTGAGAGGAAATAATTCCCTCCTTTTTAGGTTGCACCTCGACATCAACATGACCTGTTGCTCCAAAACTTTCATCTACCTGTTTGTCCATGATTACTCTCCTCTCAAATACTCTTCAATTAGTCTACGATGGGGGGCTGCATATGCCTTGATCCAGATCAATTTTTCGAATTCGACGCGGTTGACGCAAGGACCGGTAATAGTAAGCTAACCAATGAGCGTGGAGAGTTACGTCTCAATACTGAGTGGTATAGCGAAGAGGAATATTCAAAATGAACAAAATCAGTAACATCATTTTGTTGTTGGTTTTAAGCTGGTTCGCAATTTCTAGCGTCAGAGCTGATGATAATTTAGTCTCATCAAGAGAGATATCATTCAAAATAGGAGCTCAAAGTTTGGTTGGTACATTAGTCCTGCCGACTAATATTAAAAAACCACCAATTGTTCTCATTCTGAGTGGCATGAGCGGCCTTCGCAATGGTCCACCTATTCGCGGCATGAATAGCGCTGTGTTTGAAGTACTTTCACATACTTGGGCAATGAGGGGTATTGCAAGCTTGCGAGTTAGCACGCGAGGTCGTGGCGGTTCGGAAGGTGATTTTCGAAATATGACGCTTGAAAGGCGAACAGAAGAAGCGCTTGAAGCAGTGGATTGGATTGTTGCTCAAGACACTTTTGATGCTTCGTCAATAAGCGTATTGGGTCATAGTCAGGGCGCCTTGATTGCCGCTTCTGTTGCTAAAAGAAATGATATATGCCCATTGAAATCCGTTATACTGTGGGCACCCCAAATCGATGCACTTCGTACCTATCGACGCGCTATGGGCGATACGATCTTTCAGCAAGGTTTGAGCGCAAAACCAAGGGAAGTTGTCAAATGGCGAAGTGCAAGCGGTAAAGTAAGAGCTTTTCGATCTGACTTTTATAAAACACTCTCAAATTTTCATGCTGGCGAGGATCTAAAAAATTTTCCTGGCCGCGTTTTGATCGTTACAGGTCAGAGGGATCGTACATCTCCAACGGGCAGTGCAAAGGTGTTCAACAGCTTTGTCAGAAACCTCACATTTATGGAGTTTGATGTTGGCCATAGAATGGGAGCATCACTAGGTCTGCAAGAATTTAACGAAGTATCAGAAGCAACTCTGAATTGGCTCGATACAAATCACTAAGTATAAAAAGGGTCGCTTTCGCGACCTCAAATTATAATTTGTTATTTCGAATCCAGCTCGTTTAATGTATCAAGCGTTGGCATTGATGTGACGTGATAGCCGGAATCGACCATATGTACTTCACCTGTGACACCATAGGACATATCTGACAGCAGATAGAGCGCCGATTGCCCCACATGATTGATGTCAATTGAACGTCGAAGCGGTGCGTTTTTTTGCTGCCAAGTGTACATTGCACGAGCATCGCCAATTCCGGCGCCGGCGAGTGTGCGAACAGGACCGGCAGAGATTGCATTTACACGAATGCCACGCGGACCATAATCTGATGCAAGGTAGCGAACGCTCGCCTCAAGGGCAGCTTTTGCGACACCCATAACGTTATAGTTCGGCATAACGCGGGTTGAACCGGCATAGGTCAGGGTGATCATCGATCCGCCATCATTCATCATGTCTGCCGCACGTTTTGCAACTTCAGTAAATGA
This sequence comes from Lentilitoribacter sp. Alg239-R112, assembly GCF_900537175.1. GTDB lineage: Bacteria > Pseudomonadota > Alphaproteobacteria > Rhizobiales > Rhizobiaceae > Lentilitoribacter. Next base: position 646,766 of record NZ_LS999834.1, on the reverse strand, counting down.
GAAGCAAGAAATGACCATTGTTTTGGAAAAATTCTCGCGACTTGTATCTGCGTAAAGCCCCTTAAGTTCATTGCGGTCGGAAAATCCAATTGCGTGAACAATGAAATCAATGCTGCCCCATTTATCTTTGAGTGTGTCAAAAACAGCATCAACAGTTTCTAAATCTTCGACATCACACGGAAGAAGAATGTCAGAGTCGACGGATTCAGCAAGTGGTTTAACACGTTTTCCAAACGCTTCGCCTTGGTAGGTAAAAGCAAGTTCAGCACCTGCGTCACGCAGTGCTTTTGCTATTCCCCAAGCGATCGAATGATCGTTTGCAACGCCCATAATAAGGCCGCGTTTACCTTTCATATCAATCATATCGTTCCCCTGAGCGAATTAACCGTTATAGCGCTGGAATGCTAACGTTGCGTTTGTACCACCAAAGCCAAATGAATTGGAAATAGCGGTATCAAATTTAGCATCATCAATACGTTTACGAACGATTGGCATGCCCTCAAACTCTGGATCAAGCTCTTCGATATGCGCGCTTTCGCCAATGAAGCCTGCATTCATCATGAGCAATGAATAAATAGCTTCTTGTACGCCTGTTGCACCCAGTGAGTGACCAGTCAAAGATTTTGTTGACTGAATATGTGGGACATTATCGCCAAATACTTCTTTGATAGCACCGATTTCCTTGATGTCACCAACGCCTGTTGATGTGCCATGCGTGTTGATATAATCGACCGGATTATCAACGGTCGATAGCGCCATCTTCATAGAACGTACGGCACCTTCTCCAGATGGGGCAACCATGTCGAAACCATCAGACGTTGCGCCATAACCAACGATCTCACCATAGATTTTAGCGCCACGAGCTTTAGCATGCTCCAATTCTTCAAGAACCACCATGCCTGCACCGCCGGCAATAACAAACCCATCACGATTAGCATCATAAGCGCGCGATGCTTTTGAAGCATTGTCATTATGTTTCGATGACATCGCACCCATAGCGTCAAACAGATTGGACATTGTCCAATGTAGGTCTTCGTGTCCACCTGCAAATACAACGTCCTGCTTGCCCCATTGAATAAGTTCGGCTGCATTGCCAATACAGTGCGCGGATGTCGAACAGGCTGATGAAATGGAATAGTTTACACCGTGGATCTTAAACCACGTGGCAAGTGTGGCTGATGTCGTTGAACTCATGGCTTTTGGAACTGCAAATGGTCCAATGCGTTTTGGGCTGCCTTTTTCGACGGTTGTAAGTGCTGACTGGTAAACCGTATCGGTATCTGCACCACCGGAACCTGCAACAATTCCTGTACGCACATTTGTAATGTCGGATTGTTCGAGGCCGGAATCGTCGATAGCTTCTTGCATTGCAAGATGGCTCCAAGCGCCAGCACGAGATAAAAATCTCATGGCGCGACGGTCAACTAGCGGTGCCGGATCAGCCAGATTAGGTTCACCCCAAGCGCGGCTGCGGAAGCCTTTTTCAGAAAAGCTCTCGGAGAATGTAATGCCGGATTTTGCATCGCGGAGCGATTCGCGAACTTCGTCTTTACCTGTACCAATGGAGGATATAATCCCCATACCTGTTACAACAACTCGTCTCATCTATATCCCTTCCTTCGGGTGGCTCTAGAATTAATATCGAGCCAGATTAATTCATAATTCCAGGTCAGTGCTTATTTGTTGTCCTGAAAGAGGCCAACGCGTAAATCTTTTGCAAGGAAAGCAACTTCACCATCTGCCTTTACCCAACCATCAGCAATACCAAGTACAAGGCGGCCACGCATAACGCGTTTAAAGTCGATTCCATATTCGACGACTTTTGTTTCCGGTGTGACCATGCCTTTAAATTTAACTTCGCCAGTTGATATCGCGCGACCTTTGCCAGGCTCGCCTAGCCAGCCTAAATAAAAACCCGTCAATTGCCATAGCGCATCAAGTCCCAAGCAGCCTGGCATCACCGGATCACCTTCAAAGTGACAAGGAAAAAACCAAAGGTCCGGATTGATATCAAACTCAGCGCGGATGACACCTTTGCCATGCTCACCACCAGTTTCAGAAATTTCTGTGATGCGATTGACCATCAACATTGGTGGCAAAGGTAATTGTGCATTTCCCTCGCCAAACATTTTGCCGTGGCTACAGGTTAGAATTTCTTCATACGTAAAACTCGATTGCCGATCTTCAGTCAAAAACTTATCTCCCCTTATGCCACGTCTGTTGGCATCTTTTCGTCAATTCACCTAATTTACTTCAATATGAATCTATATAAACCTCAAATAGCGGATCATGAGAAAGGAAACTAGTACTCTTTCAAGGAATTTGGTGTTTATTGGAGACTATTGCAAGCTAATCCCATAAAAGTTATATGATATGAAGATGTGACTTTGAACTTGGACAGTAAGAATGATGCTTGAAGATGCAAAATTAGATATTTCTGAAGTAGATTGTGAGCAAAATCGTGCTTCAGCAGATCGATTGCGTGCAGTTGGTTTAAGACCAACCCGCCAGCGTGTTGCACTTGCCCAACTTGTTTTTGAACGTGGTGATCGTCACTTGACCGCCGAAGCCTTGCAAGATGATGCGCTAAAAAGCGGTGTGTCTTGTTCGTTAGCAACGATTTATAACACGCTGCATCAGTTTACGGATGCTGGTATGCTGCGTGTTTTATCTCTTGATTCCAATAAAACATATTTTGATACAAATGTTTCTGATCATCATCATTTTATTGTTGAAGGTTCGGAAGAGGTTTTTGATATTGAAACGGACGAGTTGAGTGTAACTGGTTTACCAGACATTCCTGAGGGAATGGAAATTGCCAATGTAGATGTAATTGTCCGGCTTCGCCCGAAAAAATAAGCCGATAAAAACTTATCAAAACTATTATTTAAACGCTTCGCCAGGATAAGCGCCCCAAAGTTCGCTTTGCGAAACCCATCCTTGTATATTTTCAACACGTATTTCGCACCAATCTCCGGTACATTGTTCGATTTTTGTAACAACACCAGGCTCAAGCTTTGCAGATATAGTACTGTTTTGGGTGGCTTTCTTGTATACGTTGATATGTGATGCTTCTACCTTGGTTCTCATCCAAGGCGCAGCGACAGCACTTCTTTCACCGCTCAATAGTGAGTGAAAAACCCATCCCTCAGTTCCGTCGAGATCTCGTACACGTCGCCAATTATCATATTCTTGCACAATTTCCATCGGGATACCCGCTCTTGTGTAAAGCCAAGATACCCTGTAATTTTGACCTGGGCCAACGCGCATATTCACGCGCTTTGCTTTTAAGCTAACAAAACGCGGTATTGGTAAGCCGCTTGCACCTTTAGTTGTGCTTTGCGCTGTGCTATCAAAAGGCAATAATAATGTTACCAACCCGAGGGTTAAAGAAAAAACGAAGCTGAATAAACGAGTTTTTGTTGTCATTATGTGCAGGTCTGTTACAGATTAGATGTTGCAGGAGACGTAATACATCATAGTCTACTATTTTTGTTAAAGATTTGTTTACAAAAGGACGAGATCTGAAGTGACTGATAAGCCTAAGCCGAAGGTTTACATAACCCGAAAACTCCCACAAGCGGTGGAAGACCGGATGCAGGAGCTTTTTAATGTGGAGTTTAACGTAACTGATCAGCCGCGAAGTCGGCCAGAATTAATCGCAGCAATGAAAAATAATGATGTCTTGGTGCCAACGGTGTCCGACATAATTGATGCCGAACTAATCGAACAAGCAGGACCTTCCCTAAAGCTTATTACTAACTTTGGTAACGGGTTTGATAATATCGATGTCAAGGCCGCCACAGATCATGGAATTACAGTTACCAACACAGCAAATGTTTTAAATGACGACACTGCGGATATGACAATGGCACTCATTCTTGCAGTGCCACGTCGTCTGGTTGAAGGTGCGCAGGTTCTGACATCTGATGAGCCGTGGCAGGGTTGGTCACCGACATGGATGTTGGGTAGCCGTATTCATGGCAAAAAACTGGGTATTTTGGGGATGGGGCGCATTGGCAGCGCCGTTGCCAAGCGTGCCAAAGCATTTGGCTTGGATATCCACTATCATAACCGGGAGCAAGTTGATCAAAAGACACATGACGAGCTTGAAGCAACTTATTGGGAAGATCTCGATAAAATGCTGACAGAGGTCGACATATTGTCCATCAATTGTCCCTCGACAACAGCCACTCACCATTTGATATCGGCCGCCCGAATTGCTTTGATGAAGCCTGGTAGCTTTATTGTCAATACGGCGCGTGGTGAAATCATTGATGAAGAAGCTATGGTTAGAGCGCTGCAAGATGAGAAACTTGGTGGCGCTGGTTTGGATGTTTTTGAACATGAACCATCTGTGAATGATAAGTTGGTGCAGCTCGCAAAGTCCGGCAAAGTAACCATTCTACCACATTTAGGGTCCGCAACAATTGAAAGTCGCATTGACATGGGCAATGCGGTAATCGTCAATATTCGTACTTATTTTGATGGCCACAGACCTCCAAATGTCGTTATTCCGATCATGGTTGGTCAATAGAGCAGAGAAGCACTTCTTTATTCACACTTTGTACACATTGTCTTCAATATTCATCATTATCTACTGTTTCATATCTAGACTATATGGAGGTGCATTTTATGATTAATAAGACAGTTTTAATTGCAGGGCTAGCAGGGTTGTTAGCAACATCTGCAGTGCAAGCTGAAAAACTCAACGTAGATGTTTGGGCTGATAATTGGTTCGCATTCTATTCAGGTGAGAAAGAAATTAAGGAAGATTCTGTTTCCATCAATACCGAGCGTTCCTTTAATAAGGAAAGCTTTACATTTAACGCCGAGCGACCATTTGTTTTAAATTTTGTTGTTAAGGATTTTAAGGAAAATGATTCTGGCCTTGAATATATAGGCTCGCGCAAACAGCAGATGGGTGATGGTGGTTTTATAGCGCAGTTCAAAGATAGCTCAGGTAAAACCGTTGCCGTGACAAATTCATCATGGCGGTGCATGGTGACGCACAATGCGCCGTCAAATAAGTCTTGCGAGAAAGATAAAAATCCGGTCGCTGGCAAAGGGAACTGCGGTTTTACAAAAACTGCTGAACCTTCTGGTTGGAAGTCACCATCTTTTGATGACAGTTCGTGGCCTAAAGCAAGTGAGTACTCGGAACGCTCTGTTGGACCTAAAGATGGTTATGATCAAGTCAGATGGGATAGTGGTGCTAAGTTGATTTGGGGCCCAGATCTGGAAACAAATAATACGCTTCTATGTCGTACCGTCATTAAGTAATGAAAATTAGCTGGCTGCAATGATTTTGCGGCCAGCATATCTCTATTGGGTTCTATGCCGATCAATCGCCTGCAACGCGACCTTCAGGCCGATATTTATCCATTACATCATCAAGCCTATTATTCGTTATGCTGGTATTTGCTTTTTGCAAACATGGCAAAAGAATATCCTTGTTAGCATGTTCGCGTGCTCTGGATGCTTTTGTACCCTTAGAAGCGGGATTCACGTTGTGAAAACATGTAACAAATTGGTTCGTTGAAATGCCCAGATCAGCGGCTATTGAGCCAACCGGACGATTAGGGTCATTGCGTTTTATCGATGCAGCTTGCGTTGAAGTCGTCGCTATCGTGCCGATAGTTAAGACCGAAAGAAGTATTAAAATTTTTGACATCTACCTATCCTTTTATCTATTCATGCTTGGATGGTGCGGGACAATGTCTGTTATCTCAAGTTACAACATCTTCATGTAGAATTACAAATCAGCAATGTTGAATTGGGGTGCTTATTTCTCAACTCTATTCCATACGTCGATATTCAATTTCATCAAATCGAGTGCGAAGAGCGTCATATAAAAGCAATCTACCCACAAGTGGTTCACCAATTCCTGTGACCAGTTTGATTACTTCCATCGCTTGTAATGTTCCAATAACGCCAGTTAAAGCTCCAATGATTCCCGCTTCTGCGCAAGATGGTAATAGTCCCTCTGGAGGTTCCTCGGGGTAAAGGTCGCGGATGCGCGGGTTTGTATTGATGTAGGGTTTAAAAACAGTGAGGGAGCCATCGAACCGTCCTACGGCTGCCATCACCATCGGTATTTTAAGTTGCTCTGCGTGATCTGCCAATATGTAGCGTGTGCTAAAACTGTCAGAACCATCAACAATAATGTCATAAGAACTAAGTAGATCGTCAGCGTTTTCATCACTTAATCGTATGTTATGTGCTGTTATCTCAATCTCTGGGTTGATACGTTCAAGCGATGTCTTTGCGCTTTCCGTCTTAGGTATACCTATTTTAGCTGTGTCATGAATGATCTGACGTTGTAGATTGGAGAGTGAAACAACATCATCGTCGATGATCCCAATTTGGCCGATACCAGCTGCGGCCAGGTATGCGGCCACAGGTGAGCCTAATCCACCTGCTCCCAGAATGACAACTTTAGCGGACTTCAATTTTTGCTGACCAATCCCACCGATTTCGGGCAAGATAATATGGCGTGCATATCTTTCGATTTCCGAACTATCCAACTGGCTCATTTAATTATTCACTTTGCAGTTTACCATCTGACACCTGGAAATATTGTGCTCGATTTCCCAGCGCATCAAACATTGATCTATCGGTTCCGGTCATAAAAGACTGGCAATTAAGACTATCGATTAAATCAAACAGTGCCGCGCGTCGTTTCTCATCCAAGTGTGCAGCAATTTCATCAAGAAGCAAAATAGGTGCATAACCGGTAAGGTTTTTTACAAGGCGACTATGGGCTAAAATTAATCCGATGAGCAGAGCCTTTTGCTCGCCTGTGGAGCAGTTTCCCGCTGGCATTTCTTTTTCTTGATGCTGTACAATAAGATCCATCTTGTGGGGCCCAGTCAGTGAACGGCCAGCTGCAGCATCCCGGTGACGGGCTTGTTTCAGATGATCGATATAATTCTGTTCGACATCTGCAGCGGGTTGATCATTGCCGCCAAATTCAAATCCATCGAGCGCTAAGACAGATTTTGGAAAGATACTATCGGCCAGATTAGTTTCTATGAGCGAAGACAAAAGATTGATAAATTCGTAGCGTGCATGTGATATAGCGATGCCAAGTTCAGCCATCTGCTCTTCAATTCCATCCAACCAGACAGGGTCAAAGTTTCCATCAGACAGCAATTTATTGCGACTGCGCATTGTGCGCTCATAATTAGATGAGCGCTTACCATGGGCAGGGTTGATGGCGAGCACCAGGCGGTCAAGGAACCTGCGCCGATCACCCGCGCCTCCTGTAAACAATCCATCCATGGCAGGCGTCAGCCATAATATTCGAGTATGATCCAGTAATTCATCATTTGTTTTGGCATTTTGGCCATCAATCCGAATTCGGCGTGAGCCTGGTTCATCAGGTGTTAGCCCTGTTCCAATGCTAACTTCACCTGCAATACCGCAGAGTTTAGCAAAAACGGAGAATGACCCCTGTCCCTTGATATTAGGAATTTCAGTATAGGAACTGCGCCGAATGCCGCGACCTGGTGTCAGGAGAGAGATCGCTTCAATCAGATTGGTTTTACCTGATCCATTTTCACCTGTGAGTACGACATGACGACTATCCAGATTCTGACGCAACGACTGATAATTGCGGTAATGTTCAAGACGTAATTGCTCAATATAGATCTTATCGCTCATAAGGCGTCCATGTGTTGGCAGTCAAAGCAATCGCCCGAACAGTCGCTTTATGCGTTTTTGGAGAGCAACTGGTAATGTTCAATCTAGACACGCATTGGCATAAGAACGTACAACGCATCATCTCCGGCAGTATCTTGTACAAGCGTTGGTGAACCTGGATCAGCGAGCATAAATATCGCTTCATCACCAGAAAGTTGATTTGTGATATCAAGCAAATACTTAGCATTAAATCCAATATCAATTGGGTCGTCATCATATGCGACTGCAACTTCCTCAGTCGCGGTGCCTGAATCAGGATTATTGACGGTGAGCGTTAACTGTCCCTCAGACAGAGATAGTTTTACAGCCCGACCACGTTCATTGGAAATTGTCGAAACACGATCAACTGCTTGCGAGAAGCTTTGTGTATCTATCGAAAGTTTTTTGTCATTCCCAGATGGAATAACGCGCTGATAATCCGGGAACGTACCATCGATCAATTTCGACGTCATGACAATACTACCAATAGTCATACGAATTTTTGCTTCTGATATTTCTAAAGTAATGGATAAATCAGGATCATCGACGAGTTTTGTCAATTCGCCAACTGTTTTACGCGGGATGATAATACCGGGCATACCCTCTGAACCACTAGGTGCATCAATGTCAGCACGAGCGAGGCGGTGCCCATCTGTTGCAACGGCGCGAAGTTTTAATCCGCCATCGGTCTCAATTGTATGCATGAAAATGCCATTGAGATAATAACGTGTTTCCTCTGTCGAGATTGCAAACTGTGTGCGGCTGATCAGCATCTTAAGATCAGTCGATGCAATTCTGAATGTATTGCTAAATGCGCCAGCTGGAAGATCAGGAAAATCTGCTTCAGATAGGCATTGTAACGAGAAGTTTGACCTGCCTGATGCAACAGTCATTGTTTTGCCATCTGCATCTGTTGACAGAAGTACTTCAGAGCCGTCCGGCAACTTGCGCACAATATCATAAAGCAAATGAGCGGGCACTGTTGTCGCGCCAGCTTGTTCGACCATTGCAGCGGTTGCCTCTGTTATCTCAAGATCAAGATCTGTTGCCTTCATTTCAAGGCTTGCATCTTGTGCTCGTAAAAGGACGTTGGACAAAATGGGAATTGTATTTCTGCGTTCAACAACACGATGTACATGGTTGAGGGATTTTAAGAGGTTCGAACGCTCAAGAGTAACACGCATAATCAATGACCATTTTTAAATTTGTTGGAAATCTTGCTGATCCTATTCACAATTTTTGTTTGGGCAAATAGAAACAACAGCCCAAATGCAGATAGCAATTGGGATTATAATGTGCCGATTCGTGACACAAAAAGCAAGGAAAACAAGGTTTACGACCCTGCTTTCCCCGACTTTAAGTTTCAATTTGGGAAATGGATGACTTCTATTCGTTGATCAAGCGTTTGAGTAATTCAACTTCATGAGAAAGTTTAGTATCTTCGTTCATCAAGCCTTCAATCTTACGAACCGCATGAAGTACGGTCGTGTGGTCACGGCCACCAAAACGACGACCAATCTCAGGAAAAGAACGTGGTGTCATAGTCTTAGCTAAATACATGGCGATTTGACGAGGCTTTACAATAACGCGTGTGCGTCTGTTTGAAACAAGCTCCTGACGCGACACATTGAAGTGACGCGACACGACGCGTTGAATATCTTCAATACGAATGCGCTTTGGTTCACCCGAGTTGACTAAGTGACCCAAGAGCGCATCAACGCGGTCAATATCAAGATCAGGTTCAAAACTGCGACGGAAGAGAAGCTGGTTAAACGCACCCTCCAATTCACGTCCACTTGATGTAATTGTCATTGCTACATGGTTTAGGATTGCATCCGAAATTTCGAGACTAGGGTCACTTTGTTTGGCGATCTCAAGGCGGTTTTTAAGAATTCTAAGGCGCATCTCATAATCGGGTGCTTCTATTTCAATAGCAACACCACCTTGAAGACGAGAGCGGACACGTGGATCAAGTGATTCCAATTCCCATGGCGCGCGATCGGCAGCAACAACAACTTGTTTTGCTGAATCAAGAAGCATGTTTAGAAGGTGGCAAAACTCATTTTGTATAGACTTGCCTTGTAAGAATTGCATGTCGTCAATGACGAGAAGGTCTATATCTCGTAAAGATTCTTTAAATGACAGGGCATCTTTGTCGCGAATAGCAGATGCAAAACGCCACATGAAATATTCAGCAGTCAAATACACAACACGCAATGACGGATTATTCTGGCTTGCAGCGCCAGCAATAGATTGTAGAAGATGTGTTTTGCCTAAGCCCACGTTGGAATGGATGAACAGCGGATTAAAGCGGATGGCACCCATACCAGATTCAGAGATCGTTTTTGCGGCGGCTAAGGCAACACGATTAGATGAGCCTTCAATATAATTTGTGAAATCAAAACGTCCGTCCAATGGAGACCCGATGACCTTTTGATTACTAAAGTCAGTACTTGGATGGTTCGCAGCTTGATTGGGGTTGAGAACCCGAGCGGCCTTATCAATGTCTTCAACTCGTGTTGCAGGGCCTTTGAGTTGTTTTTGGCTGGTATCTGCAACAATCGCGCTCTCCACAGGAGCGCGTGTTGCAGAACGGACAACGATCTCTACTTTCATAATGGCTTCTTCTTCTTCCTGAAAAAGCTCTGTGATAATGTCGAGATACTTATTATTGATCCAGGATTTTAAAAAAGTCGTTGGGACTGAAAGGCGGATGACATTTTTTGATGTGCAATGCAATTTTAGACGACCAAACCAGCTTGTGTATACTTCTTGGCCGACTTTTGCTTTCAATCGCTTTTGAACTCGTGTGAACGATTTCTCAGCATCTGCGATTGTTGTGTTGGGCATTTGGATCATATCCGGTTTGGTTTCTTCAGGATTTAGTATAAGACCTTCGCTAAGATGTAGATCATTATCCATTTTATTCCACGCGCTATCGTCGCCCCTAGTAACCATATCCAAAGTCATCCCCTCTGCCCATTTAAGGCGCTAAAATGATCTCTAAAACAAATATCTACACCTCACCGCCGTGTAATGGCAGGCGTCATTCGACGCGGCTATAAACACCGTTTCTAGGCTGCAAGCAGCTTAGATCAAAATACTCACAAAAACAAAATAAACGTATTAGAAAAATACGTTCCTACTAACCCCCAGAGTAGCAAATGAGAGAAGGTTTAATCCGCCGCACCTGTTATCTACCCTTGAACTTCTATCTCCTATTTACGCAGGATGAAGCGGCAAGATCAAGGGACTATTTTTACGAAATTTTAACCTCTGACACTTGACAGCGCTTTCTCTAAACAGTGTGTATTGGTTAAAATTTTTTAGTCTATTGGATTCATTGAAGTTTCAATCCGGCAACCTTGAAAATGGATGCAGAAGGTATGATGAACATTTTTTTAATTTAATTTTATTTAGTTATCTGAGTCATAATGCGTAATGCATTGCAACATGTAAATAATGACCTAACCACCTGAATATTAGGGGTAATATCTTGCAATGTAAGAAGTTGCTAACGTATTGAATTCACGCTATTTGTGCCAAAACAGAAAAAGCCCGGCAAACTGCCGAGCATTTTTAGTCTCAAAAAGTACTTAGTTGGCTAAGCAGAAACTGCTTTAACGCGACTAGACAATCTTGAAATTTTACGAGACACAGTGTTCGCGTGCATAACACCCTTAGATGCAGCGCGCATCATTTCAGGTTGAGCAGCTTTAAGTGCCTCAGAAGCAGCTTTTTGATCGCCACTAGCAATCGCTTCTTCAACTTTTCTGATGTAATTGCGTACGCGTGTTCTGCGTGATTTATTCACGTCTGTGCGTGCAGCCATCTTGCGAGTTGCTTTTTTTGCCGAAGTAGTATTAGCCATAAATTTTCTCACTCATAAACGACCCAACGCAATAGTATATTGTGCCGTAGCACATTCAATCCCTGCGATGGTCGGAATTAGTTTAATGGATAAGCCCATCAATCTTGAGCTGGCATATAGCGTCAAACTTGGAAAAGGTCAATCTTCTAGTTACAATTATTTCTGACATTTTGGACAATAGAAGCTTGAACGTCCACTTTGTGTGATGCGGATGATATCGCCGCCGCAGTCTTCGTGTTTGCAAGGTTTGTTCTCTTGACCGTAAACAGCAAAACTATGTTGGAAGTAACCCAAGCTGCCATCTGCCTGAATGTGGTCTTGAAGCGACGAGCCGCCAGCCTTTATGGCATCAGTTATCACATCGCGTATGTTTTCTGCCAGAAAGCCTAATTTGGACTTAGGTTGGCCGTTTTTCTTAACAAGGCTGCCAATTTGTGTAAGTGGCGACAGTCTGGACCGCCATAATGCTTCGCAGACATAAATATTACCAAGCCCTGCGATGATTTTTTGATCAAGTAATGCTGACTTCAATGGTGTTTTTCGATTTTGGAATTTTGTCGCCAAATATTCCGCACCCACTCCGTTGCCGGTAGGTTCTGGCCCCATACTTTTTAAGAATTTATGGTCATGAAGGTCATTCCGTTTAATGAGGACCATAAACCCAAAGCGCCGAGGGTCATTATATGCAATGCGAGATTTGATGCCATTCTTCTCTATATAAATGATGACATGGTCATGTTTCTTGTTTTTGCTTTTCTCATGATTAAAATCGCCAGGGTATAAGTCCTCCGCCTCGCTCATTATGCGAAAGGAGCCTGACATGCCCAAATGTGAAATCAGGACATAATCATTATCGAGATGAAACAGAAGATACTTGGCTCGCCTTCCAATTTCTCTAATAATCGCACCTTCAAGCGTTTCTTTGAAATGCGGGTCAAAGGGAAAGCGCAAATCCGCTCTGTTTTGGTCAACCTTATATATTTGTGCGCCTTCCATTGAGGGGGTAAGTCCCCGCCTGACGGTTTCAACTTCGGGCAATTCAGGCATTTACCAGACTCCAGCTTTTTCTTGGTAATTGGCGCGCTTATATCATATAAGGCAAACAGATGGCTTGAGAAATGCATAACTGAGAATCTGCCAAGAGGCAAAATATCCGCCTGTCTTAAAATGTCACATGGGTTCTTTTAAGTTTATGCGTTATCGTTGAGATAGTGAGATGAAAAATTGACTTCTGAAGGAGTACACATGTCAACAGAGCGCACATCCACAGATGGTGGAATGCAGACATCCTATGGTTTTCAGTCGGTCGATGAGGGTGAAAAACAAACACTGGTCAATGATGTGTTTCACAAAGTTGCTAAACGCTATGACATTATGAATGACGTGATGTCGGCAGGCATGCATCGTATTTGGAAAGATGCGATGATCGCATCACTAAATCCCAAGAAAACGTCTGATTATCGTTTTCTCGATGTTGCGGGTGGAACCGGCGATATCGCATTCCGAATTGCTGAGGCCTCCGATAAAAATGCGAACGGTGTCGTGTTGGATATTAACGCCTCGATGTTAGCTGTTGGCCAGGAGCGGGCACAAAGTCGGGGGCTTGCGTCGCAGCTCGAATTTGTGGAGGCAAACGCGGAGACTTTGCCGTTTGAAGATAGTAGCTTTGATGCCTACACGATTGCATTTGGCATACGTAATGTTCCTGATATCGATAAAGCTCTTCGTGAAGCCTTTCGGGTTTTAAAGCGGGGCGGGCGCATTATAGTATTAGAATTTTCTGAAGTTGACATGCCGATTTTGGATAAAGTCTACGATGCATGGTCGTTTAATGCTATTCCTAAAATGGGCGCTTTGGTGACCGGCGAGAGCGAGCCTTATCAATACCTGGTTGAATCAATCCGAAAATTTCCTAACCAAGATGATTTTGCGAAGATGATTTCAGATGCTGGCTTCTCGCGCGTGACATATAAAAATTACACAGGCGGAATTGCGGCCCTTCATTCGGGTTGGAAAATCTAAATGGCGTCAATCGGTACGTATTTACGGCTTGCCCGTGATGGTTGGGTTTTGGTTCGCGAAGGTGTCGTATCCGAACTAATTAGTAAGGATATGGGCCGGCAGGCTATGTTCATCAGTCGGCTTGCCGGCTTGTTTGCGCGGTCGCGAAAAAAAAATAATGCCAGCGATGAGCGAAGCGATCGGTTGGCGCGCGGTATAGCAAAACTTGGTCCGTCTTATGTAAAGCTCGGGCAGTTTTTGGCAACGAGAGCTGATGTAGTCGGCACAGATATAGCCGCCGATCTCGGGTTGCTACAAGATCAGATGGCGCCGTTTGCAAAAGATCTTGCCGTCAAGAAGATTGAGGAATCGCTCGGGCGATCAATTGATAAGCTGTATGATGTTGTAGAAGAGCCAATTGCAGCAGCTTCGGTTGCGCAGGTTCATCCGGCGATAGTTACCGACAATGGGGAAAAGAAAAAACTTGCCGTCAAGGTCATACGTCCTGGGGTGCGAATGCGGTTTCGGCATGATTTAGAAGTCTTTTATCTTGTCTCGCATTTGCAGGAGAAATTTATTCCTGCAGCAAGACGCTTGCGTCCTGTTGAGGTCACGCAAACGCTTGAGCAGACAACGAAGATTGAGATGGATCTTCGTTTAGAAGCTGCAGCGCTTTCTGAAATTGCTGAAAATACGAAAGACGATCCTGATTTTCGTGTGCCAATAGTTGATTGGGAGCGAACGGGCCGTGATGTGCTGACCATGGAGTGGATTGATGGCACAAAGATGAGTGATATTGATGGCTTAAAAGCTGCGGGTCACGATCTAAATCATATTGCGGAAGTTCTTATTCAGTCTTTTTTGCGTCATACCCTGCGAGATGGGTTTTTCCATGCTGACATGCATCAAGGTAATTTATTCGTTGATAAGGACGGATGTCTCGTTGCGGTGGATATGGGTATCGTTGGTCGTTTGGGTTTTAAAGAGCGTCGTTTTCTGGCCGAAATTATATTTGGCTTTATTACGCGTGATTATATGCGGGTGGCGCAGGTGCACTTTGATGCGGGCTACGTACCAGCCAAACATAATGTTGCTAGTTTCGCCCAGGCCATTCGTGCCATTGGCGAGCCTATACACGGGCAATCTGCAGAAACCATTTCAATGGCAAAGCTGCTGACGCTTCTATTTGAAGTTACTGAGTTGTTCGATATGGAGGCACGATCTGAATTGGTTATGCTTCAAAAGACAATGGTCGTTGTAGAAGGTGTTGCGCGAACGCTTAATCCAAACTTCAATATGTGGAAAGCATCTGAAAGTGTTGTAAGCGAATGGATAAGATCTAATCTTGGCCCCGCAAGGTTTGCAGCTGATGCAAAAGATGGGCTTATTGCGCTGCATCGTTTGGGGAAAATGGCACCCGAGATTGCGATGCAGGCTGAGAAGATGTCGTCTGAAATTTCATATATGACTGAGCATGGTTTGCGCTTTGATGAACAGACAGCGAAAAATATTGGCAAAGCAGAAGCTCATTATGCACGTGGAGGCCGTTGGGCGCTGTGGGTCATTGCAATTAGTTTAGCAATGATGGCTTATTCTTCAATTTGATTGCAATGATGGCGTAAAATTCTTATAATTGATTGCATTGCAATCATATGGGAAGCGTTATGGCTAGTTTAACAATTCGGAATCTTGATCCTGAGATAAAGCAAAAACTGCGCGAGCAGGCTGCTGCAAATGGTAGATCAATGGAAGAGGAGATGCGTCTTTTGCTGGCGGGATTAGATGAGTCAACAGGGGAGCCTACTATGTCCGTTTCCTCGCCGATGCCCACGCCTTCTAATGTCCACGATATGCCTGCGTTAGATGGAAAGCGAGTACTTCTTATTATTACTGGTGGTATTGCTGCCTATAAATCGCTTAATCTCATTCGTCGCTTGCGCGAGCGGGGTGTGTCTGTAAGGCCTGTTATGACAAATGGTGCGCAAGAATTTATCACACCACTATCGGTCGGCGCGCTTGCTGCCGATCATGTTTATACGGAGCTTTTTTCGCGTGAAGATGAACAAGATGTAGGCCATATCCGCTTGGCACGAGACTGTGATCTTGTGTTGGTTGCTCCAGCAACAGCTAACATTATGGCAAAAATGGCCAATGGTATAGCCGATGATCTTGCTTCGACAATTTTGCTTGCCACGAATAAGCCTATTCTCATTGCGCCTGCAATGAACCCTCAGATGTGGATGAATAAAGCAACTCAGCGAAACTTGATGGCACTTAAGCAAGATGGTGTTCATGTGATTGAACCTGAGGCTGGCGAGATGGCAGAAAGTGGCGAGGCAGGCAAAGGGCGTCTCGCTGATGAGTTGTCTATTGCGATGGCGGCAAATGAACTTCTTGATGATCGCCCTCAGCCATTGCTCGGCAAAACGGCAATTGTGACGTCCGGCCCTACCCACGAGCCGATTGATCCCGTACGCTATATTGCCAATCGTTCTTCTGGTAAGCAAGGGCATGCTATTGCCGCAGCGCTTTCAAGAGCTGGCGCTAAAGTAAAGCTAATTTCCGGTCCAGTAGATATTCCTGACCCTTATGGCGTTGATGTTGTGCGCGTAGAGCGTGCTGAAGAAATGTTGGATGTTGTTGAACAGCTTCTTCCTGTTGATATCGCCATTATGGTCGCAGCAGTTGCAGACTGGCGCGTAAAAGGTGAGGCGGGTGAAAAAATTAAAAAACAGAAGGGGAAATCTGTCCCAAATTTTGAATTGGTTGAAAATCCGGATATCTTAAAAACTGTCGGACATCATAAGCAAAGACCTGAAATTGTCGTTGGTTTTGCAGCAGAGACGCAGAATCTCGTCAATAATGCAACATCAAAACTTAAGCGCAAGGGTGCGGACTTAATTGTTGCAAATGATGTATCACCGGAAACTGGCATTATGGGTGGCGATCGAAATAGGGTGAAAATTATTTCTAAGGATAATGTTCAGGATTGGCCGGATCTGAGTAAATCGCAGGTTGCCAGTCGTTTGGTTGAATATATCGCGTTGAAACTTTCAGGAATTTCAATCTAGTAATATCCCTGTTTTGTTAAGATCGATTGTGCATCTTATTAACGAGGCCTTGAAGAATTGTGCTTGCTGTTTTCTCAAATAGAAATGGGAAAATAGCGTGGACCATCGCAGCCATTGCGGCCAGCGTTAATTTATATGAGAAACTGCCGGCAAATAACATGTGCTGCCAATAGGTCTCGTCAACTGATTGTGGATGTTCGATGAATGCATTTATAAGTTTTTGCATATTTTGCTCCCCTTGATACATCCATTATAACAATATTTCTTGGGAATGATGTCTCAATATATCTAGATGTGCGCGAAAAAATGAGATATATATCCCATTACCATGAAAATAAGCGAACAAGATTCCCGAATTTTGAATGAATTACAGAAAGATGGCACTCTGTCTGTAGAGGCTCTGTCTGAGAAGACAGGTGTTCCCCGCAATACATGCTGGCGTCGACTAAAACAGCTTGAGGAGAGTGGAATTATCAAGGGTCGAGTTGCGGTGCTTGATGCTGAAATGGCTGGCTGTGGTTTATCTGTCATGATATTTATTCGCACATCCAATCATGACGATCATTGGTTCGAGCGCTTGAAGCAAACCGTATCGACAATACCTGAAATTGTTGGGTTTTATAGAACCTCGGGTGAGATTGACTATGTTCTTCGCGCACGTGTAAGCGATGTAAAAGCATATGATAGACTGTACAAAAAATTAATTGGAAATGTACCACTTGCAGATGTTTCAGCTTCTTTCATTATGGAAGAAGTCAAAGAAGAGACTGCTATCCCTCTTACAAACCTTGTTTGAGTAAATCCCGTTATTGTTGCGTTTTTGCGAATAATTTGTCGTTTAGTCTATGACTTGTTTTGAAGAGTGCAATCTATACGTTGTCGGTAGAACGCAAAGAAACGGTGTTAAACCGAAGGATAAGATATGTCTATCAGGCCAATTAAATCTACTTCTCAAGCGGTACCTACGATGGAAGGTGCGGGCGTGCATTTGCATCGCGCATTTGGATTTACGGATCCAACTCTTGCGGACCCCTTTTTGTTGTTCGATGATTTTCGAAATGATGACCCGGCAAAATATGAGAATGGTTTCCCATGGCACCCCCATCGCGGCATTGAGACAATTACGTATGTGCTTGCTGGCTCTGTCGAACATGGCGATAGTCTTGGCAATCGAGGTAGTATGAGGGCAGGCGATGTGCAATGGATGACTGCAGGTCGCGGAATTATGCACCAAGAAATGCCTCATGGTGATGCAACTGGAAAGATGCATGGTTTTCAACTATGGGCAAACTTGCCATCTGCGTTAAAAATGACTGACCCGCGATATCAGGATATTTCATCTAAAGAAATTCCAACAGTGATAGAGGATGATGGAACGGTTGCGCGTGTAATTATTGGTGACTTTTGGGGTAAAACTGGCCCAGTAGAAGGTGTTGCTGCGGAGCCAACTTTTTTGGATATTTCCGTACCACCGCTCACAAGAAAACGTTTTAAAGTGGATACCTATAAATCAGCTTTTGCATATATATTCGCTGGGTCCGGTACATTTCGAGATGCATCTAGACCGCAGGGCATACTGATTGAAAAAGAAATCGCAGGGGAGGAAGTGCACCTGCGCGACCTGAGCGGTGACCGTACCTTGGTTGTTTTCGATACGGGCGATGAGATTACTGTGCAATCCGGTGAAGAGGGTATTAGATTCTTGCTAGTTTCAGGAAAACCAATTGAGGAGCCGGTGGCTTGGCATGGGCCTATCGTGATGAACACGCAAGAAGAGATCAATCAGGCGATGCGAGATCTTAGATCAGGGTCATTTGTAGATTAAGCAAAAAACATTACAAAAAAACCGGCGAATTTCGCCGGTTTTCATTAGATATGATAGTTTTATTTTGGCTGTTTTGTTTTGCGCAGGTAAGGCAAAACAGTGTCAAAGCTACCAAATTTTTCAGTTGCTTCTTCGTTCGAAACGGCTGGCGTGATAATAACATCATCACCATTTTCCCAGTTTGCAGGTGTCGCTACTTTGTGTGTTGCAGTGAGTTGCATGGAATCAATCGCTCGAAGAATTTCATTAAAATTCCTGCCAGTTGTCATTGGATATGTGAGAACTAACTTAACCTTTTTATCAGGTCCGATGACGAACACTGAACGAACTGTTGCGTTATCTGCCGGAGTACGGCCTTCTGATGTATCGCCATCCGAAGCTGGCAACATACTAAATGCTTTCGCAACAGCTAGATCTTTGTCGCCAATCAGTGGGTAATCAACATTATGGCCAGTAGCTGTTGCAATGTCAGCTTTCCATTTTTCATGACTTTCAACGGGATCAACGGAGATGCCAATGATCTTTACATTGCGTTTTTCAAACTCAGGTGCAATGCCAGCCATTGTGCCAAGTTCTGTGGTGCAAACGGGGGTAAAGTCTTTTGGGTGAGAAAATAACACCGCCCAACTATCGCCCATCCATTCGTGGAAATTAATTGTGCCTTGTGTAGTTTCGGCAGTAAAATCTGGTGCCGTATCGTTGATGCGAAGTGACATTATTTTCTCCTTCTGACCAATTGGTCATTGCAATAAAACAGAACATTTTATGAGAGTACGACCCTCATGTATTGTAGGTAACAGATGTAGAAATTGTGGCCCTTTGTTTCAAGAAAAATAAATCTACAAGATGCAAATTTATTGAGTTTGATATTCTTTAATATCAACCATCTTAATTGATGGTGACCTGTCGGCTTCATAATTCAATGAAAAGCCGTCCGCAGCTAAAAATACCGGGTCGCCATCAAGATCGCGTGCAATATCACCGCGGTGGGTCTTGATAAATTGGTCAACATCACTTTCATCATCTGCAGAAATCCAGCGGCAAATAGAGAATCTAGCCAATTCAAAGCTAACCGGAAGGCTGTATTCAACTTTTAAACGTTCTTTCAATACATCAAGTTGGAGCGCACCAACTACACCCACGATTGCGGGTGATCCATCCTCTGGAATAAAGAGCTGCACGACGCCTTCCTCGGCCATTTGCTGCAGCGCTTCCTTCAACTTCTTGGCTTTCATGGCATCTTCCAGCCTTACACGACGCAATATTTCAGGTGCGAAATTTGGTACGCCTTGGAAAACAAGTGCCTCACCGTCGGTCAACGTATCGCCAATGCGTAATGTCCCGTGATTGGGAATGCCCACTACATCGCCAGCATAAGCGGTGTCTGCAAGTTGTCGTTGAGATGCAAAAAAGAATTGTGGCGCTGATAGCCCCATAAGTTTACCGGTTCTGGCAAGGCGAGCTTTCATGCCACGTTTCAGCTGGCCTGAACAAACACGCACAAATGCGATACGGTCTCGGTGGTTGGGGTCCATATTCGCCTGAATTTTAAATACGAAAGCAGACATTTTCGGATCTATCGCCTCAACAGTTCTAATATCAGCAACTTGAGAACGAGGTGGTGGTGCGAACTTCCCAAGTGCATTGATTAGGTCTCGAACACCGAAGTTACGCAAGGCGGACCCAAAGAACACGGGAGATAAATGCCCTGCAAGAAAGGCTTCTAAATCAAATGGATTACATGCCTCTTGTGCGAGAGCGCAAGATTCAATAAATGCTTCCCGCTCATTTTCAGGAAGCAAACCTGCTGCACTGTCAGCCTCTGGCCCAATTACGGGTGTCGTTTCAGTTTCACTATCATTTTTGCGAACGCTGTTATCAGCTAAGTGGTAGGTGCCAGAAAATGTTTTGCCCTGACCAATCGGCCATGTGATGGGAGCCGTATCAAGCGCAAGTTTTTCTTCAATCTCGTCAAGGATTTCAAAAATGTCGCGGGCCTCACGGTCCATCTTATTTACAAATGTGATAATTGGAATATCGCGCAAACGACAAACTTCAAAAAGTTTGAGTGTTCGAGGTTCGATACCTTTGGCAGCATCTACAACCATGACAGCCGCATCGACTGCCGTTAATGTACGGTATGTATCATCGGCGAAGTCTTCGTGGCCTGGTGTATCTAGAAGATTATAGACTTTATCATCATACTCGAATGTCATTACGGATGTGACGACGGAAATGCCGCGCTCACGTTCGATCTTCATCCAATCGGATCGCGTTTGAATACGGTCCTTTTTGGCTTTCACCTCGCCTGCAAGCTGAATAGCGCCACCAAAAAGCAAAAGTTTTTCAGTGAGAGTCGTTTTACCAGCATCTGGGTGCGAAATGATCGCAAAAGTTCTACGGCGCGATACCGCCTCAGAGAGCGTCTCAGTCATTTAGAATGATTTCCTGTTGATTGAGCAAGCTTCTAACCTCTAAACAGGAAAGATGCAATTGACGCTTGTTTGGAAATTTGGATGTTGATGTCAAAGAAATTAATAAGGGTATAAAATGTCCCATCCAACTATCGGGTTTTATCGTCTGCCACATGGCGTAGGCATCGCCTTGCCGGAGTATGAAACGACAGGTTCTGCCGGTATGGATTTGCGTGCTGCAATTGGAGAGGATGATACGTTTGTCATTCCCCCGACCGGACGAACGCTAGTGCCAACCGGGTTTATCTTTGAAATACCTCAAGGATTTGAGGTTCAAATCAGACCGCGTTCGGGCTTGGCCTTAAAGCATGGTGTCACGTGTCTTAATACGCCTGGCACTATCGATAGCGATTATCGAGGTGAAGTAAAAATCATTCTGGCAAATTTGGGCCAAGAGGCATTTAAAATCACACGGGGTATGCGCGTGGCGCAAATGGTTGTCGCGCCAGTGGTGCAGGCAAAGGTTAGGGAAATTGATGCACTAAGTGAGACAGTTCGCGGTACTGGCGGGTTTGGTTCAACGGGAACAAGTTAAGCAATAAATAAACTATGCGGCTTGTGTCAGTCGTTCACCTGCAATTCGATAAGAGATCGCTTCTGCTAAATGAATTCGACCCACAATGTCTGAATTATCTAAATCGGCAAGCGTTCGGGCAACTTTTAACACACGATGATAAGCGCGAGCAGAAAACACCATTTTTTCTGCTGCTTCTTGCAACAGGGATGTTCCAGCCTTATCCAGCTGGGCAACCTTTTCAATCAATGCGGTGGGGCAACGCGCATTGACTAAAACATCGCTATGGCTAAGGTCTTGATATCTTTGTTCTTGCAGCTGCCGGGCTCGCAAAACTCTTTTCGCGACGTTCTCACTTGGTTCAGCAGGCTTTGGTTGTATGAGGTCCATTGCCGTAACGGCAGGCACTTCGATGCGCAGGTCGATACGGTCTAATAAAGGGCCTGAAATACGAGCTTGGTAGTCGGTTTGGCAACGTGGACCACGTGCACAGGTCTGCCCGGGCTCTCCTGCCATGCCGCAGCGGCACGGGTTCATGGCTGCGATCAGTTGAATATCTGCTGGATAACTCACGCGGTGATTGGCCCGTGCGATGACAGATTGTGAACTTTCCAGAGGTTGGCGCAGGGAATCCAGAACTTGCGGTGAAAATTCTGGAAATTCATCTAAAAACAAGACCCCTTTATGTGCCATAGAAACTTCACCTGGACGTGCTTTTGCACCACCGCCAACCATTGCTGCCATGGTAGCAGAGTGATGCGGTGACCGAAATGGACGTTGATCAGTTAAATGCCCACCAGATAATTGTCCAGCAATGGAATGAACCATCGACACACTGAGCATTTCAGCCGGCGTAAGAGGTGGTAAAATGGATGGAAGACGGGATGCAAGCATGGATTTTCCAGAACCAGGCGGACCAACCATCAGTAAATTATGCCCGCCAGCCGCTGCGACTTCCAATGCGCGTTTTGCTGTTTCTTGCCCTTTTATGTCGGCTAGATCAGGTAAGTTGGTTGTAAGTGCTCGTTGCGCTGGTTTTGGCCGCGATAAGACTTGGGTGCCTCGAAAATGGTTGGCAATTGAGATCAGGCTTATGGGTGCTAAAATATCCATATCTTCATCTGCCCATGCGGCCTCTGCGCCACAGGCTTCGGGGCAGATTAAACCACGATCCATCGCATTGGCACCGATGGCTGCAGGAAGTGAACCTGTAACGTAAGAAATTGCTCCATCAAGCGATAATTCGCCTAGAACAACATAGTTCTGCAAAACATCATTTGGGATTGCATCCATCGCTGCCATTAGACCAAGCGCAATAGGAAGATCGAAATGGGATCCTTCTTTGGGTAGATCAGCGGGCGCTAAATTAATCGTAACTTTTTTCGCAGGTAACGATAAGCCAGATGCATGAAGTGCAGCTTGTACCCGCTCGCGACTTTCAGCAACGGCCTTGTCTGGCAAGCCAACAATATGCATGCCAATCTTCCCGGGTGAAATCATAACCTGAACATCAACAGGCAGAGCTTCAATTCCCTGAAATGCGACAGTCTTTACATGCGCAACCATTTACGTCCCCATATTGTGCTCTAATACACTATTTGCGAGTATCGGGTTTTACAATACACATGTTTGTGTCGTAAAAACAAGAACATTATGAGAACAAAATGCTGTATTTTTGCATTTCAGGTTGTGATGAGTTGTATTTGGTTGCGAAAATGGAACAATTAAAGAACGAATTGTCCGCCATTTTTCTTGCGATTTTCAATCGCATCCCAGAATAAGCTTGCAATATCAGTGCCGCCAAATTTCTTCACCTCACGCACACCTGTGGGCGATGTGACGTTGATTTCAGTCATATAGTCGCCGATGACATCGATGCCGACGAGAGTAAACCCGCGCTCGCGCAATGCTGGTCCAATGCGGTCACAAATTTCTTTATCGCGCGGTGTTAATTCAATGGCTTCCGCCTTTCCACCGACATGCATGTTGGAGCGTGCATCACCTTCGGCGGGTACGCGGTTAATTGCGCCAACCGGTTCACCTTCGATGAGAATAATACGCTTATCTCCTGCGCGAACTGCTGGCAAATATTGCTGAGCGATATAAGGCTCGACGAATAGGTCACCGAACATTTCCAAGAGGGAAGTGAGGTTCTGATCATCTTTATTCAGCAAAAATACGCCTGCACCGCCATTACCATAAAGAGGCTTTAAGATCATATCGCCTACTTCTTGGCGGAAATCCATGATTTCTCTAGGATCTTTTGTGATCAAAGTTTTGGGCATTAGATCGGTGAATTCTGTCACAAAAATTTTCTCAGGAGAATTACGAACCCATGCAGGATCATTGACGACAAGTGTCTTCGGGTGGACAAGTTCAAGCAAATGCGTGCTTGTGATATAATTCATGTCAAAGGGCGGGTCTTGGCGTAAAAGCACAACATCCATGTCAGATAAAGACACCTTTTTAGCTTCATCCAAAGTGAAATGATCACCAACTTCATCCTTCAATGTCATGACTTCCATAGACGCATACACTTCTCCGTCGCGCTGGCTTAAGCGATCAGGTGTATAATGGAAAAGTTGATATCCGCGAGCCTGAGCCTCAAGCGACAATGCAAATGTCGTATCACCGGTAATATCAATGCCAGAGACATGGTCCATTTGAACCGCTACTTTTTTAATATCAGTCATGATTTTATCCTTGTTGATGCTTGAAATAGGACTGTTAGCTGATGAACTCAATATCTGTTCTCAAAAAGCATCCAAAAAATGTGCGGGAAAACTTGTTGGGGTGATAACAATGATGTCATATCGTTGAGATAATTTTTGTGCATCTCTTTGTTTTGCTAACCACAGATCGCTTGCGTTTTTGATTCGAGATTGGGAAGCGTGAGAAACTGCGTCTATTCCTATTTGAGCAGTTTTACGCGCTTTCACCTCAACGAAAATTGCAAGCTCACCTTTCTTTGCGATGATATCAATTTCTCCAAGTTTAGTTTTGTGGCGTAGCGCACAAATGCGATAGCCTTTAAACAACAAAAACATTGCCGCGATATATTCAGCGATAAAACCTTTTCGATAGGCCTTTTTTCTGTTTGCTGGTTCTGACATTTAGGGATTTTTGTTTTTTAAATCGAGTAGGATTTTATAAAGTTCTTTGCGTGGACGGTTTGTAAGACGTGCGGCCTCGCTGGCAGCTTTTCCCGTTGGTAGGTCACGCGCAAGTTCTTTGAGCCAACCCATAACTTCATCATCTGACATAACCTCAGACTGTGTGGGTGGCCCGATAACCAACACAATTTCTCCTTTAATTGCACGTTCAGAAAATGTTTCAACAAGTTCAGATAGTGTCCCTCGTACGAATTCTTCGTAAGATTTGGTAAGCTCACGGCCAACACAAGCAAGACGGTCTCCACCCAATACATCCTCTGCTGTTTTTAACGATGCTAGCAAGCGATTTGGAGATTCGTATAAAATAAGTGTTGCTTCTATGCGGGAAACTTCCGTGAGACGATCACGTTTAGCTTTTTCTTTATGTGGCAAGAAACCACCATAGAAAAAACTGTCTGTTGGCAACCCCGCGCCCATGAGCGCCGAAAGTAATGCGCTTGCACCCGGAATTGGAATGACGGGGTGACCTGCTGCAGATGCTGCATTGACAATGCGGTAGCCGGGATCAGAGATAAGTGGTGTTCCCGCATCGGATATAAGAGCAATTGTTTTGCCTTCATCAAGTGCTGCTATCATCTTCTCAGATGCAAAAGCCGCATTGTGCTCATGATAGGCAATTGTACGTGTTTTGATATTAAAGCGATTTAGCAATTTGCTGCTGGTTCTCGTATCTTCGCAAGCTATAACATCACAAGCAGCGAGCGTTTCTAGCGCACGCAATGTAATATCACCTAAGTTCCCAATGGGAGTTGCAACAATGTAAAGGCCAGGTTCAATCGGCTTGGCGTTGATTTTAAACGTCGCAATTGTGTAATTTTGGTCTGTCACGAAGGCTCCATTGGTATTTTACGCTACTTGTAACCGCATAAATCTATCAAATAAAACACTAATCTCCTATTGGCCGCTGGAAAATTTGGCAAGTCTGCGGTAAAAACATGAAATTGCAATTTTTGGGGTGGGGCACTCTATTCATGTATGGGCAGCAAATGCGTAAATTGAAAACAGCCGCGATGTGCGTAGCTGCGACTGTTATTCTGTCTGGTTGCCAATCAGGTGTAACTGATTTTGGTTTAGGCTCTCAAACAAAAGCCCAAACCGTAAATGCTTCAACATTACCCGCTAAAACAGGTCCAGCTGTGGGTGATGTTTTAGGATTTGGTCCAGCCCGAGTTGCTCTTTTGATCCCCCGCACGGCACCGGGAAATGGCTCTGCGGTTGCAAAGCAAATCCAGAATGCGGCTGAGCTGGCTATCTCCGATCTTGGTGGAGATGTGATGGAGCTTGTAATTAAGGATACAGCTGGCACACCCGCAGGTGCAATTACGGCCACCCAGGCAGCTATTCGCGAAGGATCAGCTGTGGTGCTAGGACCTTTATTTTCAAGTTCAGTCACATCTGCAAGGTCAATTATTACCCAGTCAGGGCGTCCGCTTGTAGCTTTTTCTTCCGACCCAACCGCAGCTGGTGCAGGGGGTTACTTGATTTCATTCTTGCCAGACCAACTTGTTTCAAGGTCGGTTAACTACGCTATTTCGCAAGGAAAAAGATCATTTACCGCCATATTGCCAAGCGGCGCATATGGAAATTTGGTTGAGCGCCAACTGCGGTCAACGATTCAAGCTAGCGGCGGGCAGTTACTAGCCATTTCGAAGTATCAGTATAACAGTAAGTCAGTTCAGGCGGCGATTACAGAAGCTCTTGGTGCAGCACAGCAGTCGGATGCAATTTTTATACCTGATGGGGGCAATACACCTGCGGCCATCATTCGACAGTTGAAGCGCCTTGGTGTTGATCTGAACAATAAAATGGTCATCGGCACCGGGCAGTGGCGAACTGCAAACCTGAGCGCTCCAGAACTGCAAGGTGCTGTGTTTGCTGATATGGATCAGGCAAGGTTTCAAGCGTTTAAACAAAGATATGCGCAAAAATTTGGCAGCGAACCAACTGTAAATGCGGCTTTAGGTTATGATGCAGTTCTGCTTGTGGGTGGATTGCTTAAAGAAAGACCAGGTCAGCAGATTACGGCAACCGAAATTCAAAGGCGCCAGGGTTTTATCGGTGCATCAGGTATCTTTAGGTTCTTGCCATCGGGTCTTAACGAGCGAGGCCTTGCAATATTCCAAGTTCAGGATGGAGTTGCAAAAGCAATCCAAGCTGCACCATCATCTTTTAGTCCGACGCAGTAAGCGGCGAAGATTGCTTTCTTAAGATCGCTTATAATAGATTACTTTTTGATAAAGTCTAAATAGGCAGGTGTGCGGCCTTCGCGGAAGGCCTTCGCTTCATAGCGGGTTGATGGCCAGTCTTGCCATGGTTTTGTCCAATCATCCGGTCCATTTGCAATCCAGCTAAATTCATCATGGGCTTTGATATGCTGTAATGTCCAGTTCACATATGTATCGATATCCGAGGCAAAACAAAACTTGCCACCGGGCTTCAATACGCGTGCGAAACGATCAAGATTTACCTTAGAAACAAATCGACGCTTCCAATGACGCTTCTTTGTCCATGGATCTGGGTAAAGCAAGTCAATATGATCAAGGCAATGGTCAGGTAGCCAATCGAGCACAAACGTTGCGTCATCATCAAACAGTCGAAGGTTATCAATTGGGTCATTGCTAACGGATTGAACCAGTTTAGCCATGGAATTGACGAAAGGCTCAATGCCGATAAAGGCAACATCCTGCATAGAAGAAGAACGGGCGCGGTGAAGGAGGTGTTCACCGCCGCCGAAGCCAATTTCTAAACGTATAGATGTAAATGGACGATCCCAAAGCTCAAATAGGTTTTCAGGAGCTTGTCTCGACAAATCCAACTTTAGTCTTGGTAGTACTTCGCTGAGTGCTTTAAGATGATTTTCTTTGAGATGCTTACCTTTGCGCCGACCGAAAAATGCTTCGGTCGACCGTGTCGGATGATCTTTGTCTGACATTGAGGAACTCTCAGAAAATTTCTAAGCTGCTTTCTTTACTGCCTGTTTTAAAGCAGCCGTAAGGTCTGTTTTTTCCCAAGAGAACGAGCCGTTTCTACCAGGTTTACGACCAAAGTGACCATAAGCTGCAGACTGGGCATAAATTGGCTTGTTAAGATCAAGATGTTTGCGAATGCCTGTTGGAGAGAGATCCATGTTCTCACGAATGGCAGCCTCGATAACGTCTTCTGAAACCTTACCAGTGCCATGCAAATCAACATAGACTGATAAAGGTTGCGCAACGCCAATTGCGTAGGAAAGTTGGATAGTACATTTATCAGCAAGTTTTGCCGCCACGACATTTTTGGCTAAATAACGTGCGGCATATGCCGCAGAGCGGTCAACTTTTGTCGTGTCTTTACCTGAGAAAGCGCCACCACCGTGAGGCGCTGCACCGCCATAGGTGTCTACGATAATTTTACGCCCAGTAAGGCCTGCATCCCCGTCAGGGCCACCAATGACGAATTTTCCTGTCGGGTTAATGTACCATGTGCAATCTTCAGCAATTGGTAAATCACCCATAGCTTCTCGGATATATGGTTCACATACTTGGCGAACTTTCTTTTGATCCCAACTTTCATCAAGATGCTGAGTTGAAAGCACAATTGAATCTACTTCATGCGGTATGCCATCAACATAACGGACCGTGACCTGACTTTTTGCGTCTGGTCCTAGTTTGGCCGCATCGCCTTCACCGGATTTTCTGGCCGCAGCGAGTAGTTCCAGAATTTTGTGCGAATAATAGATTGGTGCGGGCATAAGTGCCTCTGTTTCGCGACATGCGTACCCAAACATTATGCCCTGATCGCCAGCACCTTCTTCACCTTGTTTATCCGCAGCACTATCAACACCCTGACCGATGTCCGGTGATTGACCGTGAAGAAGCACATCCACACGTGCTGTTTTCCAGTGGAAACCGTCTTGCTCATAGCCAATATCGCGGATTGCGCGTCGCGCAGCTGATCTAAAGCGTCCAGCAGCTACAACGGGAAGGCCAGCAGCGTCTTTGACGATGTTTCCAGCTTTGTCTTTCTTAAGGAGTGTATCTGGCACGCGGACTTCACCGGCAATCACGACACGATTTGTTGTTGTTAGAGTTTCGCATGCAACGCGAACCTTGAATGGGTCCATCCCTGTTTTGCGAGCTTCTTTATACACTAGATCTACAATTTCATCCGAAATTCGGTCACATACCTTATCTGGATGACCTTCTGAAACAGATTCGCTTGTGAAAAGATAATTACCGCGTGCCATGAGATTCCTCGCTTAGTCGATTGTCTAGCTAATTATTTGTATAACCTTTTACGTAAATCGAAAATATAATACAAGGATATAAATATATCTTGATATGTGCAAATGATCGTTTTGATATTATGAAGGAATTTTCTTTATAAAACGTAATATAAATATTGCTAAAATAGAAATTGCCTGCGACTGGGTTGAAATCAGTCGCAGGCAATTTGGATTCTAGAGATGTATTGGTTTATTAGCTGTCAGATGAATCGCTGCTTGCTGCTAGAGCTTTTGCAAGATCAACAAGTTTTCGCCGCACTTTCGGGTCTTCAATTTTGATAAATGCGCGATTGAGCTGCAAGCCCTCTGATGAAGACAAGAAATCAACAACGTAGTTTGAGCTGTTTGCTTCGGCCATACCGCCTTGACCAGTTTGTGGGTCACCAGGAGCGTCTTCAAAGAAAAAAGCAACGGGAACATTCAAAACAGATGAGATATTTTGTAGGCGACTGGCACCAACGCGATTGGTCCCTTTTTCATATTTTTGAATTTGTTGAAAAGTAATTCCAAGCGCTTCACCAAGTTTTTCTTGGCTCATGCTCAACATTGTACGTCTTAAGCGGATTCGGCTTCCGACATGTATGTCTATTGGATTCGGAGTTTTCTTAATGGCTGTCATAAATATATCCTTACGGAGCACTTATATGTTGTTTATTATTAGTATTATACTCATGAAATTCAGGAGTACTTAACTGTGCTAAGTAAGCAGTTATAGCGTTGCTTACAGATCTATATAAACTAAATAATACTAACTAAGCAAATTTCCCCAAGAAATACTGCGACCACTCTGCTTAGCGCCTTTGTAAATGCATCCGTAATATTACTACGCCAATTAAGGCTAGAATTAGGAGAAAGGCGTAAATTCGTGACTGCTCACTCCAAATAGTGCCTCTTTTGGGTGGAACTGAGTGGTCAATAAACCCGACAAAATTCAATCCCATTCCAGACAAAATTGAGCCGCGGTTATCGATCACAGCTGATATTCCATTATTGCCAGCGCGTAACATTGGTAGGCCAGATTCAATAGATCTTGCTTGCGCTTGCTGTAGGTGCTGATAAGGGCCAGGCGATATGCCATACCACGCATCATTTGTAACATTGACAATGAATTGTGCTGTGGTTTGGTTGTCACCTGTATATGCAGGAAAAATTGCCTCGTAGCAGATGAGGGGCAATAATTCTGTCCCATCGCGAAGTTTTAAGGTCTTCTGTCCTGTTGCTGCCGTGTATCCACCGAATGTTTCAGCAAGTGGCGTGAGGCCGATGTTTCGAGCAAATTTTTCAAAGGGTAGATATTCTCCGAATGGAACAAGGTGAGCCTTGTCAGCAGAATCCAAAATCTGACCTTCATCATCGATAACATGGATAGAATTATAATATTTATCCGTTGGGTTAAGTCCGTCACCTTCGAGCCTAACTGCGCCGACAATCAATGTTTGTCCCAATTCCAATGTATCTGCAATTTGCGCCAATGCGTCTGGGGTCTTGGTTAAAATATAGGGCACCGATGTTTCTGGCCAGATAATGATGGATGGGCGCTCACTGCCTTCTGCCTCATCGTCTGCCGTCAATTTTAAATAAGTCTCAAATATTTCTTCTCTTTTGGTTGTATCCCATTTTTCCGACTGATTAATTGAAGGCTGCACGATTCGAACGATGTGGGAACTCGTTGTTTCTGGACCATTAAAATGGGATGCGATTAATCCGTAACCTACATGTAGAGTAATGAGTATCGAGCTGATAAAAAGGCCTGTTTTAAGGCCTGTTTTTGTGGCGAAAAGCGCAGGTGTTGATGCCACGACAACAGTCAATATGGTCATGCCGTATATGCCAACAATCTCCACCGATTGCATTGCAATTGGAGATGGCATTGAAAGATATCCAAGTGTGTTCCAGGGAAACCCAGTGAAAATATGTCCGCGTAGGAATTCAAAAATGCCTAAACTCGCAGAAAGTAACAGAATTCTAGATATATTATCTTTCCAGAACATTCTCGCAAATGCTGTCGCGCAACCGAAAAAGATCGCCAAAAACGCTGGCAATCCGAAGATTGCAAAGGGAACTGCCCAATAGGCTCCATCCCCTCCTGTGATAACGGCGTTGGCTAGCCACCACAACCCACCAACAAAGTATCCAAAACCGAAGCTCCATCCGGAAAAAAAAGCAGGTATTTGCCGATTTATAAGCCCTTTATCGGGTTGTCCACTAGCGCCATCCAATAGCCAGATTAATATTGGAAATGAGATGAATATAATTGCAAAAAAATGAATGGGAGCGAGCGCCAAATTCAAAACCGCTCCGGCCCCAAAAGCAATTACAAATCGAGGAACTCCCCAGGACAGCATGATATAGCCGGAAATTTTATCCAACATGTCAGGCATTAACTCCTAGGGTTGTCGGCAACGAGATTAGATTTACAGCTATTTAATATTTGTAAAGCCAATTGTAACACAGCCGAATCGTTTACGTGCACGACAGTAAGATTATCTGACTGTATGCATTAAGAACAAGCGCATCCAAAAAGGTTGAGGCCAATTTTCAACAAATTGTAGGGGATATGTATAATTATATATCCAATTATTCAGCCGCGGTCGTGTTTGTGTCATTACCTGCCTCATCATTGGTGTCGGCGATCGTTTTGTGCGCGCGACGTGTTTTGAGGCGTACAATTTCAACACGCTTAATGCGACGTGCATCAGCTTCCATAATATGGAACTCAAACTTAGGCACCATTCGAACCACTTCACCGCGAACAGGAACGCGGCCTAAGCTTGCAAATATCAACCCGCCTAACGTATCAGCATATTCAGCATTTTCGCTGCGTGTAAGGTCAGTTTCGATAATTGGTGTTAATTCTTCAATACTTGCTTTAGCATCAGCCTGCCAGACACCATCATTCATTGATGTGATGAGAGGACCATCAACGTCATCGTGTTCATCTTCAATGTCGCCGACGACTATCTCAACAATATCTTCTAGCGAAATAAGACCATCGGTGCCGCCATATTCGTCAATAACCAAAGCCATTTGAGTACGCGTAGCCTGCATTCGTTTTAGAAGGTCAGCCGCGAGCATGGATTCTGGGATAAACAATACACTGCGGATAATGCCTGCCTCTTGAAGTGTTTTGTCAAGCTTTATGCGCGTTAAATCAAGAGGTTTGGCCGGTGTTCTCGATGTTGGTGATTTTGATGAGCGACGACCATTTCGAGCTTGTTTGGTAAGATAAGCCAATAGGTCTCGAATATGAACCATACCCTTTGGATCATCCAAATTTTCATTGAAAACTGGCATGCGGGAATGGCCGGAGCTTTCGAATACCGTCAATAACTCACCCAATGTAATGGAGCGGTCAACAGCTTCAATATCTGCGCGCGGAACCATGACTTTATGAACTCGAACTTCACGCATGAGCAGAATATTATCCAGCATCGCTCGTTCATCAGCAGAAAAAGCAGAATCGAGGCCATCGCTGTTTTTAAGTGCTTCACTAATATCTTCACGTAAAGATTCGGCACCATTACGTCCGAAAATTGCACGCTTAAGTCTTTGCCAAAATCCTGACCCAGATCTTGTTTTAGTGGAAATGTCGTTTGAAGATTCCGATCGACTGTCGCCTTCTTCGGGCTGTTCGCCCATTAAGTCTTGCTCTGTTGTTTGAGCTTGCGTCGCCGCGTTATGTTGGTTCATTTTCTCTTTTACTATTTGCCAGGTTAAGCATCATTATACGGATTAGATAGGCCAATTGAAGCTAAAATTCCAGTCTCGGTTAATTCCATATGCTCGGCTTCTTTGTCTTCGATGTGATCAAAACCGAAAAGATGCAAGTAGCCGTGTATCATCAAGTGGCTTAAATGTGCATCAAAACTCTTATTTTGCTCGATTGCTTCGCGCTCAATTGTTTCATACGCAAACACAATATCGCCCAATAAGGGCAGCGGCGTGTCATCAGATCCTAAATCTTTTGTTGGGAAAGAAAGCACGTTGGTCGGTTTATCCATCGCGCGCCATTTCACGTTGATTTGTTGAATAGAAGCATCATCGGTGAAGAGCAATGACAATTCCATATCTTCTTCAGGAAATATCTGGTTTTCATGTTTGCTAAGCCATGTATTGCAGGCATCAATACACTTTGTTGCTAAAGAAAATAATTCACTTTCATCAATCCAGTGTGAAGCTTCGATTGCGATATTATGGATAACATTTGGAAATGTATTACTCACTGCTATCTTGCTTCTTTGTTTCGCTAAACTTGTTATCATATGCAGTTACAATTTTTTGAACCAAGCGGTGGCGCACAACATCGGTATCGCGGAACCTGCAGGCTACAATACCTTCGATGCCGCGTAGCACATCCAACGCTTCGATAAGGCCTGATTTAACACCGCGCGGAAGGTCAACCTGACTTGGATCACCAGTTACAATCATACGCCCATTTTCACCTAAGCGCGTGAGGAACATCTTCATTTGCATAGGTGTTGTGTTTTGTGCTTCATCTAAAATAATCACAGAATTTGCCAGTGTACGGCCACGCATAAAGGCAAGGGGGGCAATCTCAATAACACCGGCAGCCAATGCGCGCTCAACCTTATCGCCCGGGATCATGTCATATAGTGCATCGTATAATGGCCTTAGATAAGGATCAACTTTGTCTTTCATATCTCCGGGCAAGAACCCTAAACGTTCTCCAGCCTCAACAGCAGGGCGAGATAGGATAATGCGCTCTACTTGTCCACGCTCCAGCAATTGCGCAGCATAAGCAACGGCAAGGTAAGTTTTACCTGTTCCAGCGGGGCCAATGCCAAATACAAGTTCTGCGCGTTCCATTGCACGAATATAAGCGTCTTGTGCTGGGCCTCGTGCTTGCAGTGTTTTTTTGCGTGTTGAAACTTGTGCCATTGTCAACTTCGCGGCGCTTTCCATCGTGGGTAAACTTAATTGATCATCGGCTGCAATGGCCATACGGATTGCGCCATCAACATCGGATGCGACGACTTCTTCACCTTTCAGGAGGCGATCATAAAGATAATCAAGTGCTCGTTTTGCCTGATTTGTCTCGCGTTCTGAACCATTGAGAAGCACGTTATTACCGCGCGCGCGCGCGTCGATGCCAAGTTTTTGTTCAATGAGCGCTAGATTTTGGTCATATTGGCCGAAAAGTATGGTCGCGAGGCGATTGTTATCAAAAGTAAGTTCGATTTGAGTGGTGTCAGATGCACCATTTTGGGTAGAGGAATTTGAAGGCATGTGCCGTGTTGTCAAAAGTGTAGACTCCTGAATATTTTTAACCAGTTTATTCTGGCTAGATAATATCGGCTTCCAAGCTGTTTGGAGCCGCTCTGGTGATTCGAACCTTTATAATGTCGCCTATTTGTGACTCTTTTGCATCAACAATTACACTTTGGAGCCATGGAGAGCGACCAATCAACTGTCCCTCTCTCTTACCTTTTTTCTCCAAAAGAAGATCAATGTCCTTGCCAACACACTGTTGTGAGAAAGCTAATTGTTGCTCTGCGAGCAAGGTTTGAAGGCGTTTAAGCCGATCCGCTTTGATATCTTCCGGCACATGATTATCAAAATCCGCACCGGGAGTGCCCGGACGAGGTGAATATTTAAATGAATAGGCTTGCGCATATTCAACCTGTCTAATGAGGTCAAGCGTATCTTCAAAGTCTTCTTCAGTTTCACCGGGAAAGCCGACAATAAAATCTCCGGACAGCGCTAGGTCAGGGCGAACATCGCGGATGCGTTTCATGAGTTTGATGTATTCATCGCGTGTATGGCGGCGATTCATCGATTTCAAGATTTTGTCTGAACCCGACTGCACGGGTAGATGCAAGTACGGCATCAGTTTTTCAATATCACGATGAGCATTGATCAAAGACTGGTCCATATCGCGCGGATGACTTGTCGTATAACGCAGCCGGTCCAGCCCTTCAATCTTCGCAAGTTCATGCAAAAGTTCACCAAGGCCCCATTCGCGCCCATCACCGCCTTCGCCATGCCAAGCATTCACATTTTGACCAAGCAGAGTAATTTCACGCACACCAGCGGCAACAAGGCTTTCAGCTTCTGATATCAGCTGATTTGCAGGGCGAGAAACTTCTGAGCCGCGCGTATAAGGCACAACACAGAAGGTGCAAAACTTATCACATCCTTCTTGAACGGTTAGAAATGCTGTTACGCCGCGAGAGCGAATTTGTTTCTTCTCCGCCTTTGGCAGATGTTCAAATTTGTCGTCTTCTGTAAATTCGGTTTCAACAACACGTTTGCCTTGATGTACACGTTCCAGGGCATTTGGCAGTTGGTGATATGTTTGAGGGCCAATGACCAAATCCACAACTGGTGAGCGGCGCAATATTTCTTTGCCCTCAGCTTGTGCTACGCAGCCTGCAACAGCGACTTTCATATCTTTGCCGCCAGCGGCTAGGCGTTTTTCTTTTGTCTTATTAATCCGGCCAAGATCTGAATAAACTTTCTCCGCTGCTTTTTCGCGAATATGACAGGTATTGAGCAAAACAAGATCTGCATCGTCAACATTTGTCGTTTCGGAATAGCCATCTTTTGCCAGCGCATCACTCATGCGCTCACTATCATACACATTCATTTGGCAGCCAAAAGTTTTGATAAAAACCTTCTTCTCTTTGCCGCTTGTTTGCTGGGGTGTTTGTTTATCCAAAGTGCTCATGGAGCGCTATTTACAGGCAAATATTGTCCTTGCATAGATGGCGTAGCGCCATAGGCAATAAATTATTGCCGTAGGGATGCATTCAAGCAACTACGAACAGCGGTTTCACATTGTTTTGCAATCTCGGAACGGCTCATATCCTCGGTATATTTAATGGGATCAGCATATGTAATTTCAATCCCCATAGATCCTTCAAGGATGATGTTTTTAAGATGTGGTAGGAGCTCAACATCCCCGGGCCATGATGCCAAACTTCGGTTTGAGCGATTGAGGGGAATCCCATGTGAGGTAAGATAGGCAATTGAAACGGGTTGAATAAATAATTCATGATCAACAAGATCAGTCTGAGCTTGTTGAACCGCACCAAAAAGAGCCGATTTAAAAGGCAATACATAATTTCCGTCAGATGTTGTGCCTTCGGGGAAAAGCACAACGATATCGCCATGTTTCATGCGTGTAGAAATTTCTCCAACCTGTTCTTTGGTTTTGCTGCGTCTAGTGCGTTCAATGAATATTGTACGCTGAAGCTTTGCGAGAAACCCGAAAATTGGCCAGGTTTTTACATCTGATTTTGCGATGAACACCAGCGGAAAGCAGGACCCCAATGCAATAATATCAATCCATGAAGAATGATTTGCTGCAATCATTAAAGGTTGCTTTTTGGAAACAGACCCTCGTTGATTTATCTTTATGCCAAGAGACCAACAGGCAACTTTATGCCAGATGGTTGGAAAATATCGTGATATATCATCCCGAAACAACAGCGCGAGAAGGTAAAAAGGAAGAAGGGTAAAGGTTAATAAGCTAAGTATTAAGATAATTTTAGCAGCACGTAAAAACGTGTACATACATCAGTCCTTCTTCAAGGGAATTCCATAGAGTTCAAGTCGATGATCAACGAGCTTAAATCCATATTTTTTAGCAATTTTTTCTTGTAATTCTTCTATCTCGGGTGAGTTAAATTCAATGATATTACCTGATTTGAGATCAATTAAGTGATCATGATGTTCATCAGGGACGCTTTCATAGCGAGATTTTCCATCGCGGAAATCGTGCCGTTCAATAATTCCAAGTTCTTCAAACAGATTAACCGTGCGATAAACAGTCGAGATGGATATCTTTGGATCAACTTCAATAGAACGGCGATGTAGTTCGTCTGCATCGGGGTGATCAGCCGATTGTTCCAACACACGTGCAATAACGCGCCGCTGTTCAGTCATCCGTAAACCAGCTTTGGCGCATCTGGCTTCAAGAGATAATTCGCTGTCCATTTAAAACAATCCCTCTCATTTTCTTAAAGATTGCTTTAATTCAGCTTGAACTCTAATACAAGCGCATTACTTTTGGCATCCTCGCCGTTGTCATAATAAGCTTGTCGTTTTCCAACTGTCTTAAAGCCAATTTTTTTATAAAGTATGACAGCAGGTTCGTTATTTTCATCAACTTCAAGAAATAATTTTTTCGCACCACGTTTGGAAGCCTCCCCGATAACAGCTTGCATCATACGCCATCCGAGGCCCTGGTTTTGGGCACGTTGATCTGTGCCGATAGAAAGGATCTCCGCCTCATCAGCTATGACACGAGATAACACAAAGCCTAATGGTTTTGATTGATTGATCGGGCGTGCGACAAATCCAAAAACTGTGTTTTGGCTTATTAAGGATGCGCATTCGTCTGCACTCCAGCCACGACGAAAGAGTTTTGTATGAAGATCAGCGATAAGGGGTGACTGGTCAGATACTGCTGGCTGCAGCTCTACATCTGGTTTATTTGAGAACAATTTTCCGATTTTGACCATGTTTTAGAGCCTATCTAATACAAAACCGGCCTGTTTCTTGGCATCTGCTGCTCGCAAATATTGTGCCTTTGGAGGTTTGATCTGGTTACCAGATGCCTCCAGTTTTTGTACAGCAAGTTTAGCAATCATCTCAATGGGGGCTGATGCATTTTGATGGGCAATTTGGCAATTGTCTGTCTCAAGAACACCAACTCCATTTCCGCAGAGTACATATTTACAATTTGACACGAGCATATTTGCATCCTCAACCGAATATTTTGCCGGTTCGATTACGACGGATCCGTTGCTATCAACAACAGCGAGATAGATTTCTCCGCGACGTGCGTCAATGGCGGCGAGGGCATTCTGACTTGCAGTTTCGCAGGTTGCATGCGCCATGGCAATCAGGCTGCTTATGCCAATAGATGGAATATTAAGTGCTAGCGCAAGCGCGCGGATGAACGAAATTCCAACGCGAATACCTGCAAATGATCCAGGGCCCTCGCTGACTGCAAGCAAGCTTAAATCTGAAAAATCTAGGTTAGCATGGTTGAGTGCGCGCTCGACAATACCGGGTAAAACTTCCGCATGCCCACGGCCAATCTCTTCTGAGATAGAACTCAAGAAAGTTTCATTAGCCGTATCATAAATGCATGCCGCACACATGGGACCAGCTGTATCGACGGCAAGTATCAGCATTGAAAAACGCTAAATTGCCTCAACTTCTTGAACTTCTGGAATAAAGTGGCGCAACAGATTTTGGATACCATGTTTAAGTGTTGCAGTGGATGATGGGCATCCAGCGCATGCGCCCTTCATGTGTAAGAAGACTGTGCCATCTTTATAACCATGGAAGGTTATATCTCCGCCGTCTTGTGCCACTGCCGGACGAACGCGGGTTTCAAGTAATTCTTTAATCGTTGTGACGATATTGGTATCAGCCTCATCGAAAAATTCACCTTCCTGATCCGTGGGAATGCCAGCATTTTCGCCTGCCATAACCGGAGCGCCAGACATGAAGTATTCCATGATATTACCCAAGATCGCGGGTTTTAAATGCTGCCAATCAGATGCTTCATCTTTCGTCACAGTGATAAAATCATACCCGTAGAATACACCTGTCACACCCGAAACTTCGAACAGCTTTTCAGCCAGTGGTGATGCTCCGTTTATGCTCTCCAAATTTGGAAAGTCAGCCGTACCTGCTTCAAGGACAACTTTACCAGGCAAAAATTTCAAAGTTGCTGGGTTTGGTGTTGTTTCTGTTTGAATGAACATATCGTTCTCCATGTCCTCTTCGCTTTGTATAAAATTGGCGTGAGGCTAGTTTAGAATCTTTCTAGAAAGATAATCCCTATTACTGTTTGTTTCAAGTCAAACTGAAATTAAAATCAGCTGCGCAAGAAACCGACTATATCTTTCACATCATTCATTGTCTTTTGTGCAATTGCCTCAGCCCGTTCGGCACCATCTTTTAAAATGGCATCCAAATGGTCAGAATTATCATTCAATCGACGCATTTCAGAAGTAATTGGCGACATAGATTCAATCATAAGCTCAGACAAGATGGGTTTGAATTCAGAAAATTGTTTACCACCATACTCCCTCAAAACATCTTCCTTGGAGATATCAGAAAGTGCTGCAAAAATACCAATGAGATTGTCCGCTTCTGGGCGAGCGTGTAATCCATCTAGTTCTGATGGCAATGGTTCTGGATCAGTTTTAGCCTTTTTTATTTTTTTGGCGATCATGTCGGTGTCATCAGTCATATTGATGCGGGATAGATCAGAAGGGTCTGATTTTGACATTTTTTTTGTCCCGTCACGAAGGCTCATAACGCGTGGAGCAGGGCCGCCAATGAGCGGTTCTGTAACGGGAAAATAACCAGAAACAGCTTTATCTCCATAGGACATATCAACACCAATACCCAGCTCAGCAATACGATCTGAAAAGTCGATGTTAAATTTTTGCGCAATGTCA
The DNA here is from genome assembly GCF_900537175.1 of Lentilitoribacter sp. Alg239-R112. Classification (GTDB taxonomy): domain Bacteria; phylum Pseudomonadota; class Alphaproteobacteria; order Rhizobiales; family Rhizobiaceae; genus Lentilitoribacter. The sequence goes on along the minus strand of NZ_LS999834.1, from coordinate 607,445 downwards.
CGCGTAAGTTCAAGATGTTGCTTTTGGTCATCACCTACAGGAACATGCGTTGCTCGGTAGACCAAAATATCGGCTGCCATCAGGCTTGGATATGCCATTAGGCCAAGCGAGGCGTTATCGCGGTTTTTACCTGCTTTATCTTTAAATTGGGTCATACGGTTCATCCAGCCGATCCGAGCCACGCAGTTAAATACCCATGCAAGTTCGGCATGTTGAGGAACCGCAGACTGATTGAACACAATATGTTTTACGGGATCAACGCCAGCTGCAATGTATGCAGCGGCTACAGAACGTGTCTGCGCAACCAGATTATCGTGCACAAGTGAAGCAGTAAGGGCGTGTGAATCGACCACACAATAAATGCAATTATGATTGTCTTGAAGCGCAACAAACTTTTTAAGCGCTCCCAGGTAATTTCCAAGTGTAAGGGCTCCGGTGGGTTGCATACCGGAAAAAACCAATTCATTAAATGCAGACATTTGTTCTCCTGACAGACTTGTGGAAGGCCTGACCCTTCGTCTTAAAATTTGGGTGGGTTATGCGTTTACGGCCTTCTAAGGTCAAGTAAATTCGTTCATGTAGAGGTTGCTTAACTTGCTCTATTTGCGAAATGCCTGCGTCAGGTCTGATTTCTTCATTCCTGCGATGATCATGGCAAGACCAAAGTAAACAATTGCACTAATACCAATAATAGCAATCACGGAAGCAAGACTTTCGACAAAGCTCATTTCACGATATATTGGCAAAATTCTGTCGTTTGCAAAAAATAGGATTATACCCATAATTACAGATGCCGCGATTATTGCACCTGTTCGACGTTTCGTTTCAGTTGAAGGTTTAAATTTCTGTGTGATCATTAAAGGTATCATCAACATAAGTGCGTTCACCCATCCTGATGCAGCTGTTGAGATGCCTATACCCACAACGCCATATGTTGGAAAGAGAATAAGGCTGCCAGTAATATTGACGATAACACTGGCCAAAGAACACCACATAGGCCATCGCATATTCTCATCGACATAATAGGCAGGTGTGAAAACTTTGCTCAAAACAAAGGCCGGTAAACCCAATGCGAACACGGTCAGAACTGCAGAAGTGCGCAGGGTTGCAGCCTCATCAAAAGCGCCCCTTTCAAACAATACCGATACAATCGGTTCCGTTAGAACAGCAAGACCGACTGCGGCAGGCAATGTAAGGAATAATGCAAACTCAAATCCGCGACTTTGCAAGATAAGTGCTTCTTCATGCTTTCCTGCCTTATATGAACGCGCAAGCTCAGGGAGCAACACAACACCGATGGCAATTCCAATCACGCCAAGTGGCAGTTGAATAAGTCTATCTGCAATATTTATGACTGCGATGGCACCATCTTCTGCCGATGCAATAATTTGGCCTACGAGTAAATTGATCTGTGTAATACCGCCCGTAAGTGCCGCAGGAAGTGCAAGCCAAAGGAGGCGCCTCACGGGAGCGGTGAATTTAGGTGTGCGAGGGAGTGGCAAATACCCTTCATGCTTGGCACCCCATGCTACGAGTGCAAGCTGTAGGAAGCCGGAAATCGTAACTGCAATTGCAAGTGCTAGGCCAATTTGTGGAGGTTCAAGCTTTAAAAATCCAGCTAAAGCGAGAGCTCCGATAAGCACGATATTAAGAAGAACAGGCAAAAATGCAGCAAGGAAATATTTGCGTAAAGAGTTTAAAATTCCCGACAGCATGGCAACAAGGCTCATTGCCGCCAGGTAAGGAAACATGATGCGTGTAAGGAGAATTGTAATGTCAAACTTTGCGGGATTCGCGGCAAATTTCGGTGCGATAATTGTTCCGACCAACCATGGCATAAAAATGATCGCCAGCGCAGAGACAATGAGAAGAATAAAAATAAGAACCGAAATAACATCTCGTGCAAATTCTTTTGCAGATGCTTCACCTTCTTCCAGCCTTTTCGCAAAGAGGGGAATAAAAGCTGCATTGAACGCGCCCTCAGCAAAAAGTCGACGGAATAGATTGGGAAAGCGAAATGCCGCATAGAAAGCATCGGCAATTGGTCCGGTGCCTAAGAAAGCAGCGATCATCATTTCACGGACAAAGCCGAGCACGCGGCTTGCCATTGTTGCACCGCCTACGCTCGCAAATTTGGTTATGAGGCTCATTGTGCAGAGCCTCCATCTCCAACTGGTGCAGAATAGTTGTGAAGCTCTGTCACGTTGCCAGTCAGTTTTGAATCTTTCAAAACTTGTGTAAGATATTGTGCAATTCGCATTTGTCGAGTTTTACTTGTAATTTTATGTCCGAAAAGATCACAAACATAAAATGTGTCGACAACTTTTTCACCAAAAGTGGTGACGTGCGCAGAAGCAATATTTAATGATAATTCAGCAAGCGACTGTGTGATAATTGACAAAACACCCGGCCTATCCAAGCATTCAACCTCAATAAGTGAAAACTTTTCAGATAGCTCATTGTTGATCCGTACTTCTGTCGGTACCGAGAATGTTTTTTTGCTTTTTTTGTAACTATTTTTCCGGGCTATTACTTCCGGCAAACCAGTCTTGCCTGCAAGTACATCTTCAATTAACCGTGCGATTGCACCTGCTCTACGCAGTTCATCTTCATCATCTTCGAAAGCTCGATTGATCATAATGGTATCAAGAGCACGTCCGTCAGATGTTGTGAAAACCTGTGCATCGGCAATATTCGCTCCCGTTGCAGCACAGGCACCAGCAACTATACTGAATAGTCTTGGATGGTCTGGTGCCAAGACAGTGATTTCTGTAATTTCATGAAACGCATGAGTTCGGACCGAATGGTGTATTGCTTTATCGGTTTTATCAGCTTCTTGGAACATTGCAGCATGTCTGATCTGGTCTTCAAGAGAAACAGTCATCAGATAGGGATCATAATGAAGTGCAAGATATGTCTTACGCTCGTCGTCACCCCACTCCGTGAGCGCATTTTCTAAGTCTCGTCTGGCATTTTCAACGCGTGAACAGCGTGATGATCGAGAAAATCCGCTCGATAGAAAAATCTCAGCCTCATAATATAATGTTCTAAGAAGTTGACCTTTCCAACCATTCCAAACACCTGGTCCAACAGCTGATATGTCACAAACTGTCAAAACTAATAGCATTCTAAGGCGTGTCAAAGTTTGGGTACATTTTGCGAAGTCGCGAATAGTTCTCGGATCGTTTAAATCACGCGATTGAGCAACTGTAGACATCGTTAGATGATCTTCAATTAACCAGGCAACCATATTTGTTTGCGAGTTTGATAACCCAAGACGAGGACATAGTTTTTTTGCGACTTTCGCACCTGCAATCGAGTGATCCTCAGGTCTGCCTTTAGCAATATCATGGATGAATACGGCAACATAAAGCGCGACACGATCATCTATGTTTGGAAGTAACTTATGGGCGAGCGGATGCTCTTCCTCAAGCTCTCCTTTTTCGAGTTTGCTTAAAATACCGATAGAACGAAGAAGATGTTCGTCTACAGTGAAATGATGATACATATTAAATTGCATCATTGAGACGATCTTGCCAAATTCGGGAATGAACTTACCCAATACCCCTGAATTATTCATTCGACTTAGGTTAAGACGTGGTGATCTTCGCGATGTTAAGATCGAAATAAACAGGCGATTAGCCTCAGAATTTGCGCGCAATGATGCGTTGACCAGCTTAAGAGAACGTTTTATTTGTTTGAGAGTATTAGGATGAAAATCAATCTCGTGTTTATCAGCAAAATAAAATACACGAATGAGATTTACCGGATCATTTTTAAACACATCCGGGTTTGCCATAACGATGCGGCCATGCTCATCAATAAAATCTATTGTTCCTGCAATTTTCCGTATACTACGATTAAATCGACGAAACATATCGGTAAAGCGTGGTGATTGTTTCGCATTCTCCGCTTCCAATGCAGCACAGAACGTGCGCGTTAAATCGCTCACTTCTTTGGCAATCAGAAAATAGTGTTTCATAAAGCGTTCAACTGCGCTTAATCCGGGGCGATCTTGATAGTCCAATGCAGCGGCGATTTCGCGCTGTATATCGAAAGATAACCGATCTTCTGGCTTGTTTGTTACGTAATGCATGTGACAACGGGCAGCCCAGAGAAAATCTTCTGCCTTCTTTAATTCATTATATTCATTCTTTGAAAAAACACCGAGCTTGATAAGTTCTTTATCCGTATCGACGCGATAATAATATTTTGAGATCCAAAACAGTGTGTGTAGATCGCGTAACCCGCCTTTGCCTTCTTTAATATTTGGCTCGACTAGGTAGGCTGTATCGCCAGATTTCTGATGTCGGTCATTACGTTCTTCTAGTTTAGCCGCAATAAATTCAGTGCCGGTGTCTTTCACCACCTCTTCACCAAAACGTGTCGCTAAATCCTCCGCAAGTTCCTTGGAGCCACAAATATACCTTGCTTCCAAAATTGATGTGCGGATTGTCATATCAGTCTTGGAAAGCCTGATACATTCATCGATGTTGCGGGTGGCGTGGCCTACCTTTTGGCGCAAATCCCAAAGAATGTATAAAATCCATTCGACAATTTGTTCAGTCCAGGGTGTGGATTTATATGGAAGTATAAATAGTAGATCGATATCAGAACCCGGCGCAAGCGTACTGCGACCATATCCACCCACTGCCATGACGGACAGGTTCTCACTTTTTGATGGATTTTCTGCTCTATAGACGTGTGCCGTTGCGTAGGTGTATAGGTTCTGAATTATTTTATCTTCAAGATAAGAAATCCGCTCGGCGCACGCCACTCCGCCACCATCTTCTAGAAGTAATTCGCGTGCCCTTTCACGACCTTTAGCATTAAACGCTTTTACTGTTTCCAAAACAGCGCTTCGGGCTTTATCGCTTTCGCCGCCAAACTCATCGGCAATCTCTTCAAAGCAAGACTGAAGTGCATTCTCATCAATGATTTCGTGAAGGCGCTTTTTTGACTTGGTATTTCTGGACATATCCGACCCTATTTCGACAAGCTTGTTGGCTATAGCCTTTTTTATTGCGCATAGACAAGCAGCGAGTGACTATGAGTACTTGAACATTTACCTCATTTACCCCACATAGACCGAGAATATGACACTTTGGGGATCTTTATGATTATTGAAGCTGCAAAAGCTGCCTTTGAAAATGTATTCGCGCCAAGATCGCGTGCGCTTTTATTCAAAATACTAGGCGCTACGTTATTAATTCTTGTGGGTATATGGTTTGGCTTTCAAAATGTAATTACGGGTTATTTTATACCCTATGCGGATGGCTTTATTCCCGATCTACCAGGCTGGCTTGCTTGGTTATCCACTGTCTTTGTAATCTTTGCCGCTGTTGGCTCAGCGCTCGCACTTGCACTGCTGATCTCGCCAATTACAGCCTTATTGTCTGGTTTTTTTGTTGATGATATAGCCGATGATATTGAGCAAAAATTCTATCCAAATGACCCAGCCGGCAAAGCAATGCCACTTGGTCAATCGATCTCTCAATCACTGAGGTTCTTGGTAGTCGTTCTGTTGGGGAACCTTCTAGCTTTATTTTTACTTCTTATTCCAGGAATTAATTTGGTCGCGTTTTTTGTGGTCAACGGCTATTTGTTGGGGCGCGAATATTTTGAATTTGCAGCTTTGCGTCATCATAATCCTAAAGAAACGCGCCGTTTAAGATCGCGCTACAGTACGCAAATATTTATGGCTGGATTGGTAATTGCAGGGTTTTTGGCGGTGCCAATTCTTAACTTTGTAACACCATTTTTTGCGGCCGGTATGATGGTGCATATGCATAAAATGTTGATGCAAAAAGAAGCACGAAATATGCGCTAACTTAAGATGCCGCTAGATGATCTGCGGAGGAAGTTCCACAGCAGGTGCGGGGATATCGCAAGTCTTTTCCTTTGACTTGCAAATATCTGCAATGACACATTTTTCGCATTCTGGTTTACGCGCTTTGCAACAATAACGGCCATGCAAAATAAGCCAGTGATGAGCGTGGTAGAGATATTCTTCCGGAATACGTTTCATCAATATATCTTCAACGTCATCAGGTGTTTTACCCGGTGCCAAACGCAAGCGATTTCCAATTCGGAACACATGCGTATCAACTGCCATAGTTGGTATGCCGAATGCCATTGATTGCACGACATTCGCGGTTTTCCGCCCGACGCCCGGTAACTTGATCAAATCATCTCGACTCTCGGGCACAATACTATCAAATTCTTCAATTAACATTTTGCTGAGCGCGATAACGTTTTTCGCCTTGTTGCGGTAAAGCCCGATTGTTTTAATGTATTCGCGAACTTTTTCTTCGCCAAGCGCGACCATCTTTTCAGGTGTATCAGCGACTTTGAATAGCGCCCGAGTGGCTTTGTTCACGCCCGCATCTGTTGCTTGCGCAGATAGGGCTACGGCTACTACAAGTGTAAAAGGATTAACATGTTCCAACTCACCTTTTGGCTCAGGACGCTGGATTGAGAACCTACGAAACATCTCCTTAATCTCGCCCTTTGTATAAGGAGATCGGGGCATACGTTTGGTAGCTGATTTGGTATTCTTTGCCGCAGTGATATTTTTATTCTTTGGATTTTTCATGAACTATCTATAATTATGTTTAAGAAGCAAAGGCAATGCGCAATGAATGATAAACTGATTTTTGAAGCGTTTTTGACACCGCACCGATCATTGGGGCGTCTGGGTTTTATCATTTTTGCTGTTATTATATCGGCAATGGCGATCGGGCATATGATTGTGTTTTTCGTTGCAGGCGCTTGGCCGGTCGCATTTTTCTTTGGTTTTGATCTACTACTGATTTTTGGCGCGTTTTGGCTAAACTATCGTTCTGGCCGCACGCGAGAAGAAATTTCCCTTTCAAGAATTGAACTTAAAATTAAAAAGATATCCGCATCGGGCCAGCAAAGAGAACATCTATTTAACCCACTTTGGTCAAGGTTTGATGTTTCGCGGCATGATGAAATAGGCATTACAGACATGAAAATATCTGCAAGAGAGGCAAAAACATGTGTGGGTTCGTTTCTAAACCCAGATGATCGTGAGAGTTTTGCGAACGCTTTCTCCAGCGCTCTCGCGACGGTTAAGCGCAAATAAACTTTAAATGTGTGGGTGGTTTTCGCTTGGCCAAGAATCGGGTGGTCATCCAAGTTTGAATGTAGTCTTCTAGTGGTCACTGATAAGAATTTCTTGGAGTACTGTCATGAATATTGCAATTAAACCGCAAATTAACATTACCCCAGATGGCGAGGACTATGAAGTCATCCGTCAAGTCATTGAACTCATTTCAATGGATTACCGTTCTCAACCAAGTCTGGAAGATATTTCTGTTAAAGTTGGTATGGAGCAAACGAAGCTGCAAAAACTTTTTACAAGATGGGCCGGATTGTCGCCAAAAGCGTTTTTGCAAGCTGTCACTATTGATCATGCAAAGCGTTTGCTTGCTGATGAACAGCTGCCGCTTCTAGATACGAGTTTTGAAGTAGGCCTGTCTGGTCCGAGCCGATTGCATGATTTATTCGTAACCCACGAGGCGATGTCACCAGGGGATTTTAAATCAGGAGGTGAGGCGCTTATAATCAGATATGGTTTTCACCAATGCCCATTTGGTATCGCTTTGATTATGGTTACTGATAGAGGTATGGCCGGACTTGCTTTCTGTGATGAAGGTGAGGAAATTCCAGCACTTGAAGATATGATGAATCGCTGGAAAAAAGCAGTTTACGTGCAAGACCCAAATGCAACGCAAAGTTATGCGCAACAGATTTTTAAGCCGGATGCGTGGCAAGAAAATAATCCAATTCGGCTTGTCTTGATAGGAACAGATTTTCAGGTAGAAGTGTGGCAGGCGCTGTTAGATATTCCAATGGGAAAAGCGACAACATATTCGTCCATCGCCAATCAGATTGGCCGGCCAAAGGCATCTCGTGCCGTGGGAGCTGCGGTAGGCGCTAACCCAATTTCATTTGTGGTTCCCTGCCATAGAGCACTGGGAAAATCGGGTGCATTGACGGGATATCATTGGGGTTTGACACGCAAACGAGCAATGTTGGGTTGGGAGACGGCGCTAACGTGAACGCCGCCTGAACTTTTAAAAGATTATTGCTTAGTGAGCTTTAGACATGTCGCCTAAAACTTCTTTCGAATCAACGGTAGAATCTGCATTCAATTTGTAAACCATCGGTACGCCTGTTGCGAGATTAACCGACAAAATTTCATCTTTTGTAAGGCGATCAAGGATCATTACGAGCGCACGTAGGGAGTTTCCATGAGCTGCCACAAGAACATTTTCGCCCTTCAATACCCGAGGCAAAATATCGGTCATGAAATAGGGCCAAACACGTGCGCCAGTATCTTTCAAGCTTTCACCACCTGGAGGTGGAACATCGTATGAACGACGCCAGATATGAACTTGTTCTTCGCCCCACTTTTTGCGGGCATCATCTTTATTAAGGCCAGCGAGGTCACCATAGTCGCGCTCGTTCAGTGCAACATCTTTGATGATATTGATATCTGTTTGACCAATTTCTTCGAGGATAAATCCAAGTGTTTTTTGTGCCCGGGAAAGTTCTGATGTGAAGGCCACATCATATTTCAATCCATAATCTTTCAGTGCAACACCACCATCTTTGGCTTCCTGAACTCCCTTATCAGTAAGGTCTGGATCTTTCCAGCCAGTGAAGAGGTTTTTAAGATTCCATTCGCTTTGACCGTGACGAACAAGTACAAGGGTTCCTGACATATTTATTCCTTCATTTTAGTTCTGCTTGTATCGCTGACTTTAAAAACCAAGCACATCAAGCATTGAATAATAGCCATTAGGCTGGTTTTTGGCCCAGATGGCTGCTTTAACTGCGCCGCGAGCAAATAGAGATCGATCAAGCGCACGATGGGTTAGCTCAATGCGCTCACCCTCACTGGCAAGAATAACTGAGTGTTCGCCAACAACTGAACCGCCGCGCAATGTTGCAAAGCCGATGGTGCCTTCCTCGCGTGCTCCGGTTATGCCATCGCGTGATCGAACTGAATTTTCTGCTAATGGGATTTCACGACCTTCTGCCGCCGCTTCACCTAAGAGAAGAGCTGTACCCGAAGGGGCGTCTACCTTATGCTTGTGATGCATTTCAAGTACTTCAATATCCCAGTCGGTGCCAAGTGCACTGGCTGCTTGTTTAACAAGAACTGAAAGCAGGTTTACGCCAAGGCTCATGTTGCCAGATTTAACGATGCATGTATTCGCGCCGGCTTTAGCAATTTCCACGTCATCTTCTTCGCTGCAACCGGTTGTGCCGATGATATGGGTAAGATTTTTTGCTGCTGCGATTTTTGAGAATGCAACACTGGTTTCAGGTGTCGTGAAATCGATAATCGCATCTGCACCCTGCAACGTCTCATCTGTATTATCAGATATTATAACTCCACTCGAACCAATGCCAGCTAATTCACCTGCGTCTTTACCTATTGTATCAGCTCCGGGGCGTTCGATAGCACCAACAAGTTTAGCGCCGTCCGTCTCATTGATAATGCGGATAATAGCTTGACCCATTCTGCCAGATGCACCTGCGACAACAATCATGCTCATGTTCGGATTTTTTTCTTGTACCATTAGTGGTCCTCCACAATGTTTTTGGCCCCCTGAGGCGCATCGTCTTTTGCAGGCTTAGAATGTATGTTTTGTAGTTGCGCATATATGCCATTTTGTTGACGTGTCAGATCATCGTGCGTTCCTTCTTCAACTATCTGACCTGCTTCCATAACGACGATTTTATCTGCTTTGGCAATAGTTGAAAGTCGATGTGCGATAACAAGAACTGTTCGCCCATGCATCGCGGTCTCCAGCGCTTTTTGTACAGCCGCTTCTGACGCATTATCAAGTGCAGATGTTGCCTCATCCAATATCAAAATAGGGGCTTTGCGAACCAGAGCGCGGGCAATCGAAATACGTTGTCTTTGGCCGCCCGAAAGTGTAATCCCATTTTCACCAACTGGCGTGTCATACCCTTGCGGTTGTTCCAAAATAAAATCATGTGCGAAGGCGAGCTTCGCAGCGTCTTCAATTTCTTGATCGCTCGCCTCAGGTCGTCCGTAACGAAGGTTATCTCGTATCGTTCCTTCAAATAGCCAGGGTTGCTGAGAGACATAGGCTAGATTTTTACGAAGCGATGATTTGGTGACATCAGAAATATCTGTGCCATCGATTAAGATGTTGCCCGATGTGGGATCATAAAATCGTGGCACCAGAGAAATGATGGTCGATTTTCCGGCACCTGATGGCCCGACAATTGCTGTTGTTTTTCCAGCTTCCGCTGTAAAGCTAACATCATTGAGGATGATTTCGCTATCGGTATAGTTAAAGCTTACGCGTTTGAATTCGACTTCGCCTTTTTTGACACAAAGTGTTTGCGCATCGTTTTTATCGCCTTGCTGCGGCTTGGTGTCTAAAATGTCATAAATCATCCGCGCATTGACAACAGCCTTTTCCAAACTCACTTGTAGTTTGGCAAGTTTTCGAGCCGGATCATAGGCCAATAATAATGCTGTTATAAATGAGAAAAATGCACCAGGTGGCACACTATTATAGATCGAGCGATAAGCTGCATAAACAATCACGCCTGAGATTGCGATACCTGCCAGCGTCTCTGTAATAGGCGATGTGCGCTCACCCAAACGTGTTATGCGATTTGCACGCGATTCAGCCGTATCAATGATCCTATAAATTCGGTCGCTGAGCTGTTTCTCCATTGTGAAGGCTTTAACGATGGTAATGCCTTGCACCGTTTCCTGCATAGCACCCAAGACTTGGCTATTGAGATCAATAGCTTGCTTGGTTACACTTCGTAGCCGTTTTGCGATATAGCGCAAAGAAAGGATAATTGGCGGTGCTACAAAAAACACGATCATTGATAAGACTGGGTCCTTTACAAACATGACAATCACGAGCGCAATGAGCGTTACCGTGTCTCGTGCAAGCGATGTAATGGTCAGATTGAGCGTGTCTCGAATACCGGTTACATTCTGTGCAATTTGTGCAGCAATCTGTGCTGACCGTGTATCGGAAAAGAACGAGATATTCAGTGCCATCAGGTGATTGAAAAGACGCTTCTGATACCGTGCAACAATATTGTTTCCCACACGAGCAAGCGAAACAGCCTGAATGTAAGATGCAGTGCCGCGAACGATAAATGATAATAATATACCACCCGCAATAACCCAGATTGCATCTGCGTCCTGATTGACAAAGGCTTGATCAATGACGTCTTGCATTATCCATGCGAGGAATGCAGTACAGCCTGCTACCAGCAATAGGCAAATAATAGCAATCACGTAAGTGCCGACATAATCACGACCATTCTCGCGCAAAATTCGCTTAAGCATGGCTGTAAGACTGGAAACACGATCTAACGCTGGATCGCGTTCTGTCTTGTTACCTTGCGATACAGGGTCACTTTCTGTGACATTATTCAAATGAACTACCCCGTTCGATGTTACTTTGTTGATTTATGAAGTTGCTATTTAGTCCAATATCGACCTTGTCGGGATATTCTAAATTGCTCAGGCCTATTTGCAAAGGCATAAAGTCCAGCTAGGGCAATTAGTGGATCTGTCATCAGATAAACTGGTATTTCGGCAACAATATCACCGTATGGGTCTTTGTCTGCAAAGGCATCAAGGAAAAAAGGTGTTTTAATAACATCACCTAGTTTTTGCGCCACTCCGCCTGTTAAATAGATGCCGCCGCGTGCCAGATAGATCAGTGCGGCGTCGCTTGCATAGCGACCAAGATATGTTGCAAACAGTTCCATCGTTTCTTGTGCCGATTTGTCATTACCTGCATTGTATGCAGCTGTGACATTGGCAGGGTCTTCTATTCTGTTTTCAATGCCATCTGCTTTGCAAATTGCATTATAGAGATTTGTTAGGCCTCTCCCGCTTAAGAAAAGTTCAGCCGCAGGGCGCTCAGTTTGTCCAAAGGCTGCTTCAAAAATTTCGCTGTCTCTAGCTGTACGTGGCCCAATATCTACAAAACCACCTTCACCCGGGATAACGCTCCATTCGCCATCACAGTAAATCATACCCGCCATTCCGAGACCTGTTCCGGGTCCAAGGACACTTCTGGCGGATGTTGGATGATCTTTGCCAGATTTGATGAGCATATGTTCATTTGTATCGGTTGCAATGGCCGCAAGAGCCTGCGCTTCGAAATCACTGACTGCGATAATTTCGTTCAAATTGAGTGTATCAAGCAGCGTGTTTGGATTTATTTCCCAAGGGCAGTTCGTTAATTTAATACCTTTAGGATTCCCGGTCGGTCCGGCAACAGCGATGATAAGTGTTTTAGGCCTTAAGTCAGTTTTTGTAAAAACGCTTTCTTCAATGACATCCTGAATAGATGAGAAGTTCGTGTTCTTCGTGCTGTCAAAATGTCTAATGGGTGCATCTGGCTTTTCAATCAAAGCAAAACGCGAGTTCGTGCCGCCAATGTCTCCAATGAGAACAGGAAATAAAAACATGGTCAAATCCAAATATTCAGATATCTTTTTCTAATAATTCTTCTGCTGTGGCCCGATTGAGCGCCATCGGAATATCATAAAGAACCGCAAGTCGCATCAACGCTTTCACATCTACGTCATGAGGCATTGGTGTTAGCGGGTCAATAAAGAAAATCAACATATTAACCTTACCATCAGCTATCATGCCGCCAATTTGCTGATCACCACCCAATGGGCCACTTTTCATTGCACGAACATTGAGTTTTGGACAGGCCCTTGCCACACGACCACCCGTTGTTCCTGTGGCGATGATATCAAATTCGATCAATGTTTTTTGATGGTTGATCGCAAATTCCACCAAAGCATCTTTTTTTACGTCATGCGCTACAAGTGCGATAATGGGTTTGTCAGTCATAATTATCTCGGAAATGAATTAGATTATTTGGCAACAGGAATGGGAATGTTCGTCAAAGTTCGAAAATTTGGTCGCCCAGAATAGTTGAGTTTCACATCACTATAGACCATCTTGCCTAGTGTCACATCTGCCTCAGAATTCGGACCATTTGCATTTAGAACCGTGGTACAGGCTTGAGGTAAATCCGCAAGTGTTTTTTCAATGCGTTTTCGTGGTTTTTTACCTGGCTTTGCTGGCTTGGGTGGAGCCCAGCGCGCAGATTCAAACCACCAGGCAAGTGGGGCGCCGCAGCTATCATCATTGGGCACACGAGCTTGCGATTTGCAGCCTACGGAACCAGCCGGACATTTTAGACGAATATGGAAATGGTAATGGTGCCCATAATAAGGGCGCACCTTGTTCAGGTTACTGCGATCACCTTTCCAATTATCACATAGTTCTTTTTTTATTCCCGGGTGAACGAATAGACGTTCCACATTTGGATAGCTTGCGGCTCGCATGATGAGATTTGCATGTGCTTGTGTCCAGATACTCTTATCGACCTTGAGCGTGTTCTTTTTCAACACTGAGATTGCGCTTTTTTGCGTGCGTTCTTGATAGGTAAGGCGTCTGTTAGGCATCGGTGTAAGCCATATATCGGCATCAAGGCCCACTTGGTGTGAAGCATGCCCTGACAGCATTGGTCCACCGCGCGGCTGGGAAATATCGCCCACTAGAAGTCCTGGCCAACCATCTTTTGCAGCGGCCTCTTTTGAAAGGTCCTGCACGAGGGAAATGAGTTCTGGATGTCCCCAACGGCGATTGCGTTCAAGGCGCATTGCTTGCCATGTAGGACCGTCAATAGGCATAGCTACGGCACCAGCAATGCAGCCTTTTGTGTAAAATCCGTAAGGGTTAGCTGTTTGGACAGACGGTAATTCTTCCGAGCCAAAAAGAACTTTCGCAGGTTTGGTTTCGGCCCTTGCGATACTGCTCCCGAATAGGAGAGATAATCCCATGCAAATGGATAGAAAATTATGGATCTTCTGTAATTTCATATTCTCGGCCTATTAAGGAGGTCTCGCAAATCACTAATGAATCATAACGTGGCTCAAATTGTAATCAAGTTGATTATGTTAGCTGGGGGCGTTTATGTGCATGTGGTTGCTAATTTATCTCATAAAATACTAATGCTTGTGACGTTGAAAGTTCCAAAGGTTTCAAAAAATCAGGCACCTCACCATTTGACATATTCGCATAAAACCCATCGGGAGCCTTCCGTTTGCTAACGGAAACCTGCGGATCAGTGTTACAAAAAACTAAAATGGTTGCATTTGCTTCATTCAAAATTTCGCGTGCTTCATTGTTAGTGGAGATTGATGCTTTAATTTCCGCAAGCATACCAGATTGATTACGGTGATAGGGCGCAGATAAGATGTGATGATGTGTGTATCTTAATATGGATGCACCCAGGTTTGAGGGCGCTACGACAACATTTTTTGGCAATTTATTTAAAGGACTTAAAGCCGCATGTGTCTGGCACGCATTTTTGTTACTCTCATCTTGGACTGCTAGATTAGTGTTATTCGATCTGGCGATAACGAAATTGTTAAGTTGTGAAATACCATCCCCTATTACAGCCCATATGATGGGCATCGATAATAAAGATATGATGATAAAACTGATACCAATTTTAAGGTTTTTTGGTTCCTCCCGATTTTTCATGCGTAACTGACTTACGAGAAAAACCATCGGGATCATTGCAGCAAGATTTGCAAAAATCGATCCTCGTATTTGAATAAGGCTAATCCCTGAGGCGATAATAATTACAAATAACAGTTTCAGATAAATATCTCTGTGATCAGCAGTTTTTAACTGAAAAATGCAGAAAGTAATCGCTAAAACTGGCACAGCGTAGAAACCAAAAATAGATAGTGGTTTTGCTCGCCATTGCGCGAGGAAAGATTGGGCCTCTGTGATATTATTAAGCCAGAGTTCCGTAAGAAGTGGATCAAGATTTGCTAACGGGCTTTGCAGACATTCCGGGGCTACAATCTTTGCTAGGGCGAAAGTAATCGCGGCTATGCCCACAAGGGATGCAACTCGAATGAAACGACTTTTGTAAGATAGTGTCGCTGCGGCTAAAAATAGGAGGCCAGAACCAGCAACACCAAGCGCGTAATAACCCAATGAGAGCGTGTCACACACGACTTCAATATATCTTGCAGATGGAACTGTTATAAAAAATAACATCGTTAAACTGAACGCCATCGAAAGAGCAAATGCACGTGTTGGGCGTCGATAGTCCTTGCCGCCGTACCATGCCCAGGTAACAGCTATAATAACGCATATTGCTGCAATTAAAGGCGTGGTTTCAGCGCCAATGGCAATCGCTAGGGCACAAAGAAATCCGGCTAAAACATGAAGTTTCCAACTTCTGTTGGGGTCTATTACAATGAAAATTAAAACTGCATAGATAGCCAATTGAACATTGTGATGATCTATTGAACCTGGGTTGAATTTTCCGACCCCAAACAGGAATGCAACAGCGGCAATAGCGCCAATAGCAATATTTTGAGGCCCGGCAATTGCACGTGCGCATAGAATAAAACCCAAAATAACAGGGATAGCCGTCACAAGCGGCCAGATATAGACCGCAATTTCTTCTGCCGTTTGCCCCGAGAAAAACAATGAAAAGAAATTTATTAATCCGGCAATTGGTAAATCTACCAAGCGGGACCAATGCATCAAAGTCCCACTTTCTGGGCCAAGCCTATATTGAGTGAGATCAAACCAATTCTGCCCGGCTAGCCAATCACGAACTTGCACAAGGCGCATAACGTCATCATTGTCTGGACCCAGATAATCTGAGCTAAACCTCAAAAATGATAGGCTCGCAATAGTGGTGAAAAAAAACCAAGCAAGTAACGTTGGTTTGATCAGGTTTTGAGATTCAGACATAGGTTCAGATACCAAAATTGATTTTACGTCGAAAAATTACGTGTGAATTGCCATTTATTACGCGTTTTCAACTTAGCCTTAACCTTATCAATAAATAGTAAAGTTTGACGATAACAGATTATTGAAACGATCAGGATCACCAATATGAGCGACGCTGTTACTTCAAATGTGACCGAATGCCCAACCAATGACATGGACATCGCTGTACTTTTACCATGCTACAATGAAGCGGCTACAATTTTTGATGTTGTAAAGGATTTCCAGAAATCACTGCCAAGTGCGCGAATTTATGTCTATGATAACAATTCATCAGATGAGACGGCATTGCTTGCTGGTAAAGCCGGTGCGCAGGTTGTGCGCGAAATTCGCCAAGGCAAAGGGCATGTGGTCAGACGCATGTTCTCCGATATTGATGCTGATGTTTACATCATGGCTGATGGCGACGGTACATATGCAGCGCAAGATGCTCCGGAACTTGTACGTCTTTTGGTCACTGAAAATAGTGATATGGTCGTTGGAACGCGTCTCGGTGTAACCGATGATGCCGGTCGTAAAGGCCATGCATTTGGAAACACAATTTTTAACAAGCTTTATCGAGAAATCTTTGGGAATGACTTTTCTGACATTTTTTCAGGTTACCGAGCATTTTCACGCCGCTATGTAAAAAGCTTTCCCGCAATTTCCGGAGGCTTTGAAATTGAGACTGAAATGTCTGTTCACGCATCGACATTGCAATTGCCTGTGACAGAAATTGGACTTGAATATGGTCGTAGACCAGAAGGCTCGGATAGTAAATTATCTACATTTAAGGATGGCGCGAAAATTCTTCTAAAGTTTGCAAGTTTGATGAAGGAAACGCGCCCGTTACTCTTTTTTGGATATGTCAGTTTGGCCATTTTCGCGACCAGCCTGTTCTTTATGCTTCCGGTACTTAATGAATATTTTCACACAGGTCTGGTCGACCGAATGCCGACATGGGTCTCGTCTATGGCGCTGTTAATGATGTCAATTATGGTTTTTTCCGCAGGAATTGTTCTAGATTCTCTTGCAAAGTCTCGCCTTGAACAAAAACGTATCCTATATATGGCTATCGAAGGTCTGCAATCTAAGCAGAGTAATGATAGAAATGTGGACCTGTTGAGAGAAAAAACAGTTCAGATGCGCACGAACAAGCGCAGCAAAAATCGGACAAATAACGCCGCATGAGAAAACTCTTTTTCTTTGGAATAGCCGGCAGCATCGGCTTTATTGTTGATGCTGGGGTACTAATTCTACTTCTGCATTTTACGCCGCTTGACCCGTTTTCAGCGCGTATTTTTGCAATTGCGGCTGCAATGTTTTGCACGTGGATGATCAATCGTAACTTTACGTTTCAGAAAGGCGGACGATCGGTTGCAAAAGAAGGAATGCGTTACGGCAGTGTTGGCATAACGTCAGCTTTGATCAACTACACAGTATATTCCGGGTTATTGATACAGTTTTCTGAATTAAGGCCTGTATTTGCAGTTGTCATTGCATCCGCAGTTGCTACGATTTGGTCTTATGTCGGCTATTCAAAATTTGTTTTTGCCGCGCCGAAAAACAGCCCTGAAAAATAGGGCTGTTGTTCTTTAAGTGTTGTTTAGCCGCGAAGTGCGCCGCCAGTTGACTTTGAGACATTGCCAATAATTTTTTGAGATAAAGCTTCAAAATCTTCTTCAGTCATTGTTCGTTCAAAAGGCTGGATCGTCACTTCTATTGCTATGGATTTCTTATCTGTGCCAAGTGATGGACCTTCAAAGACATCAAACACATTAACGGTTGTAACAAGTTTTTTGTCAGCGCCTGCCGCTGCTCGAATAATAGCTGCAGCCTGGACATCTTTATCAACAACGAATGCAAAGTCTCGGCGAACCGCCTGATATGGAGACAGCGTTAGTGCGCCTTTTGTGCGTGTTGGTTTGCGTTTGCCCGACGGAATAGCATCAAGAAATATTTCAAAGCCACACAGTGCGCCAGAAACATCAAGTTTTTTAAGAACATTTGGATGAAATTCACCAAATGTACCAAGCACTGTTTTCGGGCCAAGTTTGATGGTGCCAGAACGACCAGGGTGATACCAATCAGGCCCACCAGCTTCAACTTGCAGGTTTTTAACGGGTGCGCCTGCTGCTTCAAGCGCTGCAAGTGCGTCAGCCTTTGCATCATATACATTGACTGCATCGGAGTTACCGGACCAGTGGCGAGCAGTGCTTGTCAGTTTAGCTGTGCCACGACGAATGCCAGATGCACATCTGCGCTGTTGCTCCGGCTTATCGCCTTCGTAGGTTCCAGACACTTCGAATATAGCGACATCATTAAACCCGCGATCAGCATTTCGCTGCGATGCTTTCAAGAGGCCGGGCAGGATTGATGGACGAAGGTCAGACATGTCTGCTGCAATGGGGTTGGATAACTTGAGTGAATTATCACCCCCGCCAAAAGCTTCTGCTTCCACTGCTGAGATAAACGAATATGTAACCGCTTCGGACATGCCACGAACAGCCAATGCACGACGGGCAGATCGTGTTCTGATTTGCAACGTTGTCAAAATTCTGCCATTCACGGCGTCGAGGCTTGGCAATGGTTGCGGCTCGATCTCGTTGACACCATGAATGCGCATCACTTCTTCAACCAAATCTGCTTTTCCATCCACGTCAGGTCGCCAAGATGGTACTTTAACGGGAACAACATCACCAGTTCCATCAATTTCAAAGCCGAGTCGCGTGAGAATATCGGCACTCTCTTCCTTCGAAACGTCAAGGCCAGTAAGACGTTTTACTTCGCTGTAGGGGAACTCAACTATTTTTGCCTGATGAGGTTGATAACCTGTAACAGATAATTCGCTTGGTGTTCCGCCACAAAGATCCAAAACCATCTGTGTTGCAATTTCAGCACCATCGATCATGAAATCTGGGTCAACACCACGTTCGAAGCGATAGCGTGCATCTGTTATAATACCCAAATCACGACCCGTGCGGGCAATCATCATAGGATCCCAAAGCGCGCTTTCGATAAGCACATTTGTTGTGTTCTCATCACAGCCAGACTGTTCTCCACCCATGATGCCAGCCAAAGATTCTGGACCATTGTCATCAGAAATGACATTCACCTTCTCATTCAGCTCGTACTCTTTACCGTCTAGGCCAAGGAGCTTTTCACCTTTTTTCGCTGCACGAACATGAAGATTACCGGCAACTTTATCAGCATCAAACACATGAAGCGGGCGACCGCGATCAAATGTGATGTAATTTGTGATATCCACCAGAGCATTAATTGGACGTAATCCAATAGCCAAAAGGCGTTGTTGGACCCAAGATGGGCTCGGACCATTCTTAACGCCTTTAACCATGCGCAATGCAAAGCCCGGACAGAATACAGAATCGTCAATTTTAATAGAAACAGAACAGGCGTCATTGCCGGAAATTTCCGGTGTTTTTGGTGTTTTCAATACACCAAATCCTGAAGCAGCCAGATCGCGTGCGATACCAGAAACGCCTGTACAATCAGGGCGGTTAGGTGTCAGGTTAATTTCGATAACGGGATCGGCAAGACCAGCCCATTCAGCATAGGGCGTGCCAATGGCCACATCTTCCGAAATTTCAATAATACCATCATGGCTGTCCGAAATCAGAAGTTCTTTTTCTGAACACATCATTCCATGACTTTCAACACCGCGGATATTGCCAACACTTAGTGTGACATCAATTCCAGGAACATAGGTTCCAGGAGCCGCGAAAGCGCCGACAAGTCCGGCCTTCGCATTTGGTGCGCCGCAGACAACTTGAACAGGCGTGCCACTGCCATTATCAACGCTAAGAACACGAAGCCGGTCGGCATCGGGATGTTGTTCGGCACTAAGAATTTTGGCAACAACAAATGGTTTGAGCGAGGCTTTGTCATCCAGGGATTCAAGCTCTAGACCAATCATGGTTAGTTGGTCACAAATTTCTTCCAAGGAAGCATCTGTTTCAATGTGGTCTTTCAACCAAGAAAGTGTGAATTTCATTTACGAAGCCTCACCAGAAGTAGGATTACTATTTTCGCTGTCGCGCTGTTTTTTGCGTTCTGCGAGTTCATCAAAAATCACGAAGCCAATTTGCAGGCCATCATCTTCTTGCTCATCGTTGGAAATCGGGCGACGCAAAAATGACAGTGCAAGTTGTGATGAATTGATAACGGCAGATGTTGGTATTCCATCAGTTAGAATACCATCTAGACGCAGTATATCACCTTCGCCTGGTATCAATGCCATGACTTTCATTGGTCCGGCAGGACACATAGCAATAACTTCCAACACTTCCTGTTTGGGATCCATCGTTTTTTGAAACGTGAAGATATGTTTTGCGACTTCCTGAGCGGATCGTTCAGCTGTATTCTCACAAGCTACACCTTGCCATTCATTGTCTTTTGGCGCTTCACGTTTTCCTTCTCGGAGTTCAAGCGCCATGCTCGCATACTTACCCTTTAACAAGGCAGCGTCTGAAAATCTGGTCATGATGAAAGTCCTCCAAATAGTGTCGGTAGATCCAATGGACGAAAACCATAATGATCGATCCAGCGTTGATCAGCCTCAAAGAATGGGCGTAGATCAGGCATGCCATATTTCAGCATAGCGATACGGTCGATCCCCATGCCCCATGCAAAGCCTTGATAGACATCTGGGTCAAGGCCGCCGGCACGAATAACATTAGGATGGGTCATGCCGCATCCCAAAATTTCCATCCAATCATTACCTTCGCCAAATTTAACTTCGCCTGGTTTTGAACGATCGCACTTAATATCAACTTCAAGACTTGGCTCGGTGAAAGGGAAGTAAGAAGGGCGGAAACGCATTTCTACATTATCCACTTCAAAAAAGGTTTTGCAGAATTCAATGAGTGTCCATTTCAGGTTCGCAATATTGGCACCCTTGTCGATCACCAGCCCTTCAAGCTGGTGGAACATTGGGGAATGCGTTGCATCTGAATCCTGGCGATAAGTCTTACCTGGAATAACTATGCGGATAGGCGGTTCCTGCTTTTCCATAGTGCGCACTTGCACAGGTGATGTGTGTGTGCGCAAAACTTTGCGCTCACCATTTTCATCTGGTTCAAAGAAAAATGTATCATGCATTTCACGGGCAGGGTGACCTTCAGGGAAGTTCAGTGCAGTGAAATTATAATAGTCTGTTTCAACATCGGGACCCTCTGCCACAGTAAAACCAAGGTCAGAAAAGATGGCTATGATTTCATCTGTGACCTGACTAATTGGGTGGATACGACCACGCTCGGCGGGGGATGCATGAACGGGTAAGGTGACATCGAGAGTTTCGTTCTTTAAACGCGCAATAATTGCAACTTCTTGCAGTTCGGTTTTGCGCGCTTGGATGAGATCATTGATACGGACTTTCAATCCGTTGATCTGCGGTCCTGCAACTTGGCGCTCTTCCGGGCTCATTTTGCCGAGGCCTTTAAGTTGTAGAGAGATTGCACCCTTTTTGCCGAGCGCGCCAACGCGAACAGCCTCAATAGCCGCTTCGTCATCAGCATCAGCGATTGCTTTTGTAAGATCTTCTTCTAGTTCAACAAGGTTTGTCATAGCTCACCTTCATTTGATGTGAATAAAAATCACATCACATCATGACGTTTAAAACAAAAAAATCTCGCGCTAGCCTGAGCCTGCGCGAGATCCTATAAAATTCCAATATTCAGGATTACGCTGGCTTACTTAACAGCGCTTTCAAAAGCATTGGGTGTTGTGTCTTTCAAGTAAGCAAGAGCTTCTTTCGCGGCAACGACAAGCGCGCCGAATGCTTCTGCTTCATGAATAGCCATATCGGACAAAACTTTACGATCGACTTCGATGCCAGCTTTGTTCAGACCGTCGATGAAACGACCATATGTTAGGCCGTGTTCACGAACAGCAGCGTTGATACGCTGAATCCAAAGTGAACGGAAATCGCGCTTACGAGCTTTACGATCGCGATATGCATATTGCATAGACTTATCGACAGCAGCTTTTGCCGTGCGGATCGTATTCTTACGACGACCATAAAAGCCTTTTGCTTTTTTTAGAACTTTTTTGTGTTTGGCGTGAGCGGTTACACCGCGTTTTACACGTGACATATGATATACTCCTTAGATGAATGGCCGTCGGGTCTTAAAGACCGTTTGGAATAAACTTTTTCACAATTTTCGCGTCTGGCTCAGAAAGAACCATTGTACCGCGTGCATTGCGAAGAAATTTGTTGGAGCGTTTGATCATGCCGTGCTGTTTACCAGCCGCAGCAGCCACGATTTTGCCAGTACCAGTTACTTTAAACCGTTTTTTGGCAGAAGATTTTGTCTTCATCTTGGGCATTTCATTTTCCTCTTATTAGGGCGAATTCAAATGAACCGCTGAATTGTTAAAAACATAAAAAACCCGAACACGGCATGCCCTGCCGGAACGGGATGACTTCGTATAGGCGCAAATTTGATGAATTGCAAGTAAAACCACACATCAAATAGAAACAAGATATGTGATTTTATATCAAACCGTCCTGTGCGACCATAGACTTTACTTAGGAGAAAGCACCATCATCATCTGGCGGCCTTCAAGTTTCGGCTCTGCCTCAACTTTCGCAATATTTGCAGTCTCTTCTTTGACCTTTTGCAAAAGCTTCATACCAAGTTCCATATGCGCCATTTCACGCCCACGGAAACGTAATGTTACTTTTACTTTATCGCCATTATCGAAAAATTTGTTGATCGCGCGCATTTTCACATCGTAATCATGCGTATCGATATTAGGGCGCATCTTGATCTCTTTAACTTCGATCGTCTTTTGCTTCTTGCGGGCCTCGGCAGCTTTTTTCTGCGACTGGTATTTCATTTTGCCAAGATCGGTAATCTTACAAACAGGGTTATCGCCCTTTGAAGCAATTTCAACAAGGTCCAAGCCAGCTTCATTGGCCATGTCTCTTGCTTGCTCGATAGGTACTACGCCGTGGTTTTCACCTTCAGCGTCGATAAGTTGGATGTGGGATGCTTCGATATCTAGGTTTGCGCGAGGGCCGCCTTTTGTTGGAGCCGTTGCTCTTTGTGGTCTGCGAATGGTACTTATCTCCATATTATTAAACACGTGAAATGCCGCACATCTCATCAACTGAGCAATGTGCGTTTCATTTCTATTTGTCAATAGCATGCTTTTTATAAAAAATCACTTAGTTTCATGGCATAAGCGAATCTGTTTTGATAATTAAAGATTTATTGAAAAATGCGGATTTCGAGAGTGAGATAATGACCGATAATAACGACAAAGTCCCGAGCGAGTACATTTGCGTGGGTGAAGGCAGTCATGCAAGGCAGATAGCGGTTTGCCACAGGGGTGGAAATACATCGCGACAAGGCGCTCAGGGGTTTGTTTGGCTGGGTGGATACCGTTCTGATATGGAAGGTTCAAAAGCTATCGCAATCGATGATCATGCTGCCAAGCTTGATCTAGCTTGCACGCGACATGATTATTCTGGTCACGGCCAATCTGGTGGTGAATTTGTTGATGGCACAATTTCACGTTGGCTCGAGGAAAGTCTCGAAGTGTTTCAAAAATTTACTGAAGGGCCGCAAATTCTTGTCGGCTCATCCATGGGTGGTTGGATTGCATTACGGATGGTTCAGGAGCTGCAAAAGATGGGGCAATCTGATCGCGTTCACGGGCTCTTACTTCTTGCGCCCGCGCCAGATTTTACAAAGGAACTTTATGAGCCGAAACTAACTGATAATGAAAAAGCAGCACTTGAAAGCCAAGGCTATTTTGAGGTCCCGACACCTTATGGGCCTGATCCAAATATTTTTACCAAAAAACTTTTCGATGATGGTGCACAAAACCTTGTTATGAAAGGCATTTTACAGTTAGGTGTGCAGGTTCACATCATCCAGGGTATGGAAGATCCCGATGTACCTTGGCAGCACGCAATGCGCCTAATGGAACACCTTTCGGCAGATGATGTGACGATAACTTTAATCAGAGATGGTGATCATAGACTTTCGCGTGAAAAAGACATTGTCAAAATTCTTCAAAGTCTTGATGGAATGTTGGAATGATTATGTATCTCTTGCGATCTTAACCATGAATTTCAAAAGCCAAATCACGAGATTGACTCTTTAACCCAAAAAACGTTTACTCTTTGTTAACTATTACAAGGGGTGAATTATGCTTCGCAAGAGCGGTGTATTTTTGTGTATTGTTGCATCTGCAGTCGTTGGTTGGACAAGTTCAATTGCCGTAGCCGAACATGCTGGCGTAGCGATGATTACAGGTTCTGTCACATCTCAGCCTATTGGGCATTATGAATTTTGTAAGCAGTTTTCCGATGAGTGTAGTGTAAGATCTCCCCGGAAGAATGCCCCGAAAGTGACAGATTATGGCTGGGATATCGTTCGTAAAATCAACAGTCTGGTCAATAACAATGTCGAGCCATTAACTGATTGGGAGCTGCATGGACAGGAAGAGATGTGGTCTTATCCCGGTCTTGCTGGCGACTGTGAAGATTTTGTTTTGCTCAAACGACAGATGTTGATTGAAAACGGGTTCTCACCATCGGATCTATTGATCACGGTTGTCCGTCGTCCAAATGGCGAAGGCCATGCTGTGTTAACATTGCGAACATCAAAGGGTGATTTTGTTCTTGATAATCTTGCAAGAGATGTCAAAAACTGGAGAGATACACCTTATCAATATCTCAAGCGTCAAGCTTCCTATCATACAGGCCGTTGGGTGAATATTGAGAATAGTTCACCGCTTATTGTCGGTTCTGTGAACTAGTTGGAAGTACCACACATTGTAAAATTTTGTGATGTCAAGCCAGTGTTCTACTAGATTGACTAGTTAATCTGGCTTTGTAAGCTGCTCTCATATTATAAACGGGAGTAAGTAAATGTTAAAATCAATATCACTATCTCTTCTTTTTGCAACATGTCTGGGGTCGTCAGCTTTTTCGCAACAGGCAGCTGATGCAATTGCGCCTGAAATTGCCAGCGGCAAAATGGCGAAAGAAGAAGGCAAAGTCGTTACCTCCAAAAAATGGATGATTTCGGCTGCTAATCCACATGCCGTTGAAGCGGGTGCAAAAATTTTGGCATCCGGTGGCAGTGCAGCAGATGCGATGGTTGCTGCACAGGCTGTGCTCGGCTTGGTCGAGCCACAAAGTTCTGGTCTTGGTGGCGGAGCATTTCTTGTTTGGTTTGACGCTAAAAGTGGGGAGCTGACAACGCTTGATGGACGTGAAACAGCACCAATGGCCGCGAACCCGCGTTTATTTCAAAAAGCAGATGGCGAGCCGCTTAAATTTTGGGATGCTGTTGTCGGTGGCCGTTCTGTTGGTACACCCGGAACACCTGCTCTCATGGCAAAGGCACATGAGCTTTGGGGCAAATCTGATTGGAATGGATTATTCTCCGATGCTGTTAAGTTAGCGGATGAAGGTTTTGTTGTATCGCCGCGTCTTGCTGGACTTGTGGCAGGTGATGCTGAACGCCTCAGTAAATTTAAAGCAACGGCCGATTATTTTCTGCCCAGTGGCGTAGCCATCGCAGAAGGAGATATTCTCGAAAATGCAGCCTATGCTGAGACCTTGCGTAATCTTGCTACAAAGGGAGTAGAGAGTTTTTACACTGGTGGCAATGCAAAGGGTATTGTCGACACAGTTCAAAATGTATCGGTAAATCCGGGTGTTTTAGCGTTGGAAGATCTTGCACTTTACAAGGTCAAACAACGAGATGCAGTTTGTGCATCTTACCGTGAGCATGATGTTTGTGGAATGGGTCCGCCATCTTCTGGTGCATTAACTGTTGGGCAAATATTAGGAATGCTTAACGGATCTGACCTAAAAGCACTCGGAGCCGACAACCCTGAGAGTTGGCGTTTAATCGGCGATGCGTCGCGCTTGGCCTTCTCCGACCGAGGTCGTTATATGGCCGACAGTGATTTTGTTCCGATGCCAACAAACGGGTTAGTGGATGCTGGTTATCTTGCAGAGCGAGCGAAATTACTGATGGGTGACAAGGCGCTTGAGAGCGTTTCACCAGGGAACCCTCCATTTGACCATGCGCTGCTGTTAGCTGATGATGAAGCTATCGAATTGCCTTCGACATCTCATATTTCAATTGTTGATGGCGAGGGGAATGCACTGTCTATGACAACAACAATTGAAAATGGGTTTGGATCTCGGTTAATGGCACCAGGTGGTTATTTGCTGAATAACGAGTTGACGGATTTCTCGTTTCGTAGCCATAAAGATGGTGTGCCAATTGCCAACCGTGTCGAACCAGGTAAGCGACCTCGTTCATCCATGTCGCCGACAATTGTGATGAAAGACGGTAAGCCTGTGCTGGTTGTGGGTTCACCAGGTGGTAGCCGGATTATTGGATATGTAGCGAAAACAATTATCGCACATATGGATTGGGGCATGGATGTTCAACAGGCAATAAGCCTGCCGCATCTGGTCAATCGTTTTGGAACTTATGATCTTGAAGATGGTACAAAGGCAACTGAGCTTGAGGGTGCTTTGACCGATCTTGGTTTTAAAACAAATGTGCGCGCATTAACATCAGGCATTCATGCCATCGCTATCACACCTGACGGTCTTGAAGGCGGAGCCGATCCACGTCGTGAGGGTATAGTTATCGGTGAGTAATTAATCTGATCTGTCCATCCCGCATTTTGTTCTTATGGAATGCGGGATGTTCTATTATCGGTCATGCGTGTTGCGAGACGGTCAACCGCGCTATGCAAGATAACCGTAAAAATTGCCAATACAAAAAGTGCAGCAAACATCAGATCGATTTTTGCGCGGCCATTGGCAAGTAACATTAAGTAGCCCAGACCTTTGGATGCACCGACCCATTCTCCGATTACCGCGCCAATCGGAGCATATACTGCCGCTAATCGAAGTCCTGATCCTAATGACGGTAAAGCTGATGGGAAACGAACGCGCCACATAATACGAGATTTGCTGGCACCCATAACCTTGGCCAAATCCAGATAGGCCTGCGGTGTGCGGGTTAACCCGTCATAAAATGCAGAAGCAACCGGGAAATAGATGATTAAGATCGTCATGAAGATTTTTGACCAAACACCATAACCAAGCCAAAGTGTGAGAATTGGTGCAAGTGCAAACACAGGTACTGCTTGTGAGAACACAAGTATAGGGCGGACGAATGCACGCGCAAAAGGCGATGTAGCGAGATTAATTGCTGTCAAAATACCGAGCGCCGAGCCAAGCGCAAGCCCGACCAGAACTTCGCTGATTGTCACAAGTGCATTCTCGCCAATAACAACTCGGCTCTTCCACATCGTTTCAGCAACAAGGAGTGGGCCAGGTAGAATAAACTTTGGCAAGTCAAAAATACTGACTATGATTTGCCAGAGTGTAAGTGCAAGGAGTGTCGCACCTATTGCGTTGAAAACCCTCCTCATGATGGCGTTCCTCTGAGCAGACGATACAGTTGGCCTTGGCAATGAAGCGTTGCCTCATCGTCAATTTCCCGAACCGGATGAGATGCGGGCACATCAACATTTGTAATGCCTTGTTCAGTGAGCAAGTAGATAGCATGGCCTAACCGCGCAGCTTCCGCGGGGTCATGCGTGACGAGCAGAACAGTGCGACCCGCAAGAAGGTTGCCAGCAAGCTCTTGCATTTCACTGCGTGTTTTAGCATCCAGCGCAGAAAATGGCTCATCCAGTAATATGATTGGTCGGTCCTCCATTAAGGTTCGTGCCAACGCAATTCGTTGTCGTTCGCCTCCTGACATTTGAGATGGCTTCTTTTTTAGATGATCACTTAGGCCAACTTTTTCGATGATGGATAGAGCAGCCATTTTGTCGGCACCTTCCCCCCGCAACCGTGCGCCGAGCAAAACGTTATCAAGAACAGAAAGCCACGGAAAGAGTTCGCTTCCTTGTGCCATATAACCGATGCGGCTCTCAAGGCTCTTGCCATCAGATGCTCTCACTTCTCCGCTGAAGTCCGCGCCAGTATCAAGGTTGGCTATCAGGCGGAGTATAGTAGATTTACCAACGCCCGATGCGCCAAGCAGGCATGTGGTTTTGCCTGACTGAATATCCACATGCAGGTTTTCAAACAGCACCCGATCACCAATTAGAGCCGTTCCTTTAACAGATATGTTGGGTGCTGTTGTCATATCTAAGTGCCATTTGGTTCGGCGATTGGGTTAGCACAAGGGCCACGAAGGCCCATGTTCCAGAAATCGACTTCAAGGCGCGTAGCGATATTAAACTGAGAAATCAGTTTGTTCCAGATCGGCAATTGTGTGTAGTTTTTGCCAAAACGATTGATAACGGCTTGATCTAAAAGTTGGCCAGCATTGATACAAACATCCTGGTAATCTTTGCCGGCATAGGTTTCAATCCAATCCTGATAGGTGTCAGATGTTTTATCATCTGCCAGCATTAGTCCAATCTCACCATACCCAAATACGCATGGTGCAAGTGTTGCCAAGAGCGACACAAAATCTCCAGAATAACCTGCTTCTAAAACAAAGCGTGTATAAGCAAGGTTTTCGTTAGCCTCGACGGTTTTAAACAATTCATCTTCGGGAATGCCAAGTTTGCCGCATGTCTCGACGTGATACTGCATTTCGCCATTTGCAAGTCCGTTGACGGTGCTTGCACATGCCTTGATCTCATCCAAAGTACCAGCCTTTGCAACAGCTAAAGCCCATGCGCGCGAAAAGTGAATGAGAAACACATAATCCTGTTTGAGATAGTGGTAAAATGATTCTTTTGGTAATGATCCATCACCCAAACCGCGCACAAAAGCATGCCGTGTATAGGCATGCCAGTGTGGTGTTGTTTGTCTCAAAGCCGAGAATACTTCTCCATATTCTTCTAAGTTGGTCATATGAATTACTCAGCTGGTGTTTGAGCTGAGATATCGATTGCAATTTTTGAAACCGAATTGACGGATGGAATAAGTTCTTTCTCATGAAGAAATGTTTCAAAAGCCGCATAGCGAGCTGCATCAAATGCCATTGGGCGAAGGGCAAAGCGTGGCATTGTATCAACCCATGCCTTTGCATTTAACTCGTCTTGAAGTTCAGTTGATGTGCCTGAGAAAATCTCCCAGCTTTCATCAGGGTGGTTGACGATAAACTGTGTTGCTTTTTCCGTTGCTTTAAGAAAACGGGCAATCATGTCTTTATCCATTGTGTCGGGATTGGCAACATAGATAAGTTCATCATAAGTTGGCAAACCTTCCTCTTCAACAAAGAAACATTTGCCTTCAACGCCTTCAATTTCCATCTGGTTGAGTTCGAAGTTGCGATACGCACCGATAACAGCATCAACTTGCTTTGACATTAACGAAGGAGACAGTGACCAATTTACATTCACAAGTTCAATGTCAGACATTTCAACGCCGTGATTACCAAGAATTGAACCTAAGACTGCTTCTTCAACGCCAGAAACCGAGAAACCAATTTTCTTACCTTTGAGATCAGAGATTTCTTTGATTGGGCCGTCTTTCAAGACAAGCAGACAGTTTAATGGCGTCGCTACAAGCGTACCAACGCGGACAAGTGGTAAGCCTTCATGGATTTGTAGGTGTAGCTGTGGTTGATAGGAAATGGCAAGTTCTGCCTTTCCAGCTGCAACCAGTTTCGGTGGGTCTGATGGGTCGGCTGGTGCAATGATCTCGACATCAAGGCCTTCATCTTTAAAGTAGCCTTTCTCCTGCGCAACAATCACAGGGCCATGGTCAGGATTTACAAACCAATCCAATAATAATGTCATTTTATCTGCTGCAGTTGCAGGCAGTGTTGAGGCAAGGGCAAAAGCGCCCGCAATTAATAGAGATGCTTTACGCATTATATATGATCCTTTCTTGATCAAATTATCCTGTGGCGACGAGAACTATGTCGCCGTTCCATTTTTCTTGAAGTTTTATGGCCGCGCGGTGGGCACGTAACCCACTGCGACAAACAAAGACGGCGCGTTGGTTTTTGTTTGGCATGGTGTTTGCAGGGTTATAGTCTTCAACATCGATGCGTGCTGCATGTTCAGTGATTGGTATCTCGACCTCATCTTCGCCACGGAGTTCGATGATATGGTCACTGTGACACAAGTCAGCTGGCGCTATGAATTTGAGAATAGGGAACGATGGTTCTTCAGCTTCGTCGAAGCGAAAGCTTGAGAAGCGAAAAGACGTTGCATCAAAACGTACAAGTTGCCCCAATGGTGATGGATCAAGTTCAAGAATGCACGATAGTGCCATCTGCGCTTGTAAGCCACCTATTGTACCAACAATGGGACCAAGTACACCCGCCGTTGCGCAATTCCCTGCTTGATTAGGTAATGATGGGAATAGCGCACGAAGAGAAGGTGCACCTGCACAAAACCCTCCAACATAACCTGACAAGGCAAGAGCTGAGGCAGAAAAAAACGGAATATTATTTGCCAAACAATGATCTGACATAATGTAGCTCACAGCAAAACTATCCGCACAATCAAGTAAGATTGTTGTTCCGTGTGAGAGAGTAGTTATATTACTTGGGTCAAGCGGTGAGACAACGGAGGTAATCTCGATCTCAGAGTTCAGGTCGCTTAAAATTTTTGCCGCGACAGCTGCCTTCGGTTGATCAATATATTTTTCCCCATAAAGCGTTTGACGATGAAGATTGGAGAGCGAAACGACATCAGGGTCAACAATGGTAATTTTGCCAACACCAGCACCCGCAAGATATTGCAAAACAGGTACACCCAAGCCCCCTGCGCCAACCACAAGTATGTGTGCATCTTGCAATTTCTGCTGGCCGTTCGCGCCGACTTCTGGAAGAATGATCTGGCGGGCATATCTGTCTGTCGCGCTGCTCATCGACTGATGTCCAACCATTGTTTAATGCGGGCTTCGGGGTCTGAGTTCAACGTAATGTCAGTAACGGCAGAAACAATATTTGCCCCAGCATCATATGCTCCTTGTGCACGTTCAACACTCATGCCGCCGATGGCAACAAGCGGCACATCGCCAACAAGTTTTTTCCATTCTGTTACTCTATCCAAGCCTTGTTCAGTCCATTTCATCTTTTTTAAGATGGTCGGGTAGACGGGGCCAAGTGCGAGATATTCAGGATCAAATGACAAAGCGCGCTCAAGCTCGTCATTATCATGTGTCGATAGTCCGAGGCGGATACCTTTGGCTCGGATGGCCTTGATATCCGCATCATCTAAATCTTCCTGCCCAAGATGGATGAAATCGCATTCTTCTTCGATTGCCATTTGCCAATAATCATTGATAATTAATGTGCAGCCGTACTTATCGCATAGCGCTTTGCCCTTGATGATTTCAGCGCGTACTTCAGCTTCTGATCTATCTTTGATGCGAAGCTGCGTAAGTTTAATGCCGAGCGGTAGTAGCCGTTCCAACCATTCAGTGGAATCAAATATAGGGTAAAAACGGTCCAGTTTTTCGATTTTTGGCGCATTCATAAAAAGGCCTTTCCGATTACAGGAGTTGAGGGTTCGGCCATATCGCGTGGCTCCATTGGGTCTGCATCGAATGCTGCTTTGCCTGCCAAAATCGCGTCTGAAAATGCTTTGGCCATTAGTGCAGGGTCGCCGGCTTTTGCAACAGCTGTGTTGAGCAATATCGCGTCATACCCCAGCTCCATTGCGCGAGCCGCCTGCGAAGGTAAGCCAATGCCCGCATCCACCACCAAAGGCACGTCGGGAAAATGCGCGCGCAACATGCGGAGCCCATGTTCGTTATTTAGCCCAAGACCTGAGCCAATCGGTGCACCCCACGGCATGAGAACTTCGCACCCCGCGTCAAGTAGGCGTTCTGCGACGACCATATCTTCGGTGGTGTAAGGGAAAACCTCAAACCCATCTTCGGTCAGAATTTGAGCCGCTTCCACAAGTGCATAAACGTCTGGTTGGAGCGTGTCCGTATGGCCGATAACCTCTAACTTAATCCATTTAGTGTCAAAGATTTCGCGTGCCATATGTGCAGTGGTGACAGCTTCCTTGACCGTGTAGCATCCAGCAGTATTTGGCAGTATGGGAACATCGAGTTCTTTGATCAGTTGCCAAAAATTTTGGCCTGCGCGGTCAGCACCACTTTCGCGGCGTAGGGAGACAGTGGCAACACCCGCGCCGGATCGTTTGAACGCATCTGCTAATATGGTAGGCGAGGGATATTGTGCCGTGCCAAGCATCAATGGGTTTTTAAGCTCTATGCCGTAAAATGTTTTCAACTTACCCACCTTGCATTGGCGCAAGAACTTCAAGGCGATCACCTGCATCAAGCACAATGTCACGACGTTTGTTTTCTGGGATGAATTCTTCATTCAGTGCAGTTGCGATTTTTGCATCACCATAGCCCAACTCGTGTAATGCTTCCGTCAGATTAGGCGATGAGACAATCTTCTTCTCACCGTTAAGCAAAATGTTCATTTTTCGCCTCGTTTCTTACATTGTCAGAGAATTCTGGTTTTTTGCCATCAAAAAGATATTCAGCAATTTGGCCTGCAACGCTTGGCGCTAAAAGATAGCCGTGGCGGTAAAGGCCATTGGCATAGATCACATCGTTGATCTTTCTAATCTTCGGCAAATTGTCTGGAAATGCAGGTCGTGCATCAACGCCGATTTCCAAAATTTCAGCTTCACCAAAACTTGGGTGAAGAGCATAGGCTGCGGTTAGCATTTCAAGCATGGATCGAGCAGTGATACGTGTACGTTCACCCGTCTCGATCATAGTTGCGCCGAGCATGTAAACCCCATCGCCACGTGGCACAATATAAAGTGGAATACGAGGATGAAGAAGACGTATTGGACGTTTCAGATCAAGTTCAGGGCAATGTAGGATCAACATCTCGCCCTTAACACCACGAAGGTCTTTAAGACTGCTTTGGGCTGCAAGCCCGGTGCAATCAATTACCATTGAATTGTTATCAGTTGCAGCTTCAGTCTGTATTTGAACTCCGGCGTTTACCAGGCCGTCGTGTAGTACTGTCAACGCACTCCGTGGAGCAAGGTGAGCTTCATCTTTAAAGTATAACGCTTTGCGATATCGCCCGGCGAGATCTGGCTCAAGTTCAGAAATCGTATCTGCATCAATTTCCTTAAAGGCAGTTGTTTTTCGTCCGAAGCGGTTAAGTTCTTTAATGTCTCGGCCCTGAGCGACAACAAGTGAGCCGTTATGGGTGATATCTGCGCCATGCTTTTCCCACCATTCAGCTGCTTTTTGACCAAGGCGAACGACGGGTTCTTCTGCGCTTTCACCTTCGCAAAATGGTGCAAGCATGCCTCCAGCCCACCATGAACATGTATGGGGTCCAGGCGCACCGTTGGGATCAATCATAGTGACATTGCCGCCACGAGATATAATCTCTGTGGCAACACAAAGACCGAGAACACCTGCACCTTTGATTGTAACATCAATCATCAAGATTCCAGACATTATGAAAGTGGTGCACAGGTCCATGGCCAGAACCGATACTCAATTGGTTAGCTTCACGAATAGCACCTTGAAGATAGCGATGTGCGCGGCCAACTGCATCTTCAAGCTCTAATCCTAATGCAAGGCCCGCTGCAATTGCCGACGATAATGTGCAGCCGGTGCCGTGCGTATTTTGGGTGTCGATACGCTGGGCATCAAATGAGATGGGTTCAGCGCTAACACCGATCAGCAGGTCGGTACAGATGTCTTCATCCCCATGTCCGCCTTTCATTAAAACAGCTTTGGGGCCAAATTGCATGAGGTCAGAACCCTGGAAAGCCATTTCCATCGGATTTTCAGCTTGCACAGTTTCTAACAATCGAGCAGCTTCCGGAAGGTTCGGTGTGAGCAATGTTGCAAGTGGTAAAAGCTCTTCAATGAGAGCTGAGACCGCTTCATCACGTAGTAAAGCATCTCCGGATTTAGCGACCATCACAGGATCGAGCACAATGGGGATATTTGAGCCCTTTAGTGAGTTTGCGACCGCATGAATAATATCAGGCGATGACAACATGCCGATTTTAACTGCATCAACATCCAGATCATCTAGCACGGTGTGAATTTGAGCGCTGACCATTGTCGGAGATATATCTTCAACTGCTGTCACGGCTTTTGTATTTTGTGCCGTAATTGCGGTGACCACGCTAGCGCCATAAACACCTTGAGCAGAAAATGTTTTTAAGTCAGCCTGAATACCCGCTCCGCCGCCGCTGTCGGAACCGGCAATCGTCATTGCAATAGCAGTCACAGTTCACCTCTTCGTCTATATGATCCAAGGAAAACTGGCGGTGAAAAGAGGTGGCTTAGAAAAGCAACTACCGTTCCCTCCGCCGGAATTGCCCGGATCAGGTTCGATGGGTTAGCGATTAGCCTCTCAGCCAAGAAAACTTGGCACCCCAACGGTTCGTTTGTTTGGATAGCCCAAGTTAAACACAATTGCAACGGTTCAAAGCGAACCAGTTCTGATTTAAGGTTGGACCAGCGATTATATAAAAGTGATTCTAAAGGATTTGAATATGGCTGAAATTCGGTTGCATAAGGGCGATATCTCAAAGGCGGCCGCGGCGCTTTATACAGGTGATATTGCTGTTGATTCTGAAACACTTGGTTTGATCCCTCGTCGTGATCGCCTTTGTGTCGTGCAACTTTCACCCGGTGATGGATCCGCAGATGTCATTCAAATTGGTAAGGGGCAGAAAGAGGCTCCAAATCTTTGTGCCTTACTGGAAGACCCGAGTAAAACAAAACTCTTTCATTATGGCCGGTTTGATATTGCTGTTCTGTATTATACATTTGGTGTTACCAGTGCTCCTGTATTTTGCACCAAGATTGGTTCAAAATTAACACGTACATATACCGATCGTCACGGGCTTAAAGATGTGTGTCGTGAACTGCTCAGCGTGGACCTGTCCAAACAACAACAATCCTCAGATTGGGCCGCAGAAACTTTGACCGATGCGCAACTTGCTTATGCTGCATCAGACGTTCTTTATCTTCATCAGCTCAGAGATAAGATGGTTGTGAATTTAAAACGCGAAGATCGTGAGAGTTACGCTGAGGCTTGCTTTGAATTTCTGCCAACTCGCGCAAAGCTGGATCTGATGGGCTGGGAAGATACTGATATTTTTTCACATAGCTAACGGTTCAGATTAAATCTAACCGGTACAGAGTGCAGAAGGCCAAAATTAACTGGTGGATTTTTGCATGAAATGACGCAATCCATCAATATAACTGTCCCAGCCCGTGTCATGCATGTCCCGGCTGTCTTGTTTCGTAAAATTCTTATGGGTCAATTCGACAGTTGCACCCTTTTCATGGTCGCTAAATCTCACTCTTATGTCCGATATCTCACCGTCACCATTCCATTCCCAACTATAATGTAAAAATTCGTCTTCAATGATTTCGAAAAACCGACCTTCGCATTTTGCATCGAATTCGGGAGTGTTCATGAAGAGCTTGTAGTGGCCGCCAACTCTAGTATCGATATCCATACTCGTAGCAGGAGGGATCACTGTTTCAGAAGATATCCACGCTGCATAAACTTGTTTGCGAGGGAAAGGTAAATTGTAGCTTTTTTCTATTTTCATGGGGCCATATTCTCCTACAAAAATTCTATGTCGAAAATTTACCATTGTCTATTCTAAGGTATATAGCTCCTATTAGAAAAATATTCTTGAGTATTAAGCCGTACTATGGTTATTTCTTTCTGTTCTCAGGGCGGGGTGAAATTCCCCACCGGCGGTAATCATTATTTTATGAAAGCCCGCGAGCGCTTTCCGTTGTAAGCGGAAAGGTCAGCAGATTTGGTGAGATTCCAAAGCCGACGGTCATAGTCCGGATGAAAGAGAGTAAAAAATGAATACATTTCTGTACTGCAGGAGTGTGTCCATTTTTTGTTTGCCTTGAGTCTTGTGCGAAAGATGAAAGGAAAACGCCATGACTCAAAAAATAACTCAATATATTAAAGTTTTGAATACAAATGCAGCGCTTCTCGGCGCCGTTTTGATGGTGATTGCAGGACTAATTTTTGCAGTTATCAATACACTTCTTCAATCTCTGACCATGCAATTCGGGCAGGTATCAGCATCTGTTGTTTTTTGGCAGTATTTGATAGCACTTTTATTTAGCCTGCCTTGGATTCTGCGAAAGTTAGCCGCGGCAAAAACTTCAAATCTGCCACTACACATACTGCGCGTGTTTTTTGCAGCCGTGGGCGTACAGCTTTGGGTCGTCGGATTGTCTTATGTCCCGATATGGCAGGCCATCGCATTAATTATGACAGCACCCTTTTTTGTAACTGCTGGCGCTCACATGGTTTTAAGGGAGAAAGTGGGATTAGAGCGCTGGTTAGCTGTTGGTTTTGGCTTTTTGGGTGGTATGATTATTTTGTCACCCTGGTCCGATGAATTTGGCATTGAAACATTATACCCTCTGGCTGCATCATTCTTCTGGGCGATGTCCAGCTTAACAACCAAACGTTTGGCCTGGGTTGAAAAACCACAAACGTTGACATTTTATCTGTTGGTTCTGCTGACACCTATTAATGCAATTCTTGCTTTTGAGAGTGGATTTGTAATTTCAGAACCAACGGCGATCTGGATGGTAGTAGTGGCTGGTATACTCACCGCACTTGCCCAATATGCATTGGCGAAAGCCTACACGGTGGCTGATGCAGCATATCTGCAGCCTTTCGATCACCTCAAGCTTCCAATGAATGTTCTTTTGGGGTGGCTTGTTTTCGGTTTTCTTCCCGTCGGTAGCATGTGGCTTGGGTCGTTAATCATTATCGCAGCATCATCCTACCTGTTAAATGCCGAGATGAAACGCCCTGCAAAGGTTGCCGTAGCAGCTGCTTAACGCATGCAACAAAAAACCCGCCAGCACATTTGCCAGCGGGTTCTTTAGTTTCAAACTTGGGAAGTAAGTTAGACTTACTCGTCGCCGCCTTTAAGAGCTGCGCCCAAAATATCACCAAGTGAAGCACCTGAATCAGACGAACCAAACTGTTCAACAGCTTGTTTCTCTTCAGCAATTTCAAGAGCTTTAATTGACAATGTTACTTTGCGATCCTTCTTCGAGAAGTTTGTCACGCGAGCATCGACAGTTTGACCAACTGAGAAACGCTCTGGACGTTGCTCGTCACGGTCACGTGCAAGATCACCACGACGGATGTAAGCAGTTACATCTGGGAAATCTACAAGCTTAACGTCAAGACCACCGTCTTGAACTTCAACGACTTCAGCTGAAACAACAACATTCTTGCGAAGTTCGCCAGATGTTACTGCTTCACCAACAGCATCTTTTGTAAGCTGTTTGATGCCAAGTGAGATACGCTCTTTGTCAACATCAACGTCAAGAACAACGGCTTTGACTTCGTCGCCTTTGTTGAAGTTTTCAATAGCTTGTTCGCCAGGAAGGTTCCAATCAAGATCTGATAGGTGAACCATGCCGTCAACATCACCTTCAAGGCCAACAAATAGACCAAATTCGGTTTTGTTTTTAACTTCACCATCAACAACTGCACCGACAGGGAATTGGTCTGCAAATGCATTCCATGGATTGTCGAGTGTTTGTTTAAGGCCAAGTGAAATACGGCGTTTAGCTGGATCAACTTCCAACACAACCACTTCAACTTCTTCAGACGTTGACAAGATTTTGCCAGGGTGTACGTTTTTCTTAGTCCAAGACATTTCAGAAACGTGGATCAAGCCTTCAATGCCTGGCTCAAGCTCAACAAACGCACCATAGTCAGTGATATTTGTAACAGAACCAGAGATTTTCTTACCAAGTGGGAATTTAGCATCGATGCCATCCCATGGATCAGTTTCAAGCTGTTTCATACCAAGTGAGATACGGTGTGTATCCTGGTTGATGCGAACGATTTGAACTTTGATTGTCTCGCCAATCGTCAGGATCTCTGATGGGTGATTAACTCGGCGCCATGCCATGTCAGTCACGTGGAGTAGACCATCGATGCCACCAAGATCAACGAAGGCGCCGTAATCAGTGATGTTTTTAACAACACCATCAACTGCCTGACCTTCTTCAAGGTTTTGTACAATTTCAGAGCGCTGTTCAGCACGGCTCTCTTCAAGAACTGTACGGCGAGACACAACGATATTGCCACGACGTTTGTCCATTTTCAAAATTTCAAATGGCTGTGGGTTGTGCATCAAAGGTGTCACATCGCGAATTGGGCGAATGTCCACTTGTGAACGCGGCAAGAAGGCAACGGCGCCATCAAGATCAACTGTGAATCCACCTTTAACTTGGTTAAAGATAACACCATCAACGCGTTCGCCAGCTTCGAATTTAACTTCGAGACGGATCCAGCTTTCTTCACGGCGAGCTTTCTCGCGTGAAAGAACAGCTTCACCAAGCGCGTTTTCAATACGCTCGACATAAACTTCAACTTCTGCACCAGGTACAATTGTTCCGTCTTTGCCTTGTGCGCCAAATTCTTTAAGCGGTACACGGCCTTCAACTTTGAGGCCGACATCAATGATTGCAACGTCTTTTTCAACTGCAGTCACGGTTCCCTTAATAACAGAACCCTCAACTGCATCACTACCTGCAAACGATTCTTCGAGGAGGGACGCAAAGTCCTCCATCATATTCGTATCTGACATATATTCTCCGTAAAACTCGCGAACCTTGGTTCACGAAAAGCGTCTTTGTTAGTGTTTCATCAATCAGATTTCATCCGAATTGCTTAAGAGCAATATGCGACGCTAGGGACGATCGCTGATAATTTATGTATTTACTTTGTGTTCAAGGCAGCATTAACCAGTGCTTTTGCTGCAGTAAACGCTGTCTCTATATCCATTTTACTCGTATCTAGCAAGTGGGCATCTTCAGCTTGGCGCATTGGACTGTCTTTTCTGCCCGAATCTCGTTCGTCTCTTGCTTTTATGTCTGCTAGAATTTCTGCATAAGATTGGTTGCCACCTTTGCTTTGCGCCTCTTTAAAGCGGCGATCAGCCCGCGTTTCAGCTTTCGCGGTGACATAAATCTTTACGTCTGCATTGGGGCAAACAACAGTTCCAATGTCACGACCATCTAATACGGTGCCCGGAGTTTTTGTAGAAAAAGCGCGTTGTGCATCGACAAGAATTTTTCGCACACTCGGAATGACGGCAACTTTCGATGCTGCATTACCTATGTCATGTGCGGATAAAATGTTTCCATCCATAGTGCCGAGATCAAGCTCTCGCGCAGCTTGTTCTGCCAAAACAACATCATCGAGTGGAAGGTTTTGGTCAAGAAGCATCTTTGCAACGCCGCGATAAGTTAATCCTGTGTCGAGATGGTGAAATCCAAGCTCCTTGGCAAGGCGACGTGAAATTGTCCCCTTGCCAGAAGCTGCCGGCCCATCAATAGCTATGATGAATGTTTTCTCAGACATTATGCGTCCTGTTTGATATCTGCACCAAGCCCCGTCATCAAATCCATAAACTCTGGAAAGCTGGTTTTGATCACGTTGCCATCATCAACTTGGACAGGGTGCTCACTTGCAAGCCCTAACACGAGAAAACTCATAGCGATGCGATGATCCAGATGTGTAGTCACTTGATCACCATTTGGATTGCCGTAACCTTTACCATCGGGGCGTCCATAAACCTTTAAGGACATCTCACCCTCTTCACACGAAACATCATTAAGTTTAAGCCCATTTGCAACGGCTGCAAGCCTGTCGCTTTCTTTGACGCGAAGCTCGTCCAGTCCGTCCATGAAGGTTTCCCCTTCTGCGTAAGCGGCAGCAACTGCGAGGATGGGATATTCATCAATCATGGATGCTGCGCGTTCGGGCGGAACGATAATACCTTTAAGGTCAGAGGAGCGGACGCGAAGATCAGCAACATCTTCGCCGCCATTTTGACGGGGGTTTAATATGTCGATTTTCGCACCCATTTCAATGAGTGTCGTAATGAGACCTGTGCGCGTTGGGTTCATCAACACATTTTCAATAGTGATGTCCGAATCCGGAGTTAAAAGCGCTGCAACAAGAGGAAACGCAGTCGAGGATGGATCTCCTGGTACATCGATATTTTGTCCGCGTAACTCACCCTGACCTTCAAGTGAGATTGTACGGACGCCATTTGTATCTGTTTGAACATCCAGTTTGGCACCAAAGCCTTGTAGCATTTTTTCGGTATGATCGCGGGTGTAGACGTTCTCAATGACGACTGTTGTACCGGGTGTATTTAATCCTGCCAACAATACAGCTGATTTTACCTGCGCGGATGCCATAGGCACCGTGTAGGTAATTGGTGCTGCAATGCGTGGTCCTCGCAAGGTGGCTGGCAAACGATCACCAGATTCAGCTTCTACTTGAACCCCCATTTCTCGAAGAGGGTTTAAAACACGGCCCATCGGGCGGGATGAGAGCGAGGCATCGCCAATGAAGGTTGATTTGAAATCATAGACACCGACCAAACCCATAGTTAGGCGACATCCAGTTCCGGCGTTACCGAAATCTAGCGGTTGTTCGGGTGCTAGAAGGCAACCGTTTCCGGTTCCGGTTACAATCCATTCCTCACCTTGTTTTTCAATTTTAGCGCCCATAGCTCGCATAGCATTTCCAGTGGCGATGACATCTTCGCCTTCGAGAAGGCCTCTTATACGCGTCTCACCTGAGGCAAGTCCGCCGAACATAAATGAACGATGCGAAATTGATTTATCACCTGGGATGCGAATAGTGCCTTTTAGGGATGATGATTTGTGCGCTGATGTTGGAC
This sequence comes from Lentilitoribacter sp. Alg239-R112, assembly GCF_900537175.1. Classification (GTDB taxonomy): domain Bacteria; phylum Pseudomonadota; class Alphaproteobacteria; order Rhizobiales; family Rhizobiaceae; genus Lentilitoribacter. The sequence goes on along the minus strand of NZ_LS999834.1, from coordinate 566,857 downwards.
GTGGCAAATTAGGACGAGTTGGTGCATGCGGATGAGAATCCGGCGAATGTGACATTTGAGGTCACTCCTGTGATCTTATGAATTTGGCCTGTAGTCATATAGAGTAGCCATATAAATTTGGATGGGAGAGGTGTATTGGTTCTCCGTATGAAACCTCATCATCCGTCAGTTCGCAAAACGGCAATTAGCATAGCGTATCCATTTTGTCATCTTGAAATTGCTTTTGAGCCGCATAGGAAGTGCATTTTTAGCCTAAGTTCGAATTTTGTGCACTTTGGCTTTGACAATTTCGCCGGAAGGTGTTTAAGGGTTCGCTAACAATCTAAAAATTTGGCTGCGTATGTGTCACTAGACGCACCATTACTGATTATAAAGAGGCAATGAATTGGCTAAACCTGAACTTGGAACAAAACGTGTGTGTCCTGAAACCGATCGTAAATTTTACGATCTAAATCGTGATCCGATTGTTTCTCCCTACTCGGGTCAAAGCTATCCTTTATCTTTCTTTGAAGAGCCAGAGGAAGAAGAGCCTGCTGTAGAAGAAGTAAAAGACGAAGCAGAAACAAAAGAAGATGCCGCGGAAGCAACAACACCTGAATTGGATGATGATGGTGTGGAAATTGTAAGCTTGGAAGATGCCGACGATGAAACAGCCGGTGTTAAAGATATTCCAGATCTTGATGACGATGATGATGATGAAACTATTGGCGAACCTGCTGATGACACATTCCTCGTGACAGATGAAGATGATGATGATGATCTATCTGACCTTGTTGTTGTTTCTGACGATGGTGATGAAAGTTAATTTTGCAGATTGCCATCTGTCTGGCCCTTTTAAAGTAGGGTTGAATTTAAATTACCCTGCCGGATACTCAGGTCCGGCAATTATGGGGCATTAGCTCAGCTGGGAGAGCGCTTCGCTGGCAGCGAAGAGGTCAGCGGTTCGATCCCGCTATGCTCCACCATTTCCCAAACTAGATCATTTCCCAAACTAGGCCATTTTCTAAACTAGGATTGCGTATGGGGATATTAAATCTAGGTTTCATCCCGCCAGGACGAATATCCCGTCTTCACTAAGTTTATGGATCTGATGGTCAGATAATTGCGTGAGAATAGCTCCAATTGCTTTGATATCGGCCAGCAACCTGTCATCTGTTAATTTGGTGCGATCAATATCTTCCATATAATAGACTGTGGCAGATCCTGCGACATAAGTTGTGCCGGTTTCGAGCGGTGGCGCGACAGTGTGTTCGATATATGAGCCCAAAGTTTTGTCACCTGCAATAAGTTGAGAAATGAGCTGCAGTACGCTCTGTCTGTATTTTGGTTGATGCGTCGCACCATCTTGAGGTGCCCATTGAGGTCCGAAAAGGTATGCTGCTGAATATAGAAGCAACGATTGAAATTTATCAACGCCTTCAGATTGCAATGCCTCAAAAAATATCTGATGTACTTGTTCTAAAGTATGCCATGTATTTCTACACAAGTGATCATGGAGAATAACAGGGCGTTGAAGTTTTCCTGACCATGGTGATTGGTAGCCAAGAGTGTTCCATGCTTCGATGGGAATTGATAAGTTTTTGAATGTCGTCCCTTGCTCAACGATATGCTTTTCACCAGAACAATCTGTATAGGAAATTTCCTTCAGTAGTTTCACTGCATTGCCGCCAACATAGTTTGGTTTTTTTGGTGTAGCATGTTTCACAAACTCCAAAATTTTTCCATCTATTGTTGTTTCTGAGAACATACATTTTTCCGATTGTGCAAAAATGTACGTGTTGAGCGAATAGAAAAAAATGAAAATAAAAAGATAGAAAACCTGGAATGCCTTCATCGATATTCCTGTCTGAGATGCATTAAAATGATTCGGGTTCATCAATTTTACCTATGTATGCACGATATACGGGAAGGTTTGAAAATAAAACCGCTTGTCGAGGTTGTTCGTTGCTTTGGTGTGGCTTGATCGTCAAAAGAGTGTCGGATGTTGTCTAGGAGCGACTCTATTTTTCACGCTGATAAGGTATTTGTCCTGATGGTGTCGATCTACAAAATTGTTGCATACATACAGAATGTATGTTAATTTTCTGCACACAGAGATCCTCTTCGGACTGTCTTGATGAGACGTGCCCAGCATAACTTGCCGCTCATAGATTGCAGTTAAGGCCTTTGGTGAACAGAAACTTTGCATGCTAGAAAGGCGACACTAATGGCAAAGAAACTTAAGGAATGGTTTGATCGTGATTGTGCACTTAGGATTGGTGCGGCGATTGAGCCGAATTATGACAATTTTGACACGGAAAAATATGCGGATGAAGTCGATGAAGGAGTCAATGGTCTAGAATTGAAAGATCGTGTCTATCTGATGGCGAAGGCCCTCCGCGATCAACTTCCTGATGACTATTCAAAAGCTGGCGAGGTGCTGGAATATTCTCTGGGTGCACCACTCGAAACAGAAGAGGGTATGTTTATCAAGGGATACTGGCTTATGCCGATTGCCCGTTTGGTTGAAGAGTTTGGTATAGAACACTTTGATATCTCCATGGGGTTGAATGAGAAGATAACCATGCGACATACATCTGAATATTCTGTTCGACCGTATATTGAACGTGATACGGCAAAAGCTTTGCAATATATGAATAACTGGGCACAATCGCAGAACGCGCATGTTCGAAGGTTGGCAGTAGAAGGGGGGCGCCCACGATTACCTTGGGCAAAACAGCTAAACACGTTTATCAATAACCCAGAACCAATGCTCAAACTTGTTGAGCCGCTGAAAGAGGATACGTCCAAATATGTGCGGAAATCGATTGCAAATTTGATTAATGATGTATCGAAAGATCATCCTGATCGCATCAGGCAGCTTGCTGAAAATTGGAAGAATGTCGACAGCCCATCTACCCGTTGGATACTCAAGCATGGCATGCGAACGCTTAACAGATAGATTTATGCATGCAACTCAACTTTATCTTGGTTGATTTACAAATCAATGCCCATTTAAGCCTAATCATCACGTAACGTTTGTACTCTGGTGCACGATTTTGTCTCTACCCCGCGCAGTTCGACCTTGTCGCGATAGCTCTCAGGTTTTTCTGTGTTTAGTGCACAAGTGCCTGTAGGGTTGAAAGTTTTGAATTATTAATATTTTAATAACATTGACTCACTTTTTTACCCGTCGTAATATTAATTGAGGTATATTTTTGCTTCATATTTTCTTACGAAATGATGTCGCGACGTTATCCTCAACTTAGGATACAGCTTCGGATAAATTTGAAACGGTACTGTTTGCTCAAATAGATTCGCGAGTTACGGTCAGAACCAGGAAATAATAAGCCTAAATGTGCTATAAACAGCCTGAAAATCATAAAAATAATTCTAAGAGGTTTTGTAATGATTCGACTTTTTAATTCAAATCGCAATGAAGGTGAGCCGGAAATGCAAGATCTAGAATCCAATAATGTTACCGAATTAAGACGCGCAACATCAGAGAGTGAATATGACATTCTGGTTGCGGACTACAAAGATGCTCTTGTTTCCTTGGATAAAATTCCAGCTTTTTTCCGGAAAATGACACAAAGTCACGAAGAAATGCGTGTGGCACGTGCCGAGCTTGAGGGAAAAAACTCAGAGTTAAATAATGAGTGTCAGCGCTACAAAGAAACAGCCTTACGTTATGAGAATGATGTTGTACGTCTTCGAGAGCGCGAAGAAACGCTGAAAATGAAACTTGATCAAGAGTCTCGCAATCTAAAAGTGATGCAGGATTACCGAGTTAATGCGGAAGCGGATCTTCGGGAATTTAAGGCGCGTGTTTTTGAATCTGAAAAGAAACTTGAAAAAATAACACCTATCGCCAAAAGCCTTGCAAAAGAGAAAGATGTACTGGATGCGACTGTAGAAAAGTTAATTTCTCAGAAAACATCTCTTGAAAAAGCAAACTCTGATTATGATGGCAAACTTCAAGAAACTCGGGAAACTTTGAGTACACTTGAAGCAAAAACGGACTTTTTGCAGAGAGCAAAGGTCGAGCTTGAAAAAGCCAGCCAGTCATTGCGCGAAGAACTTGCAAGTAAAGATACGATATTAAAAGTCGGCGAAGCAAAGTTGGAGCAAGCTGAGAACAAAATTAATCAGCTTTCGCTGGAAATTGCAGGCCTTAGCAAGGAAAATGAACATATTGTTCGTGCCCGTGAAGAGAGCAACCGAGCTCTTAATAACGAGCTTGAATCCGCGCGAACTCGTGCCCGTACTATGGAAGGTATACTGGAAGAAGCGCGTGCTCGATCACGTGTAGATAGCCAGCGGACAGCTGAAGTTCGCAAGGAAAATGTTCAATTGGCACTTGATATTAGCCAGAAAGATGTCGTGATCAAATCCTTGAACGAACAGCTTTCTGAATCCGGTGCTAGGTCTCAAATTTTTACTGATTTGCAGACTGAGATGGATAATCGTCATGCTGATCTTCTTGATAAGAATAAAAAACTGCAAGATGAGTTGAATATGCTCCGCGAAGAGAATGCGAATGTTTACTCGCAGAAAGAATCTGCGGAGAAGACCATTGATGCAATCCAGAATGACTTCAAATCTACGACGTCAATGTTTGAAAAGCGCTTGAGAAATCTTGAAAGTGAAAATGCCGATCTTCGCAAGCAAGCTCGACTTGATGATGAACAACGTATTGCAGACAGTCGTGCCGAAGATGCTTCACAAGATGAAGGCGATAAAGTTGTTCCGATCAAATAGTAATTGATTGAAGTACTGTAAATATTGAGGATGGATGATTGTGATAATCACCATCCTTTTTTATTTGGTGACGTATTTTTACATCTACTAAAAAATTAGTGCAACCGCGCTCGCTTTTCTGTAATGCTTGAATTAAATTCAGTTTACAAATCGCATATGCGTACACAATGATTGTCTTGGGAGGCAAAATGGCGAGCTATATTCTAGCAATTGATCAGGGAACAACATCAACACGTTCTATCATCTTTGACGGTAACTATTCACCCATTGCATCAGATCAGATGGAGTTCACCCAGCACTTCCCATCGTCAGGATGGGTAGAGCATGAGGCCGAAGAGATTTGGAAAACAGTCCTTGAAACATCAAGAAATGCAATCGCAAAAGCGGGCATTGAGGCATCTTCAATCGCGGGCATTGGCATTACCAATCAGCGAGAAACAGTAGTCATTTGGGATAAAGATAGTGGCGAACCTATTCATAAAGCGATTGTGTGGCAGGATCGTCGAACATCTGAATATTGTGCCTCACTAAAGGCCAATGGGGTTGAAGAAAAAGTTACAGCCAAAACAGGCCTTCTGCTCGATCCGTATTTCTCTGCGACAAAAATTAGATGGCTACTGGAGAATGTCGACGGCGCACGCGCAAAGGCTGAAAATGGAAAATTGTTATTCGGAACAATTGATACCTATCTCCTTTGGAAACTAACTGGCGGAAAATCGCATAAAACCGATGCCACAAATGCTGCACGAACGTTGATTTACAACATTCGTGATGGCTCGTGGGATGATGAACTGCTGGCACTGTTTGAAGTGCCTCGTGCTTTGCTGCCAAGTGTCGAAGATACAGCTTCTAATTTTGGCGAGACTGACAAGGCTTTGTTTGGTGCTTCTATTCCCGTGCTTGGTATTGCCGGCGATCAGCATGCAGCGACATTGGGGCAAGCTTGTTTTAAACCCGGCATGGTGAAATCTACCTATGGAACGGGTTGTTTCATGATGCTTAATACGGGTGAGAACATTGTTCCTTCCAAAAATCGAATGCTGACAACGATTGCCTATCAACTTAACGGCAAGACAACATATGCTCTTGAGGGATCAATCTTTATTGCTGGTGCAGCTGTTCAGTGGTTGCGCGATGGTTTGAAAATTATCGATAGTGCGGAACAGACTGGTAAACTGGCAAGTCAGGCAGATAGCGAGCAAAATGTAGTATTGGTACCAGCATTTGCAGGCTTAGGTGCACCCTATTGGAATGCTGATGTGCGTGGTGCAATGTTTGGCCTTACACGCAGCACAGGTCCAAATGAAATTGCCAAGGCAGCTTTGGAAGCAGCTTGTTATCAAACGCGTGATTTGATTGAAGCCATGCAGGATGATTGGGGTCGCGAGCTTGATGATGTGACGTTGCGCGTCGATGGTGGCATGGTTGCCAGCGATTGGACGATGCAATTCTTGTCTGACATACTAAATGCACCTATTGATCGTCCAACCGTGCTGGAAACAACGGCACTCGGCGCAGCATGGCTTGCAGGTATGAAAAGCGGCACATGGCCAGATATGGATGAATTTGCAAATTCTTGGAAGCTTGAACGACGTTTTGAAGCCTCGATGAGTGACGCAACTCGAGATCATAAATATGGCGAATGGAGATCGGCGATTAATTGCCTTATCAGCAAGTAGATTGTTAGTTGAACCTGTTCACCCACTTGGTTTCACTCTATTTTTGCGTCGCTTAGAATGAGTCTACACGTTCTAAAATTTATTGCATTTGGGCCGGAAACAGTCATAAGTAGTGGAAATAAATAGGAGATATCAATGGCTTTTAAAGCACTTGTTGTAGACAAGGATGACGAAGGTAAAACCTCCGCTGCAATCAAAACGATTTCCGAGGCTGATTTGCCTGAGGGGAATGTCACTGTCGCGGTTGAGTATTCCACCGTAAATTATAAAGATGGCCTATGCATTGGGCCTGGCGGCGGTTTAGTTCGAAACTATCCTCATGTGCCGGGGATAGATCTTGCTGGAACTGTTGAAAGTTCAGATGATGATCGATATGCGCCTGGTGATAAGGTGGTGTTGACGGGTTGGCGTGTGGGCGAAGCATATTGGGGCGGATATTCACAAAAGGCGCGGGTTAATGCCGATTGGCTTGTTCACCTGCCTGAAGGATTGACAACCAAACAGGCAATGGCGGTCGGAACTGCCGGATTCACATCTATGTTATCTGTTATGGCTTTGGAAGCTCATGGCTTAAAACCAGATAATGGTCCTGTGTTGATCACTGGAGCGGCAGGTGGTGTTGGGTCAGTTGCGACAGCAATTCTAGCCAACCTTGGTTATGAAGTTGCAGGTGTTACAGGTCGACCCGAAACGGCAGACTATCTGAAGTCCTTGGGTGTTACCCAAATTGTACCACGTGATGAAATCAATGAAGCCATTAAAAAACCGCTTGAAAAAGAAATGTGGGCTGGCTGTATTGATGCTGTAGGTGGAGAAATGCTTGCGCGTCTTCTAGGGCAGATGAAGTATGGTGGATCCGTTGCATCGGTAGGTCTTGCAGGTGGTGCAGCTTTGCCCGCAACGGTTATTCCGTTTTTACTTCGAGGTGTCAATATTTTAGGCATTGATAGTGTGATGCAGCCCTATGAGAAGCGCGTGGAAGCTTGGCACCGTATTGCAAAAGATCTTCCGATGGAAAAACTTGAAGATATGATCGTTCCTGCAGGATTATCGGACTTGCCACAGCTGGGCAAAGATATCTTAAAAGGCCAGATAAAGGGTCGCGTTGTTGTTGATATACAGCAAGGCTAGCTAACCAGGTAATAAGGAAGGCCCGATAATGGATCGGGCCTTTTATCTAATCTGCAGATTTCGGTGATCTTTTGCGAGGCGCCATCCCGCCTTTTGATCCATCGCTTTGACCGTCTTTGGGACGACTATCAGAGCTTGCGCGTTCGCCCTTCTTTTTCAATCCGGTGAATTTGACGGTTTTTGACTTCTTAGGCTTCTTGGGTTTTTTGGCAGGAGAATCAGATTTAGCTGATAATTCTTCCAATGCTTTTTCGCGGTTACGGCGGTTTTCACTTTTATGATCTTGTCTAGATGCGGCACCCTTGTTGCCTTTGCGGGGGGCACGTTTATCAGGGGCCTGCTCGTCACGTTCTGATTGTGGTCCACGGTCATCGCGGCGGTCACCCGGTTTTCCGCGTTTTGGCTTATCCCATTTTGGTTTGTCCCACTTTTTCTCTGATCCTCGGTCACCATTAGGCTGTGGTCGAGAATTACTCCGTGGTCTGCCCTCAGATTTTGGTCCTCCACGACCACGCTCGCGACGAGTTTGCTCTTGATCAAAATTAGGCACGCCCTCGACTGCGCGAACACGTATGCTCTTCTCCAATGTAAGGTTAGGGCCGACTGCATTCATAAAATCATCGAAACTATGTTCAGAAATTTCAATGAATGTTTCGTCATTACGAATTTTAATGGAGCCAATGTTTCGTTTGGTCAGATTACTGGCTTTACAAATCATTGGTAAGATCCAACGTGGCTCTGCACGTTGATTGCGACCAATCGATAGCGATATCCAGCGGCCGTTCTCAAATTCAGCCATTGGGCGTCGTTCACCAGTATTGTCGCGTTTTGAACCTCGTGTCTCTGAAACCGAATGCTTAACTTCTAGCAATTCTTCTGGCGCTGATTTGCTTGCGCGATGTCCGCGCACAAAGGCCGACGCAATTTGTTCCGGTGGAAACTCGGCCATAAGACGGTTGATAAATTCCCTCTCATGCTCATTAATTTTATCGGTTAGACTTGGGTCAGTTAAAATTCGCTCATCATCGCGCGCAAGAATTTCTTTTGCTGACGGTGGGCGTGCCCATTCTGCGTTCACATTTGCGCTGCGGAGCATACGTTCCGCACGAGATTTCATATTGCCCGCAATCATCAAGGCGCATACGCCTTTGCGTCCAGCACGGCCAGTTCGGCCACTTCGGTGGAGAAGCGTTTCTTTGTTGTTGGGCAGGTCCGCATGGACCACCAATTCAAGATCGGGCAAGTCAATTCCACGAGCGGCAACATCAGTTGCAACGCAAACACGTGCCCGGCCATCACGCATGGCTTGCAAGGCATGGGTTCGTTGCTCCTGGCTTAATTCACCAGAAAGTGCAACAACGGAAAATCCGCGATTTGAGAAGCGGGATGTCATTCGGGCAACAGCTGCGCGGGTTGCACAAAATACGATTGTGTTTTTGGGGTCATAATAGCGAAGTACATTAACAATGCCATTTTCAATATCTCTATGTGAGACCATCAAAGCACGATATTCGATATCGACATGTTGACTTCGTTCTGACGTTGTTGAAATACGTTCGGCGTCATTTTGGTAACGTTTCGCCAAATTAAGGATCGAACGTGGAACAGTTGCAGAGAACATTAAAGTCCGACGATCTTCTGGTGTTGCTTCTAATATAAACTCGAGATCGTCGCGAAAACCCAGATCTAGCATCTCATCAGCTTCGTCTAATACGACAGCCTTAGCTTCTGACATATCCAGCGATCCACGATCAATATGATCACGCAAACGACCTGGAGTTCCAACAACGATGTGGCTCCCCCGGGCAAGTGCGCGCCGTTCTGTCCGCATATCCATACCGCCCACACATGATGCGATAGCGGCACCTGTTTTTTCAAAAAGCCATTCAAGTTCGCGCTGAACCTGAAGTGCCAATTCACGTGTTGGTGCTACGACTAATGCAAGTGGTTTTGATGCTCTTGGAAAACGTTCTCCATCGCCAAGTAAGTTCGACGCAAGCGCAAGACCAAAAGCCACAGTCTTACCTGAACCCGTTTGAGCTGAAACCAAGAGGTCTTTTGTAGCAAGGCTTTCATCGATGACAGCTTCTTGTACAGGTGTGAGGGTTTCGTAACCACGTTTATCTAACGCGCCACTCAGTGCCGGGTGAACCCCATCAATATCGAGCATAAAATACCTTTTTTTCGAAAATATTGCCAAAGGCTTGTAAGTATAAGTCTTGGCGTGGGAGCAGAATTGCTGCTCAATCGTTGTTTCATTGACCTAGTATAGCCCTCTTGGAAGAATGTACAGAGGGATACGTTCGTTATTATTAACGTGGTTTTATTCTGCAACCTCAATCGAATCGGTGCCAAGGGTTGAATCCGACGTCGTTTTTGGCAGTATAATATGGAATACGGCGCCTGGATTATTGCCCACATACAAAAGTTTACCGCCAAGATTACGAACGATTTCGCGACTAATAGGTAGGCCGAGACCGGCACTGCCAGCTGATTGTTCAGTCGATAATTTTGCAAATTTTTGAAATATCAGCTCAGCATTTTCCGAAGAAATACCGCTACCGTTGTCTGCCACTTCGATCAAAAGAGAATGTTCTTGAACTTTACAGTTAAAACGGATCTCCGGTTGAGTTTGCCCGGAATGTTTGATGGCATTGGAAATTAAGTTGATGAAGACCTGAGAGAGACGATCAGCATCTGTTTCAAGTTCCAACACAAGGAACTGAGGTTCTATCTTTATCACTGCATTTGATTGCTGTCGTATGGTTTGCGTTGAGTTTTTTGCTCGTTCTATAATGCTGCCAAGCGATACTTTTTTAACATTAAGCTGCACCCGCCCATGCTCGAGAAAACTGAGATCTAAAATCTCATCGAGTAAATATGTAAGGCGAATGCTTTCATCGTGGATAATGGAAGAGAAATGCGAAAGCTGAGCGTCGTCAATATTCTTGTCATCACGCAGGATTTCAGCAAACGAGCGAATGCTCGTCATCGGTGTTCGCAACTCATGACTTACTTGGCTTAAAAATGCATCTTTCTGTTCGCTAAGCTCGCGCAATTGGAGGTTTGCACGACGAAGCTGTTCCGCTGTTTTTTCGAGTTCTGTGGACTGGGCTTGAAGGCGGGCAGAATATTCCATAATTTGTGCGGTTTCATCGGCCACTGCGATCAAGTCTTCAACTGAAATTATATCGCCACTTGCTATCTGGCCAATCATGGCATGGGCAGTTGCAGCGCCAACTGAGCCGGAAAATTCACGTTCCAACTGTCCAATGAATTCATCTGTAGGATCAGGTAATCTCCCAGGTAAGTGTCGTTGTTCTCGTGAGGCACGAGTAAAAATCTCCCGCGTTGTTTCATGACCGAGAATGCGTTGGGAGAGAATATGCAATTCTTCTGATGTTGTTTGTCTCGTCAGTGTACGGCTACTTTGTGCGCGATCGAAAACGTGAATAAATTGTCCTGCTTGGACACGTTCAATGGGTCTTGGTTGCGTTGTAAGAGAACCAAAAATAAAAGCGAGTGCGTTGATACCAAGTGACCAGACAACCGCATGGACAAGGGGGTCATCGATATTAACAAAAAATAATGCGCTCGGTCGCAGAAAACCAATACCAAACGGTCCGTTTGTGAGTGCGCTCTCGCTTAGAATAAAATTGCCATCAAAACTTGGTAGGAATGAGGTGTAGGCCCATATGATGAACCCGCAAATAATACCATATAGCGCGCCTTTTCGTGTTGAGCTTTCCCAGAACAAGCCACCAAGAAGAGCGGGTAGTATTTGAGCAACACCCAAGAAAGCAATCAAGCCAATGGCTGCAAGGCTGCCAGTGCCGCTGGTAAATTGATAGTATAAAAAACCCAGACCAAGAATGGCAGCAATGGAAATACGGCGACTCCTTAAAAGAAGTGTGCGAACATCTTCGCTTGTGGGGCTTCGGCGCAGTGTTAGTCTAAGCCATAATGGTAGCACAATATGATTTGAAACCATCGTCGACAGTGCAATTGATGCCACAATCACCATGGATGTGGCTGATGAAAATCCACCCAGAAATGCCAATGTAGCCAGAGCATCTTGGTTTTGAGATAATGGTATAGTGAGCACAAACAGATCGGGATTTGAGCCCGTCGGCAGCATATCAAGGCCTGCAATGGCAATTGGTAAAACAAAAAGGCTCATTAAAAAGAGATAAAGTGGAAATGCCCATGACGCTGTTGCAAGGTGTTTTTCGTCAGAGTTTTCGACAACGATAACTTGAAACATGCGGGGCAGACAAATAACCGCTGTTGCAGATAGGAAAACAAGCGTTACCCAGCGCGGAGTAAAGATATCTTGGGTTTGATTAAGGCTTGGTTGAATGCGAGATAGAATATCTGATGGTCCTTCACCAACACCCCAAACGACAAATATACCAACAGCAAGAAGCGCAACCAGTTTGACAATTGCTTCAAGTGCAATGGCGGTGACAACACCATGGTGACGTTCATTTGCATCGAGGTTTCGCGTGCCAAAAATGATCGTAAATACAGCAAGGCCAACCGCCGCCCAAAGAGCTGTTTGAATAGGCGAGGAAGCAGCATCGATGCTTGCCGCTTCATTTGAGAATACAGAAAAACTTAATGTTAAAGATTGCAACTGAAGCGCAATGTATGGTGTTGTTCCAACTACGGACAGGATTGTGATAATGACCGCAAGTGTCGTGCTCTTACCATATCGCGCAGAGATTAAATCGGCGATAGAGGTAATCCGTTGCGTATTTCCGATCCGAACGAGCTTGCGCAATAACCACCACCAACCGATAAATACGAGGGTAGGACCGAGATAAATGGTAATGAATTCCAAGCCATTACGAGCCGCTGATCCCACGGCGCCATAGTAAGTCCATGCGGTGCAATAAACTGATATCGAGAGTGTATAGGTTATTGGCGAGGTAAAAAAACTCAAGTTACCTTGTTTTGCTCGACGTTCAGCTAAGAAAGCGACAAAGAACAAAATCATCACATAAATAAGACATATGGTGACAAGCAGATTAAAGGACAGCATTATTTGTCCCTGATCTCATCATGTTTTCCTGTGCGAAGTAATCTTGAAAGAAAGAATGCGCAGATGATCAACAAAGCCCATATAGAAAATATATAGATGGCTGTACCTGTGACATTTGCCTCTTCGCTTGGGCTTAATGTCGATACAAAAGGTGATATAAAGAATAATGCACCGATAATTGGCAATAATGCTGCAAGGTCTCGTTGCTTTCGTTGTGTTGACTGGCTTCTATCTGTTGAAAGAGGCTCTGTCTTGGGTTTCTCATCGTTGCCTCGTAGACGCCTCATGATGTTACGAGCCTGTTGATATTCTGGACGATCTCTTGATTTGAAAATGGTTTGGTCATGAAGAGGTTGGCACCAGCTTCTTCTGCCGCTTGTCGGTCCTTTCGTTGGCCTTTTGCTGTAAGCATCAAAACCGGAATATCACGTATGTTTACTTCATTGCGTATATCATGAAGAATATCCATGCCGCCCTTGTTTGGGAGCATAACATCAAGAATTACAAGATTTGGCTGTAGAGATAAAATTTTTTCAACTGCACCGTGACCATCATTGTGAACGTCGACATTCCAACCCTCCCGCGATAGCAAAAATGACAAAGCCTCAACAATGTGCGGCTCGTCCTCAATTAAGAGAACTGTTCTCGTCATGTTGTTTCCTCCCAGATCAGATCATAGTATCGAGGTTTATTCCGGCCCGCAAGCATGTGTTTTAGATGTTGAGAATGGATTTCGAACGTCGTGCAGTGCAGTTATCGCGTGGGCAGACTTCGCAATTAATGCCTACCTGAATTGACGGGATGGATTTGCGTTCTTGAGCGGGCGTAAATAATTGGAAGTCCGGAGTGAAAATCATTGCGCTTTTCACCGTGCCAGGCAGGTTGAAATTACCTGCAACAGGACGATAAGCATAGGAGTAAGTTAAGAAACTTTCTCCCGTTGGTGGTTCTATGAACGTGCGAACTGGCTGCATGGGTTGGCTGATAGCCCGGTAAAGCGGCCACAGGGGGCAAGCGCTACTTTTGCGAGGCAGAGATAGTATCTGCAATGGCTTGCGAAATAAAACGCCTCCGGAACCATCACACTCGATTAATCCAAATTGAGGTTGTTCGACATTTTTGTATGTATCTGGCAAGTGAGCAAGACGAAAAAATACATCCTCAATTGGAATGTTTAGTTCTTGGGAAATGCTTATAGGTTCAAAATTGTTTTGAATGGCATTATCCAAAAATGTATCAACTGGCATCTTGGAAGCAACACTCACATAACGACGCAACGATGCTTCTATATCGCTTTCCTCGTTGTTGCCCTCAAAATCAAAATCCTTAAGAATCTTATCCATATTGGTTTTGTTTTCTTGCCCTTGTTCTAACTCAGGCAGAAAAAACTGACGACTTTCCCAAAAGCTATCGAGCTGCGATTGTCCTCGTTTGGTCTGGTTTTGTGCTTCATCACTTCTAGTTTCATCAAAATAGGCGAGAAGATTTACGATTGTTTCTGCAAGGCGGGTACTTTCAGTTCTCATATTATTGAGAAATTTGTCGGCTGTGGCTTTTGGAATGTCGTCAGTGGTTGCCAAAATGTCCGAGGTCGATTGAATGGCAGTGATGTTAGATAACATCATGTGCATAGCATCGGCAAAAAACGGGTCCTGGCCCAAACGATCAGAAAGTGCTTGAAGTTTTTCGTTTTGCGATTGAACATTCTCAAATAGAGTTTCGGTTAGTTTTGCCCAGCCCGGGAAACGGCCAATAAATTCCTCAGTCCGATTAACTTCCACTTTATTATCACCATCAAAATTAGCTGCCTCTTGAAGGTGGGTCATGAGGGCATGATCGGCACCTTCAGATAGTTCTTCAGAGCTGACTTCAAGAGCATCGGCAATTGCCAGAAGTGTACGCCCTGCGATGCCTCGGTGGTTATGTTCAATCAAATTCATATAGGAAACTGAGATCCCTGCTTTTTGCGCTAAAGCCGTTTGGCTAAGTTTTTTTTGTCTGCGTCTTTCGCGAATTCGTGTTCCTAACAGTGAACGAAGCATGGAAATTGTCCTTTGTTTTTCGTAACATATCCAATTTTAGTAAATTTATTTACAGAAAAAATGAATTGCTATATAAATTTTACACAAAAAAACATATAAAAGACAATAGCTTATTGCAAATTTGACAAATATAGCGCATTTTTGCCACGAACGTCTTTGCGTTCACGGTGTCATTACCTTTGGAGGAAGGTTCTGGCTAAATCCATTAGGGAGGAATTTAATGTCCATTATTAAACCAACTCGTCGTGGTCTATTGCAATCAGGTGCCGTTGCTGGTGCTGGTCTTGCTCTGCCTACGATTTTCACAGGTTCTGCGAGTGCTTACATGAACGAGCCTAAGGGTGGCTCTGTCACATTAGGCTTTAACGTACCGCAAAGTGGTCCATATGCTGACGAGGGTGCTGATGAGCTTCGTGCTTATGAGCTTGCTGTCGAGCATTTAAATGGCGGCGGTGACGGCGGCATGATGAATACGTTCTCATCAAAGGCGCTAAAGGGTAACGGTATCCTTGGCAAAAAGGTTGAGTATGTAACAGGTGATACACAAACAAAATCTGATGCGGCGCGTGCGTCTGCGAAGTCTATGATCGAAAAAGACGGCGCTATCATGATCACCGGTGGTTCATCATCAGGTGTTGCGATTGCTGTGCAGGGTCTATGTCAGGAAGCTGGCGTTATCTTTATGGCCGGTCTTACACACTCAAATGATACGACTGGTAAAGATAAGAAAGCCAATGGCTTCCGTCACTTCTTTAACGGTTATATGTCAGGTGCTGCTTTGGCTCCTGTGCTTGAAGCTCGTTATGGTAAAGATCGTCGTGCTTATCACCTTACAGCTGATTATACTTGGGGTTGGACACAGCAAGAGTCTATCCAGCAGGCAACTGAAGGCAAGGGTTGGGAGACTGTTAACAACGTGTTGACACCGCTCGCAACAACTGACTTTTCGTCTTATGTTGCTCCTGTTCTTAACTCAGGTGCCGATGTTCTGGTTCTAAACCACTACGGTGGTAATATGGTGAACTCACTAACATCTGCTGTTCAGTTCGGTCTTCGTGACAAGCAAGTTAACGGTAAAAACTTTGAGATTGTTGTTCCATTGTATTCACGCCTAATGGCTCGTGGTGCTGGTGAGAACGTTAAAGGCATCTTTGGTTCAACCAACTGGCACTGGTCATTGCAAGACGAAGGTTCAAAAGCATTCGTTAAGTCATTTGGTCAGAAATATGGCTTCCCGCCATCACAGGCTGCGCACACAGTGTATTGTCAGACATTGCTATATGCTGATGCATGTGAACGTGCTGGTACATTCAATCCATGCGGTATTGGTGAAGCACTTGAAGGCTTCAAGTTTGATGGTCTTGGCAATGGTGCAACTGAGTACCGTGCGGAAGATCACCAGTGCTTCAAAGACGTTCTAGTTGTGAAGGGTAAAGACAACCCGACATCAGAGTTTGACGTTCTGGAAGTTGTGGAAGTTACTCCACGTGCACAGGTTGAATACCCTGTTGATCACCCAATGTTTGCTGGTGGTGATCTGGGTAAATGTAACCCAGGCGTATAGTTTAGTCTTATGCGCGCGGCCTTGCTTTGTGCTTGGTCGCGCTCATCAGCATATTCAATTCTTTATAATAAACTGGCTCTTTAAAGGGCTCTGTTTGATAATTAACGGGCAGGGACGATGGACGCATTCCTTCTTCAAATCCTAAACGGGCTCGACAAGGGTTCTGCTTATGCATTGATCGCCTTGGGGCTAACTCTCATTTTTGGCACGCTTGGTGTTGTCAATTTTGCGCATGGCGCGCTGTTTATGCTTGGCGCCTTTGTTGCTGTAACATTGCAAAGAGCCCTCAGTATTTCAAAAATTACACTTGATCCTGAAAAGCTTGATTTCTTAGGAAATCCTTTAAAAATCAAGACGCCCTATGTTGTGGATTGGTTTGGTGAAGCTGCTGGTACCGCTTTAATTAACTGGTCAGTACCACTCGCCATAATTGTCGCTATCCCTGTAATGCTCTTTATCGGTTGGGCAATGGAGCGAGGTCTTATAAAGCATTTTTACAAGCGTCCTCACTCCGATCAGATTCTAGTGACGTTTGGACTTGCCATAGTTATCCAAGAAATTGTGAAAGCAAATTTTGGTGCTAATCCAATTCCGACACCCGCACCGGATCAATTTATTGGTTCATTTGATTTCGGCGCGTTAATCGGTCTTGAAGCAAATGCAGTGATATATCCGTACTGGCGCCTGATCTATTTTTCATTCTCTGCTATAGTTATCGCCTCTGTTTTCGCATTTCTGCAGTTTACAACATTTGGGATGGTTGTGCGCGCCGGTATGGCTGATCGCGAAACCGTCGGTCTTCTTGGCATAGATATTGATAAACGTTTTACGTTGATGTTCGGCATCGCAGCTGCGGTCGCGGGTTTGGCTGGCGTAATGTATACACCGATTAATTCACCCAACTATCACATGGGTATGGACTTTCTCGTTCTTAGTTTCGTTGTCGTTGTTGTCGGCGGAATGGGTTCACTTGGGGGAGCTGTCCTCGCCGGTTTCTTACTCGGTATTTTAGAAAGTTTTGCATCTACCACATGGGCAACAACCACGTTGCCAGGCATCAACCAAATTATCATTTATCTCGTTGCTATTATCGTCCTCTTGACCCGTCCTCGCGGTCTTATGGGTCGAGCTGGTGTGATGGAGGAATAAGACATGACTAGTTTAAATAAAGCTGATCGACGTACGCTATATTTCGTCATTTTAATTACGCTTCTTGCGCCATTTATTTTAAATCCATTTCCAGATGGGTCTGTGATGGCGCAGTTTAATGCAGGCTATCCAGACTTGATGCAACGGTTTGCTTACTTTGGTATCCTGGCGATTGGGTTCAATATTTTATTTGGACTAACTGGATATCTGTCATTCGGGCATGCTGCCTTTTTAGGGGTGGGCTCTTACTCAGCGGTTTGGATGTTTAAACTTCTTAGCTACAATATTATTCCTGGTTTAATTCTGTCCGTTATTGTTGCCGGTATTTTCTCAGTAATTATTGGCTTCATTTGTTTGCGAAGATCGGGGATTTACTTTTCCATTCTAACGCTTGCCTTTGCACAAATGAGCTTTGCGATGGCCTATTCTGTGTTCTCAAATCCAAGCTTTAACCTCACGAATGGTGAGACCGGATTGCAGGTTTATAACAATGATCCTCAATATTTATTGAGTGAAGGTGATTCAACAGTTCCGCATCTCTTTGGCCTTGAAATGCAGGAAACATTTACCTGGGAGGTCGGCGCGTGGGCATTCTCATTTAATGTTGGGTATTATCTGTGCGCAATCTTCTTGATCGCAATGTTCTATCTTTCACTAAAGATTTTTCGCTCACCGTTTGGGTTGATGTTACGTGCAGTTAAAACCAATCAAACACGAATGAGTTATACAGGTTTAAACTCTAAACCCTATACACTTGCTGCTTTTGTAATTTCAGGCATGTATGCGGGTTTAGCCGGAGGCTTGATGGCGTCGATGGATCCGCTTGCAGGAGCAGAGCGCATGCAGTGGACGGCGTCTGGCGAGATTGTGTTGATGACGATTCTTGGTGGCACAGGCACGTTGCTTGGTCCTGTCTTGGGGGCTGGTTTCATTAAATATTTCGAAAATATTTTTTCTAAGATTAATGATAGTGTCCTTGAGGGTTGGTTTGCCTTCATGCCGGAGGTGTTGACAGATACATTTGTCTGGATCTTTGGGTCCTTTGTCGGAAAAGGTTGGCATCTCACGCTTGGTGCATTGTTCATGGTGATCGTGATCTTCCTGCCTGGTGGTCTTGTAGAAGGTTCGCAAAAAATTATGACGATGTTCACAAGAAAGAAAGGCGATGATGAAAAATCAGAGCCGGGCAGTACTGCTGTCTCACCAGCTGAATGATTTCGGGCAGAATAGTTTAAGGAAAATAAAATGGGTATTTTGGAAGTTCAAAATGTCAATAAGAGTTTCGGTGGCCTTAAAGCTCTGCAGAATGTGAATTTGAATGTTGATGAATCAACTATACATGCAATTATTGGTCCCAATGGTGCTGGTAAATCAACTTTACTTAATTGTTTTGTCGGTCGCTTGATACCAGATACCGGCGCTGTGACATTCGATAGTCATTCCCTGCTCGGTAAAAAACCTCATGAAATAAACCAAATTGGTGTGTCACGCGTGTTCCAAACGCCAGAGATTTTCTCTGATTTAACTGTTTTTGAAAATGTGATGATCCCGTGTTTCGCAAAACGTGATGGTGCCTTTTCTCTTGAAGCAATTAAGCCTGTTTCGAACGAAGTTGATATTTGTGAGAAAGCGGAACAAATGTTGCTGGATGTTGATATGGCCGACAAGAAGGACATGACGGCATCTTCATTATCGCGAGGTGATAAGCGTCGTTTGGAGATGGCGATGTGTTTATCTCAAGATCCCAAACTGCTGCTTCTTGATGAGCCAACCGCTGGCATGGCGCGCGCAGATACTAATAATACGATTGAGTTGCTGGCCAAAATTCAGGCTAAGCGTCAAATCACTATGGTGGTGATTGAGCATGACATGCATGTGGTATTTTCACTTGCACAAAAAATTTCTGTGCTGGCGCAAGGCACTGTTATTGTGGAAGATCTCCCTGAAAACATTAAAGGTCATCCGAAAGTGCAAGAGGCCTATCTAGGTACTGCGCATAACTAATCTGATTTTGATAAGCTGAGTGAAATTATGACTGATAATATGAACGCAAACCACGCTAGAAATGCTCCGGCCTATTTTTCCGCATGGGATTTAAAGGCTTATTATGGTGAGAGCTACATTGTTCAAGGTGTTGACCTCAATGTGCATGAGGGTGAGATTTTGGCGTTATTGGGCCGGAATGGTGCTGGAAAAACATCAACATTGCGTGCGATTTCTCGTCTTGAAGACCCAATGTTAACTCATGGTGAAGTTTGGCTTGATCACCAGCCATTACATACTATGAAAGCGTTTGAAGCCTCACGAGCAGGTATTGGACTAGTGCCTGAGGATCGTCGGATTATTCCGGGACTATCAGTGGAAGAAAACCTGCAACTTGCGCAGATTGAAAAACCTATAGGTTGGTCAATTGAGCGCATCTATGAGTTATTCCCGCGGCTTGGTGAACGCGCCAAGCAGGAGGGGATTACACTGTCGGGCGGCGAACAACAGATGCTCGCTATTGGCCGCGCACTGGCGCGCGATATTAAGCTTTTGCTCTTGGATGAACCCTATGAAGGCTTAGCGCCTGTGATTGTTCAAGAGATTGAAAAAACACTTCAACTCATTCGTGAACAAGGCATGACAACCATTATTGTTGAACAAAATGCTGTTGCAGCGCTTAATCTTGCCGATCGAGCTGTTATTCTTGATACAGGCAAAGTTGTCTTTGATGGGACAGCCAAAGAAGTTCTTGATAATGTTGAACTAAGACATGAGTATCTTGCTATCTAGAGCGAAATTCGCATAAGTGAATACGATATTATTTAGTAAAATACAGTTTACGTAAGTGTGGGGAGAACACCATGAGCGATCCAATTTATCCGCCATCAGATGATTTTGTCAGTGCAACGCATATATCAAAATCAAAATATGATGAAATGTATGCATCGTCAGTCCAAGACCCAGATGCGTTCTGGGGCGAAGTTGGCAAGCGTCTTGATTGGATCGAGCCATTCACGAAAGTAAAAAATAGTACATTTGATTACGATAATGTTTCGATTAAGTGGTTTGAAGATGGTGTTCTAAATGTATGCGCAAATTGTGTGGATCGGCACGTAGAAACACGTGGAGACCAGACGGCTATCATTTGGGAAGGTGATGATCCTTCCCATTCTGAGCACATCACTTACAAACAACTACATGAGCACGTCTCGCGCCTTTCAAATGCATACAAAAAACTTGGTGTAAGTAAGGGAGATCGCGTTGTACTTTATATGCCGATGATCCCGGAAGCTGCTTATGCTATGCTGGCCTGCGCACGTATTGGTGCTGTTCACTCAATTGTATTTGGTGGTTTTTCGCCTGATGCTCTCGCAAGTCGTATTGACGATAGCGGTGCAAAATTATTGGTTACTGCAGATGAGGGCCCTCGCGGTGGTAAGAACATTCCACTTAAGAAGAATGTTGATGCTGCTTTAGATATTTGCGGTGATGTTGCAACGATTGTTGTTAAGCGTACCGGGGGCGGACCGGGCAATAAAGACGGTCGTGATCACGACTATGCAGAGCTCGTAGGAAGCGTCTCTGCGGATTGTCCAGTGGAGCCTATGAATGCTGAGGATCCACTTTTCATTTTGTATACATCGGGTTCTACCGGCAAGCCTAAAGGTGTGCTGCATACATCAGGTGGATATCTCACCTATGCGGCGATGACCCACGAGTATGTCTTCGATTATCATGATGGTGATGTTTACTGGTGTACGGCTGATGTTGGTTGGGTAACGGGACATAGCTATATCGTATATGGCCCGCTTGCCAATGGTGCAGTCACGCTCATGTTTGAAGGTGTGCCAACATATCCAGATGCATCTCGTTTTTGGCAAGTTTGCGAAAAGCATAAAGTCAATCAGTTCTACACAGCCCCAACAGCTATTCGCTCTCTCATGGCTCAAGGTAACGAACCTGTTGAAAAATGCGACCTCTCATCGGTTAAAGTTTTGGGTACCGTTGGTGAGCCAATAAATCCAGAAGCCTGGAACTGGTACAACGAAGTTGTCGGTAAGGGGAGATGCCCGATCGTTGATACATGGTGGCAAACTGAAACTGGTGGCCATATGATTACCCCGCTTCCAGGTGCTACATCGACAAAGCCAGGATCGGCAACGACGCCATTCTTTGGTGTTCAGCCCGTGCTTCTTGACCCAACATCAGGTGTTGAAATTCACGAAACAGCGGCCGAAGGCGTATTGTGTATAAAAGACAGTTGGCCCGGCCAGATGCGTACGGTTTATGGCGATCATAAGCGTTTCGTTCAAACCTATTTCTCAGATTATAAAGGTTATTATTTCACTGGCGATGGGTGCCGCCGTGATGCAGATGGTTATTATTGGATTACTGGCCGCGTCGATGATGTGATCAATGTTTCTGGCCATAGAATGGGAACGGCAGAAGTTGAGAGCGCGCTTGTTGCTCATTCGAAAGTTTCTGAAGCCGCCGTTGTGGGGTATCCTCATGATGTGAAGGGTCAAGGCATATACTGTTACGTGACACTTAATGCAGGTGAAGAGCCGTCTGATGAGTTACGACTCGAGCTTCGCAATTGGGTGCGAAAAGAAATTGGACCAATCGCATCGCCTGATCTATTGCAATGGGCGCCAGGTCTTCCCAAAACACGTTCTGGCAAAATCATGCGCCGCATTTTGCGCAAAATCGCCGAGGATGATTTTGGTGCTCTGGGTGATACATCAACCTTAGCGGACCCTTCTGTTGTCGATAACCTCATCGAAAACCGTATGAACAAGTCCTAATAACGGGGATCAACTGAAATGACCGATCAATAGTCGGTCATTTTTGCAGTTAGTGATATCAATAATTACAAATATCATTGATAAGCGTCGTAGTTCTTATAAGATTACACCTCCATGTGTGATCTTTGTTGTAAATTTTGATTGTCCTGTGTATCAGATACGTCAAATTTGATCCGCAATTGCGGGAAGGGCGCTGGCTTGAACGGTATTGAAAAAACACTTCGGGATACTTTGGCGAAGCTGGAAAATCCAGATTCAACAACGCGTCAAAAATTATACGATACGACCGAAGCAATATTGCGCAGAAGTTTGGAGCCCTTTGCTCAGTCAAAGCCTGAGATAGTCGCCGAACGGTTACAAAATCTGCAAGATATAATCGTTATTCTCGAACAAGAGTATAATCTCAAAGTACCGCTTGATGACCTTATAAAAGATCCTTCTTTTTCAATTCCAAATGTTGCGCCTCCTATTACTGATACTGCAAACTCTGAAAGGTCAGGGGCTGAACCATTCGTACCACAAGTAGAGCCTGACACTTCGACGGCTTCTCCGGAAATTCATACTGATCCTCACCCTTTGGAAACTCCGAGTATTTCACAACCAACTGTGCCGTGGCCTGAATCAAATATACAAGCGCCCACACAGAACCAATCGGCCCCTCATGTTTCTGTGGAAAGAAGCCATATCGAGGTAAGTGAGAAAAGTATTGATATTGATAGGCCGCCGTCAGATACCCCCGATGAGTTGAAAGTTGAGCAAGTAGTGGCGGCAAGTTCAGCTTCAGACAACAAGGCTGATCGCAAGCTTCGCAAGAAAGAAAGACGTGAAAAGCGTCGGCGTCGCGGTAGCCTTTTAGACTTAGTTGCTGGTTCAATTGTATCTGTAGTTTTTATAATCTTTCTGTTTGGTGGAATATGGTTGTTTTCAAACAGTGAGTATTATCAATTGTTTCTTGATTGGCGGAACGGCGATAATCTCGAAAACTCTGAGGAGCAGGTTGCCGATAAAGATTTCATCCCAAAACCATTGACGAGCGAAGGCGATCAGTTGGACAGCTGGACGGAGATATTTGGTTATCAAGATGTCGAAAATGTGCGCGGTCGCGGTGAAGCGTTGGTTGAAACAATTGATGACGGCGGTGATGGTGGTGTTCGTATTACATCTGTTAACTCCAGTGAATTTGGTGAGGCACAAATCCCACTGGATACCGATAAATTAAAGGCTGCTACATCGCAAAAGTTTGCAATTGCATTGTCAATATTTGCAGAAAGTCCAACCCAGATTTACGTTAAGTGCCAGCTTAAGAACGGTATTGAAACTGATCGACGGCGTTTTCAACTCAATGGTGGCCTTAATAATGTTATGTTAGAAATGGATATGACTGGCGTGGCAAGTTTTGATCCGGCTCCACATATTGCCTTGAATAGCGATATAACAGGTGGAGGTCGCTCCATTGATCTATATGACGTGAGATATCAAATTATTGAGTGATCAGATCTAAAGGAATTTAAGATGCGGACTATTTTTGTAAATGGCAAATTCGTGGATGAATCTGATGCTGTGATATCCGTTTTTGATCGCGGGTTTCTGTTTGCTGATGCAGTTTATGAGGGGATTGCAGTTCTAG
The DNA here is from genome assembly GCF_900537175.1 of Lentilitoribacter sp. Alg239-R112. GTDB lineage: Bacteria > Pseudomonadota > Alphaproteobacteria > Rhizobiales > Rhizobiaceae > Lentilitoribacter. The sequence continues at coordinate 543,091 of NZ_LS999834.1, read as the reverse complement.
GTCGAAAGCTTGTTGATTTTAACGGGCATATTGATCGCCTGAAACGCTCTTGTGGTGAACTGGATATTCCATACCAAGCCGATGGAGATGAAATCCAGGAGGTCTTAAAAACACTTATTGAAAGGAATAATCTTGATGAGGGATTTATCTATTTTCAAGTAAGTCGTGGAGTTGCCGAGCGAGACTTTGTCTATGATAATAGTGCCATGACACCAAGCGTTGTGTCATTTACACAGGCTAAGAGTATTATTGATAACCCTGTTGCCAAGAAGGGTATTTCCATCGCTACAGTTGAGGACCTTCGTTGGGGGCGTTGTGATATAAAAACTGTTCAACTCCTACATTCATCACTCTCCAAAATGGAAGCTCAGAAACGTGGAGCCGACGACGCATGGTTGATCAAAGATGGTGTTGTGCTAGAGGGCACATCAAACAATGCATATATCGTAACGAACGAAAATACCATTGTGACACGCCCACTTTCCAGAGCGATTTTACCAGGCATTACACGCGCTGCAATCCTTCAATATGCGGAAGAAACTGGCATTAAGGTAGAAGCACGAGAATTTACCGTTGAAGAAGCAAAAGCAGCGAATGAAGCCTTTATCACCTCGGCGACAACTTTTTTGTTCCCTGTTGTCGAGATTGACGGACAGCAAATTGGTGATGGAAAGCCCGGCGAAATTTCAAAAAGAATTCGCGAATTATATATTCAGGAAAGCTTAAAGAGAGCGATTTAACGCAGATGACAGTTCAGACATTGAAAATTAAAAGGCCAGACGACTGGCATCTTCATTTGCGTGATGGTGAAATGCTGGAAGCTGTTTTGCCTGAGACCACACGCCATTTTGCACGCGCGATTATTATGCCCAATCTCGTGCCACCAGTGGTAACGAATGAAGAGGCGAAAGCCTATCGCGAACGAATTATGCAGGCAGTTCCAAGTGGTGATAATTTTGAACCGTTAATGACGCTTTATTTAACAGAAGACACAGACCCTGATGATCTGGAACAGGCTTTCAAATCAGGAACTGTGCATGCGGCAAAACTATACCCGGCTGGTGCGACAACCAACTCTGAAAATGGTGTTCGAAATTTTGAGAACATTATGCCAGTTCTTGAACGTATGGCTGAGATCGGTATGACACTATGTGTTCATGGTGAAGTAACTGACCCCGCCATCGATATATTTGATCGTGAGAAGGTCTTCATCGAAGCCGTGCTTGACCCATTGCGTCAGCGTTTACCGCAGTTGCGTGTGACAATGGAGCATATCACCACGTCAGATGCTGTTGATTATGTAACCGGCTCAACAGGGCCATTAGGTGCAAGCATTACAACCCATCATTTGATGATTAACCGCAATGCAATTTTGGTTGGCGGCATTAAACCCCATTATTATTGTTTGCCTGTCGCTAAGCGTGAAGAGCATCGTCTGGCACTTGTGAAATCTGCTACCTCAAAAGATGAACGTTTTTTTCTTGGTACAGATTCTGCCCCGCACTTAGATAAAGCCAAGATTGATGTTTGTGGCTGTGCAGGTATCTTCACATCCACAAATACGATGGCCTGTCTCGCACAAGTATTTGATGATGAAAATGCATTGGATCGCCTTGAAGCCTTTTCAAGTTTAAATGGACCAAAACACTATCAACTTGATGCGAATGAAGAGATGATCACGCTTGTAAAGCGAGACATTCCTACCGTCTTTCCTGCATCAATCACGACACCGGATGGACCTGTTACAGTGTTTGACCCTATGACACCCCTTTATTGGGATGTTGAAAGCTAGATTTATTTAACGGCTTACCAACTCAATGCTAGCTTCTTGATTGAATATAGTTTGCAAGCGCGGCTGTAGAACTATCATGTCCGCTTGCATCTTCTGTACCTTCAACAACGGGAAGCAGGCCTGTAGCAAGTTCTTTACCCAGTTCCACTCCCCATTGATCATATGCGTTGATGCCAAAAATTTGGGCTTCCACAAAAACACGGTGTTCATAAAGCGCGATCAAGCGACCAAGCGCAAAGGGTGTCAGCTTATCATAAACAAATGTTATGGATGGGCGATTTCCTGTAAAGACGCGATGAGGAGCACCTTCTTTTGCCTTCTCGTCATCCATTCCCTTGGCTTTAAGTTGTGCCGTTGCTTCTTCCAATGTGCGGCCTTTCATTAAAGCCTCTGATTGGGCTAAACAATTGGCAATGAGAAGCTTGTGCTGATGTGTCAAATCTTCTTCATATGCATTGGCCGCAATCATAAATTCAGCCGGAATAATATCGGTGCCTTGGTGGATTAACTGGTAAAATGCATGTTGGCCATTGGTGCCAGGTTCACCCCAAACTATTGGCCCTGACGATGTTTCTAAAGCCTCACCATTAGTTGTTACGCCTTTACCGTTGGATTCCATATCCAGCTGCTGCAAATATGCAGGAAAACGGGATAAACGCTGGTCATAAGGCAAGATGGCACGGGTCGTGAAACCGCAAACATTACGATGCCAAACACCCAATAGAGCAAGCATAACAGGTAAATTGTCTTTGGCCTCGGCTTCACGAAAATGGTTATCCATTGAATGAGCGCCATCTAAAAACGCCCGGAAATTCTCTTTGCCAATTGCAATCATGATCGGAAGACCAATTGCAGACCACAGCGAATATCTTCCGCCAACCCAATCCCAAAACCCAAAGACACGCGATGGTGACATACCAAAATCTTGAACCTTATCGAGAGCAGTAGAAACAGCTGCAAAATGATGTTCAACGGCTTCTTCACCCAAGGCATCAGAAATCCATTTTCGTGCGGTCTGTGCGTTGGTCATTGTTTCAATTGTTGTGAATGTTTTTGACGCAATAATCACAAGCGTATTTTCAGGAGAGAGTTTTTCAAGTGTATCGGCAATATGTGCGCCATCAACGTTTGAAACAAAATGTGCCACAGGCCCATCGTGCTCCGGTGCGAGCGCCAGCGTTGCCATAACAGGCCCTAGGTCTGATCCGCCAATACCAATATTGACAATGTCCGTAATGACTCTTCCAGTTGCACCTCTTATGTCTCCCGAGCGCACATCGTCCGAGAACTTGCCCATAGCATCAAGTACTGCATGAATATCAGGTATGACATTCTCACCATCCACGATGATTTCAGTGTCTCGTGGAGCGCGAAGTGCCGTGTGCAATACGGCGCGATCTTCCGTAGTGTTAATTTTCTCGCCTGCGAACATCGCATCGCGTTTTGCAAATACATCTGAAACATCAGCAATTTTCATCAGTTCAGCAATGATATCGTCATCAATACCGCACTTTGAATAATCCATCAAAAAATCATCGTGTTTTATAGTAAATTTTGACGCACGGTCAGAATTTTTTGCAAAAGCTTGCCGCATATCCATATGACCAGATGAACTGAGATTGGATTTCAGTTGCTCGATAATTTGGCGGCTTTGTGCGTTCATGACAATTAACTCCTGTTATATCGCTCCTATATGACGTCAGAATGTGACAAAATCAACAAAACATTGTCTTAGATAAACAAAAATTTAATCGATTTAAATATTCCGAAGTTCGCGCCGCAATATTTTGCCAACATTGCTTTTTGGCAATTCGTCATGAAAGACAATAAATTTGGGGCGCTTGTAGTTGGTTAGTTCTTTTTTGCAATGCGCTCTTACATCATCGTCTGTGAGGCGTTCATCATTTTTTACAACAAAGAGCTTGATGTCATCGTTGCCGTCTTTATTTGAAATGCCAATTGCTGCGCATTCGGTTACCCCATCCAACATAGTGACAACGTCTTCAATCTCATTGGGGTATACATTAAAGCCGGAAACCAAGATCATATCTTTAAGGCGATCAACGATCGTGATCTGCCCTTCCTGATCCATAAAGCCAATATCACCGGTTTTGAGCATACCGTCTTTTGTCATGATTTTTTCGGTTTCTTCCGGCATGTTCCAATAACCAAGCATAACTTGCGGCCCGCCAATACAGATTTCACCAATTTCGCCTGGAGGAAGTGCTTTTCCTTTTTCATCGTGAATTTCGACGATTGTTGACGGTATAGGCAGTCCAATAGTGCCGGTGAACACATCAAGATCAAAACGATTGCCGCTCACGACAGGAGAAGTTTCCGTAAGCCCATAGCATTCTTTGATCGTTGAACCTGTGACAGTACTCCATCTGTTAGCCACAACGGTTTGTGTTTTCATCCCGCCACTTGCCGTGATCATGTCATGAGAAAAATCGAGTTTTCGGAAGTCTTCATTATTTAAAAGTGCATTGAAAAGTGTGTTCAATCCACCAAATATCTGAACCTTGTGCTTACGCAAATCTTTGATCAAAGCAGGTATATCTCTTGGGTTTGGTATGAGCAGATTATGTCCGCCGATACGTGTTGAGATCATGAGGTTTACGGTCAAAGAAAAAATGTGAAACAAAGGCAAAGCACAGAGGAAAGTCAGCTGTGACGGCATTGCCTTTCCCTTCACACCGCTATCAATCCAAACAGCAGATTGCTCTGCATTTGAAAGTACATTTGCGTGAGAAATCATGGCAGCTTTTGGTATGCCCGTCGTGCCGCCAGTATATTGAAGCACAGCCAGATCATCGTGACTTCGCTTAAACGGTGTAAAAGAGCGAGCGGAGCCGATTGTCAATGCATCAGTATAACTGGTAGCTGAGGGAAGCGAATAGTTTGGCACCATCTTTTTGATGTGTTTGACAACATTATTTACGATGAATGATTTTAGACCCAGCGTTTGCCCATGAAACATATCACCCATTCTCGTGATGCAAATATGTTTGACGCTCGTCTCACTCAGTACTTTTTCAAGTGTATGTGCGAAATTTTCCAAAAGAATGATGGTTTTAGCACCTGAATCAACAAGCTGATTTCTAACCTCGCGTGGTGTGTATAAAGGATTGATGCATGTCAACGTAAAACCAGCACGCAAAACCGCCGCGATGATAATTGGCGTTTGTAGAATATTGGGAAGCATGATCGCAACTCGAGCGCCTTCTTGAAGGCCTAATGAATGAAGCCAGCCTGCCATCGCAGCGGATGTATCACCCCATTCTTTATATGAGATGGATTTACCCATACATGTATGAGCAAACGCGTTCCCGTTTTTTTCAAAGGCATCTTCAAAAAAAGCGCCAATTGAGTCATGTTCCAACGGTCCGATCTCCGCAGGTACATCCTCCGGATAGGCGTTTAACCAAATATGTTTTTGTTCACTTCTGACCATTTTACCTCCCAAGTAGATGGTCTGACCCTTCTTTAGTCCTCCACGAAACCGAGGCCGTGTCCAGCTATTTTATTGTCAATCTCACCGATCACGTCTCCATCCTTACCCGTATACGGCAAAGCCGTTAAAATGGTTCGGATAATGTTTATGCGTGCGCGACGCTTGTCATTAGCTTTCACCACTGTCCAGGGTGCCAGTTCGGAATGCGTGGTCGATAGCATGAGATCACGTTTTTTTGTGTAGTCGTCCCACTTATCAAAGCTTGCAATATCCATCGGCGAAAGCTTCCATATTTTGAGAGGATTATGACGGCGATCATGAAAGCGTTTGAGTTGCATTTCGCGACCAATATTAAGCCAGAATTTAAAGAAATAAATACCTTCATCCGATATCATTTTTTCAAATAGTGGTGTGTCTTGCAAAAAGTTGGCATGTTGCTCTGGCGTGCAAAATCCCATAACCGGCTCAACACCGGCGCGATTATACCAAGAACGATCATAAAGCACCATCTCACCGGATGTCGGAAAGTGTGATACGTAGCGTTGATAATACCATTCGCCACGTTCGCGCTCAGTCGGTTTTGGTAGTGCTACAGAACGAACGGTTCGGTGGTTCATATATTGCTTTACAGCATTAATCGAGCCGCCTTTACCTGCCGCATCTCTGCCCTCAAAAACTGAGATAACTCTATTATCGCTTTCCTTAAGCCATGCTTGTACTTTGACAAGTTCTACCTGTAGAGCTTCTATTGTTTCTTCGTATTGTTTCCATTTCAACTTCTTCTCATATGGATAATCACCCGATGAGAATGCATCTTCGTCTAACCAATTAGGAAGTTCAGGATTGTCAATATCAAATTCACGTTGTTTGCCGTTGATTTCAAGCGTCACAGCTCGGGATTCATTACTCATATCACTCACTCATTGGGCAAAACGCCGCGTTATTGTTATCGGTTAAGTGTAATTGGCGCATATTCTCGGAGATTTTTCAAGATATTTGAGTTGGAGATGTAAACTTAATCAAATACTTGTGCGTGTAGCCTAACGAAAATGCTTGGAAAGTTTGAGGCCCTGCGCCTGATAATTGGACTTCAAATCAGCACCGTATAGTGCCTGTGGTTTTTCCTGCATATGCTCATAGACAAGACGCCCAACAATTTGCCCATGTTCCAGAATAAATGGAACTTCATGACTGCGAACTTCAAGCACGGCGCGGCTGCCAGTTCCCCCAGCTAAGCTATTGCCAAATCCAGGGTCAAAGAAACCTGCATAGTGAACACGAAATTCTCCAACGAGTGGATCAAACGGGGTCATTTCAGCGGCATATAACGGCGGAACGTGCACGGCTTCTTGCGAAGCAAGAATGTAAAATTCATCAGGATCGAGGATAAGCTCTGGCACACCACGATTATAAATTGGTTCCCAAAAATCAAACACATCATGTGCTGCTTTTATGTCTACATCAACAACGCTTGTATGATGCTTGCCACGATAGCCAACAAGAGAACCTTCACCATCACCTTGTAGGTCGATAGACATGCCGATGCCGCCGCCCGATATATTTGGCGCATCCGCATGAATGAGTGTTTCGGCATCGTGAAGTGCGCGAACATCATCTTCGCTTAATAGCGCATTGCCGGTACGAAAACGAACTTGCGAAAGACGTGATCCAGTACGGGCAACAATGGGAAATGTGCGAGGACTAACCTCCATCCATAGCGGGCCATTGTATCCCGCGATGATTTTATCAAACTCCGGTCCGTAATCGGTCATAACGCGGGTAAAAATATCTAGCCGCCCAGTTGAGCTTTTGGGATTGGCAGATGCGGATATCGTTTCTGGTAGATTGATGCTTTCAAGTAGCGGCACGATATAAACACATCCGGTTTCAAGCACAGCGCCATTGGTAAGATCAATTTCATGAAGTTTTAACCGATCAAGCTTTTCTTCAACTGTACTATGAGGCCCCGGTAGAAAACTCGCACGCACGCGATAAGCTTTTGCGCCTAAACGAAGATCAAGACTTGCAGGTTGTATTTGGTCAGAATCTAGAGGCTTTTGGCTCGCCAGGCGGCCTTGGTCAAATAATTCTGAAATCAGTCTATCTGACAAAATACCTGTCTGACGTCCGTTATTGCTCAAGGTTTCAGCCATCCCACTTATCCATCGTTTGCTTTTTTCTGGCAGTTCATGCGAATTGACGCAAGTCGAGGATCGTGATAATTGCTCGTTATCCCGTGGTGATTTGGCCGACCGGCTTGCAGCCACTTTAAATAACTAGCTAAAAGGTCGTGCGTTTAAGAACTCTTTTGACGTTTGACCGGCTAGCTTGTGCAAGTCGGTTTTATTTTGTCTGAGTTTTTCTGCTTGGCTAGTTTGTTTGGAAGTAACATGACTGAAAAAAAATCTTATCGCGATGCAACGAAGCTTGTTCATGCTGGTACAACCCGTTCGCAATTTGGTGAAACATCTGAAGCCCTTTATCTAACACAAGGCTATTTGTATGATAGTTCGAGTTCGGCCGAAGCACGTTTTTTAGGTGAAGAAGACGGGTATATTTATTCCCGCTATGCCAACCCTACCGTTTCCATGTTTGAAGAACGGATGTGCATACTCGAAGGTGCAGAGGAAGGCCGTGCAACCGCTTCCGGTATGGCAGCTGTTACTGCAGCGCTTATGTGTCAGGTTGAGGCTGGTGATCATGTTGTTGCTGCCCGTGCATTATTTGGGTCTTGTCGTTGGGTGATTGAAAAATTAATGCCAAAGTATGGCATTGAGACCACATTGGTTGATGGCACGGACCTCAAAAAATGGGAAGAAGCTATTCGTCCAAACACCAAAGTGATGTTTTTGGAAAGCCCAACAAATCCGACACTGGAAGTAATTGATATTGCTGGCGTTGCTAAGCTGGCCAATCAGTGCGGCGCAAAGCTTGTTGTCGACAATGTTTTTGCAACTCCACTTTTCCAGAAGCCTTTAGACCTAGGCGCACACATTGTTGTTTATTCAACGACAAAACATGTCGATGGCCAAGGCCGTTGCTTGGGTGGGATAATCTTGTCTGATTCTGAATGGATCAATGAGACGTTGCAGGATTACTATCGTCATACTGGACCTTCCATGTCACCGTTTAATGCATGGACAATGCTAAAAGGGCTTGAGACCTTGTCATTAAGGGTCAATGAACAAACGCGAAATGCAAAAGCGGTGGCCGACTTCTTGGCGGAGCATAATGCTATTTCACGTGTTATATATCCAGGACGAGCAGATCACCCTCAGGCAGATATCATTGCCAAGCAAATGACGGGTGGGTCCACATTGGTGGCCTTTGAATTAAAGCGCGGTAAGAATGCAGCATTTAAAATGCAGGATGCACTGGATGTTATTAGCATCTCTAATAATTTGGGTGATGCGAAGAGTTTAATCACGCACCCGGCGACGACAACTCACAAGAATTTGGCAGAAGAAGATCGACAGCTTCTTGGTATCACCGATGGGACTGTGCGTGTTTCCTTTGGGATTGAAGATGTGAATGATTTGCTTGAAGATTTCGAGCAAGCACTTAATAATCTTTAGTTGGGCATCTGTTCTTTTCGACTTGCATCAAACGCCGCCTTCGCCAGCATAATTCGCGAGAAGGCGGTATAGATACAGATTGCTGAAAAAATGTACGCAATGATCGAAAACCAGTCCGGGAAGATGCAAAACAGCGCAAACGTGATGAACGTCTCGGTGGCTTCGGCAAGACCGGTAGTGAAGTAAATAGATTTTTGACCACGGACTTCCGTCTTGAGTTGCCATTTTTCTGCAAAAATTGAATAAGCAAGAAAACTCGAACCAGTGATGTAAAACGAAAAGAGCAGAAGAGATCCTGCGATCGCATTGTTTATTGGATCATAAATAATGAAGGCAAGTGGGATTAGTCCATAGAAGGCAAAGTCCAGAACGATATCCAAGAAACCGCCAAAGTCTGTTGTTTGGCTGTGTCGTGCCACCGCGCCATCTAGCCCATCGCCTACTCGACTCAAGAGCAAGAGCGCAAGCCCAGAAATAAGGTAACCATAGACAATAAAGATCGCTGATATAAGCCCGACAATGAAAGAAGCTATGGTTACACTATCAGCCGAAACGCCTCTTTTAGCCAGAAATTGACCTGCACTATCCAGCATCGGGTCGATTATTTTGCGCGCTGAACCGTCCAGCATATCAGTTTCCTCAGTTAATTTATTTTCCCATACAGATACTAACCAACATACGCAATTCATTGTTCATCACTTATTTGTCACCAAATGATTGGCCTTTGCTGACTTGACCTGATCATCATGCTATAGAATAAGGCAATATGGTTGATAAGGCCTGTTGATAAAGGACTTGAAGATAGCGGATGTATCAGGCGACAACAAATGACATAGACGTAGAAGTCGAACCATTTTATATCGATGAACAATCTGACCCGGATGAAGATCGATATGTTTGGGGCTATCATATCAAAATAACCAATCGTTCTTCCAGTAGAATTCAACTCATAAGCCGTTATTGGCATATTACTGATGAGAATGGTTATGTTGATGAGGTTGCCGGCAAAGGTGTGGTGGGGGAAGAACCATTTTTAGAGCCGGGTGCTTCATATCAATACTCATCCGGTTGCCCACTTGATACCCCTTCTGGGATTATGCTCGGGCGTTATCAATTTAAAACAGATGCAGGTCTGGTGTTCGATGCAGAAATTCCGGCCTTTTCATTAGATCGGCCCGATATACAGAGAGTTTTGAATTGATCGGTCTTATAGATCTTAGACCTGTCGCATTGGTGACCGGCGTATTAATCACGGCGCTGGGTGTGTCAATGTTGCTACCCGCGCTCGTAGATCTTATTGTTGGCAGTTCGGACTGGCAAATTTTTGCCATTACATCTGGGCTTACAATACTTGTCGGGCTTTTGATGTTTATCTCCACCAGAGGCATCCCAAAGGGGTTATCAACGCGACAAGCGCTTTTGATGACAGTATGTTCTTGGCTTGCGTTGGTGGCTTTTGGGGCATTGCCATTTGTTTGGTCCGGTGTCGTTGATACTTATACTGACGCCTTTTTTGAATCCATGTCTGGCCTTACCACAACGGGCGCTACCGTAATTGATGATCTTGATAATGCCCCTCCTGGCATTTTGTTTTGGCGCGGCCTTCTTCAATGGCTTGGTGGTCTTGGGATCATTGTGATGGCAATTGCCGTTTTCCCAATGTTGCAAATTGGTGGTATGCAGCTGTTTAAAGCTGAGGCATTCGATACGGCAGAAAAAATCCTACCACGAACAACACAAATCTCATCTTCAATCACATTGGTCTTTATTGCCATAACAGGTCTTTGTGCCGTGCTTTATATTGCGGCTGGCATGGCGGTGGATGATGCTGTTATCCATGCGATGACAACAGTTGCGACTGGCGGTTTTTCAACAAAAGATGCATCTATGGGGCACTTCAATAGTGCCTCGATAGAAGGTGTTGCGATCATATTTATGATCTTAGGTTCGATACCATTTATCCTCTATGTGCAAATGATCCAAGGGCGGTTCAAACCACTTTGGCAGGACTCGCAAGTTCGCGTGTTTGGCGTATTTCTGTTTATAGCCATTTTTATGGCATGGTTCATGGCAGTAGCGAGTGGAGAGCATCAAGGCGCAAATGCTCTTAGATTTGCGGCCTTCAATGTTGTATCTGTTGTTACTGGTACGGGCTATTCGACGACTGGTTACGATAGTTGGGGCGCATTTGCTGTAAGTTTTTTCTTTCTTATTATGTTTGTGGGCGGTTGCGCCGGATCGACATCCTGCGGCATTAAAGTGTTTCGGTTTCAGGTGCTGTTCCAAGCAGTAAAACAGCATCTCAATCAGGTAATGTATCCGAGCGGTATTTTCAGACCACGATTTAATGGTAGGCCCATTCAACAACAAGTTATTGCCTCGGTTATGGCGTTCTTCTTTTTATTCATGGTGTCTTTTTTCGCACTCGCATTGGGTCTTAAACTTTGTGGGCTAGATACCACAACGGCACTTTCGGGGGCAGGGACGGCTATCGCCAATGTTGGTCCAGGTTTAGGCAGCACCATCGGTCCGACTGGCAATTATGCAAGCTTAAGCGATACGGCAAAGTGGCTTTTATCCATCGGCATGTTGCTCGGACGTCTCGAACTCTTCACACTTCTTGTCATTTTCCTGCCCAGTTTTTGGAGAACATAATCTGGGTTGATTGGGGAAAGGTTCGAGTTGTATTCCAACAAAAGATAAAAGTTGCAGATAGGCATTAAATGATAAGGGAAATAATTTCCAAACGGATTGATCAAGGACGTGGAACAGAAAAAGCTGACTTGGTTTTAAAAAACGGTCGCTTTTTTGATTTAGTCACGGGCGAATTGGTTGAAAGTGATATTGCCATTTGCGGTGATATGATCGTGGGTACTTGTGAAGATTATGAAGGTGTTGAAGAAGTTGATCTTGACGGGAAAATAGTCGTTCCGGGTTTCATTGATACGCATCTACACATTGAATCTTCGATGGTAACACCATTTGAATTTGATCGTTGTGTTTTGCCTTACGGTGTGACGACAGCACTTTGTGATCCGCACGAAATAGCCAATGTACTGGGTATCGAAGGTATAGAATATTTCCTCAAATGTGCCGAACGTACAATTATGGATGTGCGTGTTCAACTTTCCAGTTGTGTGCCTGCAACACAGATGGAAACATCCGGTGCGCGATTAGAGGCAAAAGACCTAACACCGTTGATGGATCATCCCAAGGTCATCGGCCTAGCTGAATTTATGAATTATCCCGGTGTTTTAAATAAAGATGAGGAGTGCCTTGATAAATTAGAAGCCTTTGCTGGCCGCCATATTGACGGGCATGCACCCTTGGTCAGAGGTCATGATATAAATGGATATCTAGCCGCCGGAATATCGACAGACCATGAGACAACGACAGCTGATGAAGCAATGGAGAAGCTTCGCAAGGGTATGCATATTTTAGTGCGTGAAGGCTCAGTATCAAAAGACCTGCATGCGCTAGCCCCAATTATCACCGAACGAAATTCGCCATTCATTGCATTGTGTACAGATGACAGAAATCCGCTTGATATCGCAGAGCAAGGCCATCTTGATTATATGATCAGAACCGCCATTAAACTTGGCGCCGACCCGCTTGCGATGTATCGTGCTGCTTCAATTTCAGCGGCGCGAGCATATGGCTTAAAAGATCGTGGTCTTGTGGCACCTGGTTGGCGTGCTGATTTGGTGATTATAAGTGATTTATATGAATGCGATATTTCAGATGTCTATAGCGCGGGTCGTAAGGTTGATAATGCGCTATTTGCTACGCGAGAAACTATACCGCCCATTGGTCGTGATAGTGTCCGTTCACGAGATATAACAGCGCGAGATTTACACATTAAATCTGGTGGGAACGAGGCACACGTAATCGGTATTGTTCCCGGCAAAATTATTACACAGCATATAAGATCCGAAGTGTTAGATGGAAGACCAGAGGCCAATGCTGATCTAGGTCGAGATATAATTAAAATTTCGATCATCGAACGGCATGGGAAAAATGGAAATGTTGGCACTGGTTTTGTAAACGGATTTGGTTTGCAGAGCGGTGCAATCGCATCCACTGTTTGCCACGATCATCACAATATAGCAGTCGTCGGCGTGGATGATGGTGATATGGCTTTGGCCGCAAATCGTCTTCGTGAGATTGAAGGTGGTTTTGTTGTTGTTGATGGTGGCGAGGTGCTGGCAGAAGTTGCGTTACCTATTGCAGGTCTCATGAGCCTTGAGCCGTTTGAACATGTACGAGATCAATTGATCACGCTTCGCGCTGCTGCAAAAGGGTTGGGCGTCACGCTTGAAGAACCGTTTTTACAATTGGCATTTCTTGCACTCCCAGTTATTCCGCATCTGAAAATTACCGATATGGGTATGGTGGATGTAGATCGTTTTCAGATCATTCCATCTTGACAATTTGATCCCAAATTTACTCCGCTGGTGGATTTGATGTTGTGGCCTTATTCGGTGAATTTTCTCGAATTTGACCAAATATAGCCGCGAAAACTGTTCTTATATCGTTACCCACACCAACGAGGGCAGGCACGAGAAACAGAACGAGGAATGTTGAAAGTGCAAGACCAAACACGATTGTAATTGCCATTGGCAGGAGGAATTGTGCTTGTCGGCTTGTTTCAAATAATAGCGGCAGTAATCCGCCAATAGTTGTGAGTGATGTCAGCATCACAGCGCGCAGGCGATCAAGGCTGGCACCAATAGCAGCTTCTGCTTGATTTACACCTTCTCGTAATCGCTCATTGAGGCGAGCAACTAAGATAATGGAGTCGTTGACCAAAATACCGGATAAGCCAAGCAGGCCTATGAATGATAAAATCGTGAGTTTGAATCCCATCAACCAGTGACCAAATACGGCTCCGACAATACCAAATGGGATGATCATCATCACAGCAAGAGGCTGCCAATAGCTGCCAAAGAACCAAGCTAAGATGATATAAATCACAATGATGGCAATGATGGCGCCAAGGCGGAGATCTGAAAACGCGTTCTTTTGTTCCTCTGAGCGCCCACCAAAGCTATACGTAACGCCATGTTTGGCGGCAATTGATGCAAGCTCGCCGGCAGATGTAAGCGTTTCGGTTACTTTGTCCGTTGTGGAGACATTATTATCAATATCACCTGAAACAGAAATCGTGGTTTTGCCATCGCGGCGCTTTATGGATGCAAAGCCCTGTCGCTCACTAAGATCAACAATTTCAGTTAACGGCACGAATTGGCCAGATGGGCCTTTAAGGGAAAGGTTTCGTAATGCTGCCAGCCCGCTTTCGCGCAGTTCAGCACTGACACGAACCGTTACTTCATCATCGCCGCGTGCAAATCGGAATGGGACATTACCTTCAAATGAATTTCTAATCTGCCGACCAACATTATCGATGGAGAACCCCAGTGCGGAACCAAATGGCGTAAGTTGCATAACAAGTTCTGGTTTTCCGTAAGGTAAATTATCCTCAACACCCGATACACCTTCTAGCGTTGAGAGAAGTTGTGCGACATCATTGGCTGCCGCTTTGAGCTGTTCTGAACTATCTCCCTGTAAGCGAACCTCAACATCTCGTCCGGGAGGGCCTCCGCGAGATTGAGCAACTGAGAAACGTTGGATGCCAGCAATACGTGGAGCTTCCCTGCGCCACGCGCTCACAATGTCATTTGTCCTAACTGAGCGAAACTCTGATGCTGTTAACTGAACATTTATTCTTGCCTGTACAGCCCCGTTTCTATTGGATGCACCAAATGTTGTGAATATAGCGCTGACAAGCTGCTCGTTTTCATCAGTTAATTTGTCATCCGCATCGCGAAGCGACTTTTCATATGTTTCGATGGCTTTGAGAGCCTGATCCTCCGGCAGGCCAGCATTGAAAACAACAATACCAGTAATATTTTCTGCTTCCGGGGACGGGAAGAATACAAATTCTACTTTCCCACTTTTAATTAGCCCGACAGCCAAAACCATGACGAGGCCTGCAGAAAAAGCAATGGTCACATATCGCCAATTATAGGATAGGCGCACCAGCCAGTGAAATGGATTGTCGCGGAACCAATTAAAACGAGCATCAAAGTTTCGGCGGAACCAACCATCGCCCCGCCTTTGAGCTTCCAATTCTTCTGCTGACATTTTGCTTTCTTTACGTCGAACAGATATCTCGCTGAACAGCACGATAATGACTGCGGTCACGATACCAGCAACCATTAAATTAATACTCGGAATTGTAATTAGGCTGCCAATAAATGAGCGTATATTTTCAAATTCACCAGATCCAGAAGCTAACGACGAATAGATATTCGCAAGTATCAAACATCCCAACGAAGTTAAAGTGAATGTTATGAATGGGCGCAGGAGCTTTATGAAGATAAACTCAATAATGGTTGCAAAAGTAAGGGCTGATAGCGCTGCGAGAGCAGCTCTCATGAACGACGGCATGTCAGCCAATTGAGCCAATAATGGAGACGCTGATTTATCGGCACCTATGCTTAGTCTGTTTAAAATAGCTGCCAGCGTTAGTGTCATAATCAACGCGATGAAGAACTGACGCCAATAGGACCAGCGAACGATTTTTTTTGTTCTAAGTGAATGAGCCAAATGTCCTGGTAGAATTAAAAAGCACTCAATCAAACTTGCAATGAGCACTGCTATCACTACGTAGGGGAGCACACCCATGATTTGACCAATAGTGTCATTGATCAAAAGGATCGGGCTAAATGCTGCAAGGGTGGTCAGCATTGCTGCCATCACCGGTGTCATCATCATGCCGACGCCATTTTCTGCCGCGGTTATATTGTCATCTCCCGCTTCCAATCTGGTGTTGGTGTGCTCTCCAACCACGATTGCGTCATCGACAATGATGCCAAGCATCATGATCAAGGTAAACAGTGTGATCATATTAATGGTCTGTCCGATGACCAGCATAAATCCGATGGTCGCTAAAAGCGCAATAGGAATTCCTGCAGCAACCCAGAAAGCGATGCGTGCGTTGAGGAAAATAAACAGTGTGAGGACGACGATAAGTAAGCCGCCCGCCGCATTCTTGACCAAAAGCAATATGCGTTCTGACAGTGCTTCCGATGATACGCGGTAAGTTTTTAATTCGATATTATCTGGCAACTGTGGTCGAATTTCTTCGATATAATCAAACAAGATTGCAGCTGTTTCTAGCGTATCCGCAGATGGTGCTCGGCGCACATCCAGCTCAATCGCTGCTAAATTATCTGATAGCCCGCGTGTGTCACTGCTATTAAATGAATCTTCAATTTTTGCAATGTCGCCAAGTTTAACCTTTTCTCCTGTAGGGAAAGATTTAATTTCAACATCCCGAAGCCCATTTATGTTTCTGGCGTTGGCCAATGCTCGCAACTGGCGTTCGATATCACCATCGACATTGCCAGATGGAATATCGCGACTATTGCCGCCAATGATGCTGGAAATTTCAGACACTGTGGTTGATAGCCGCCGCAACTCGCGTTCTGGCACGGTGATTGAAATCTCCGAGGCGCGCAATCCCGAGAAATTAATTTTATCGATGCCACGATCGATGAGATCATCACGGACGCGTTTTGCCCAGTCGCGTTTAACGCTTTCAGATGCGGAACCGCTTATCGATAGCCGTGCAACGGCATCGAAAAATTGAGAGCGACGAACTTCGGGTGTTTCTGCATCTTCTGGTAAATTGCCAATGGCTTTTGCCGCAGCTTCAACCTCAGAAAGGGCTTCCTGCATATTGGCCCCTTCTGCGAATTCTAACGTGATAGCGCCATTGCCTTCAGATGCGGTAGATGTCATTCGTTCAACACCATTGATGAAGCGTAATTCTGGTTCCGCAACTGCTAACACGTTGACTTCAACATCTTGTGCGCTTGCCCCCGGCCAGCTGATATAGACGCCAATATTCGGACGGTCGACTGTCGGGAAGAACTGTGTATTGATCTTGGCGATGGCAAAGGCACCAAAGATAATCATCAACACCATTAGAAGGTTGGCGGCATTTGGGTGACGAATAAACGTGCTGATCAGCCCGGCCCACCCATTTTTTACAGCTTCTGTTTGCTTGGCCTGGAAGTTCATCTAACTATCTGTTCCGTTAGCTGTCGCCTTCTTGCGAGGTAAACGTTCATCCCCGTCATGTTTTTTCTTGTTACTCGTCTGCTTTTTATTGCCATCAGAAAAACGGCCTTTTCCTGGGGCTTGAACGGGTATGCCGTCATTCGCCTCGGTAAGCCGGGTAATTAGTAGTTGGTCCCCGTCATTAATCTGCTCGCCGCCTTTCTTAGATGAAACAATCGCATTACTGCCATCAAAAGCGAGTATTTCGATATCTCGTCGTGCAAGTTTATCGTCTTTGACAACAAAAACGTACGATTGATCGTAGATCGATGTTTCCGGAACATTGATTGAAGAGCTGTAAAGTTTATCAGGCACTATAATCTCAACAAATGCGCCAGGACGAAGTTGAACAGCGTGGCTAACCGGATCAATACGCGCTACAACTTCAACACCGCCTCGGTCGGCAGCAACTGTTGCTCCGATGCGATTAATTGTGCCGCTATATTCATAGTTTGTCTCGCCGATCGTCCAGTCGATTGCTACTTTGCGCCCGATAAGCTGGTCGCTATCGATAGCCATCCGTCCATATTGGGCATTTGTGAGGGTAAATCGTACCTCCAGAGATTTGTCATCATAAATAGATGCAATAATATCGTTACTGCTAACTGAACGACCGATTTCTGCATCAGAGTTGGAGATGATTCCGCCAAATGGTGCGAATAATTTCGTGTTTTCCAGTTTGCGTTCAGCCTCACGAAGCTTCCATTTCAATCGTTCGGTGTTTGCGAGTTGTTGTTCACGTTGCGCTTCTGCAATAATAATATTGTTACGGCGTAGACCGACGGATTGCTCACGTTGCGAGACAATCAGCATCCGATCATCTACTTGCTTTTTGGTCAACGTGCCCGATTGTGACAAAGATTGTGCGCGAGTTAAATCGGCACGTGCAAGATTAAGTTGCTCATTGGATGATCTAAGTTGGTCTTTTTCCGATGCAAGCCTTGCTTCAATCTCACGAATGGCACCCTCTACTTGAGTGAGGTTTGCTTTCGCCTCAAGCACTGCACCTTCATAATTAAATCGATCAATTTCGACTAAAAGGTCGCCTTTTTTAATACGAACGCCAGCGGATAGGTTTGGATTTACATCTATAATCTCACCACCAACCAAGGGGCGCATATCAATTTTAGCTGCTGTCTCGACCTCGCCATATACGAGTACTGTCGGACGATGATCTTGGATGGTAACATTTCTGGTTTCAACGGTTAAGGCTTGCCGTGTGAAAGGTCTTTTACCCGGCTCGTCACGACTAGAAATTAAACGTTCCATGGCAAAATATGAGCCAAATAAAACGGCACCCATCAATATGAATTGTATGATTGCTCTAGTGGCGACCATAAAAGGCGAGCGCCTAGCCTTTGTTACATCTTGAATTGGTTCGTCAAGAGCGGGCTTTGTCTCTACGGTTTCAGAAATTGGCTTATCCAGCATGTTAAGATCCACTACTAACCAAGTATGCCGTGTATCGATCAGGATTTGCAAGTTAACAATTGTTCATGTTCGATCAGACATGGCTTCATTATTGAATACGCAAACTCACCCAAAAGAGATGAGTTAAAGGTTTCTTCATGAGATAATTTATCTAACGGCGCTTTGTTAATCTAGAAATCGGACATGGTGAAGGCGTGCTCGGTAGAGCAAAATTCGCACACGACCGAGATCTTACCATCAATTGCAGTTTCTTGGAGTTCATCCGGTTCCATTTTTGACAATACGCCGAACAGTTTCTCACGAGAACAGCTACATCTATCATCTACTTTTTGCGCGTCATAAATTCGAACTCCTCGCTCATGGAAAAGCCGATATAGCAGCCGTTCAGACCCTATTTGTGGATCTGTTAGCTCATTTGCTTTCACAGTTTGGAGTAGTGCTTTTGCCTCGACCCAAACATCATCTTCAGCATGAGAGGCCTCTTGCGAACCATGAGGTACATCGCCACCAGGAAGATCAGCTTGGCGCATTCGACCTGGTGAGTGGGGTAAGAATTGCATGAGTAAACCCCCAGCGCGCCATTGATGTTGCGATGTGGCATCTTCCTCTTTTGTAATAAGTTCGGCAATACCGAGCTTTATTTCTGTTGGAATTTGTTCAGATTGGCGAAAATAAGTTTCCGCCATATCAGACAGAGTTTCCCCTTTCATCTCTACAATTCCTTGATAACGCTGCATGTGGGCGCCTTGATCAATGGTAAATGCCATAACGCCTTTGCCGAGCAACTGATGTGGCTGGTTCATACCATCGGCGATTGCTAAATCCAGTTTGGCTTGGTCAAATTGCGCGTAAGCACGCAACGCATCTGGTGCTTGAAAATCGGCAACCAACAGTTCAACGGGGCCATCGCCCTTGGTTTGTAGAATAAGGCGCCCTTCAAATTTTAACGATGTGCCCAAAAGTACAGTTAAGACAGCAGCTTCTGCTAGCAACTGTGCCACTAAGTCTGGGTAATTATGTCTGCTTAAAATTTGATCGAGCATTGGCCCGAGCTGTACCACGCGGCCGCGAACATCAAGCCCTTCTACCTGAAACGGGACGACGTGATCATCACCAGATAATTTCAAGTCGTCTGTATGTTGTTCAAAAGATTCCATGTGTTTTGCTCGTCAAAAAAAAATTGCCAATTAGTGAAGATCTTTATGTGGAGCTTTCATCTTGTATTTTCAATGGCAAGAGGAGTTCTCATTATAAGCGTTCCTATAGAACGCCCATACACCATTCGATGATGGCCTTTTGCGCATGCATTCGGTTTTCTGCCTCATCAAAGACCACCGACTGCGGACCATCAATCACTGCATCCGTAACATCCTCACCTCGTTTAGCAGGTAGGCAATGCATAAAGAGTGCATCAGGATTTGCATGAGACATGAGTTCTTCGTTCACCTGAAATGGCTGAAAAACATTATGACCTTGTGCTTTATGTTCCTGGTTCATAGACACCCATTTATCTGTGATCACGCAGTCAGTGCCAGTGACTGTTTCAACAGCGTCATGACTAAGGTTGATCGTAACGCCTTTAGCACGCGCGAAGTCGACATATTTTTGTTCTGGTTCAGAACCTTTTGGCGTACCAATATTCATATTGTAACCCAATTGTGCCGCTCCTTCGAGGAGTGAGTGTGTTACATTATTACCATCACCCACCCATGAGAGTGTTTTGCCGGTAATTGGGCCGCGGTGTTCTTCATATGTCTGAATGTCTGCCATGATCTGACATGGGTGTGTATCATCTGTTAGCGCATTGATCACAGGAACTGTCGCATGTTTTGCAAGTTCCAAAAGACGGTCATGTTCCATCGTGCGGATCATAATAATGTCAACATAGCGAGATAAAACTCTAGCAGTATCCGCCATTGTTTCAGATGAACCGAGCTGCATTTCCTGACCGGATAATATAATTGTTTCGCCACCGAGCTGTCGCATGCCTACATCAAAGGAGACGCGTGTTCTTGTCGATGGTTTTTCAAAAATCATCGCCAGCACTTTGCCTGCAAGTGGTTTATGTACACCACCATCCGCAAGTTTCTTCTTTGTCGTTTTAGCCTGTTCAATCATGCAGCGAAGCTCGCTGGCATCAATATCTGCTAGATCCAAAAAGTGACGTTTGTTTTCCAACTGTGACATGGTGGGTGTTCCTAAAATAAAAACAGTACTTAAAAAGTTGCAAGAGCTTGTCGAAGTCGAGTTAATCCGTCTCTCGCCTCTTCCGGCGTTATAGTTAGTGGCGGAAGTAAACGAACAACGTTATCACCAGCAGGAACCGCTAAAAGCTTCTGCCCGCCCATCGCAGCCAGTAAATCCAGATTTGGGATTTTGCACTGAATGCCGATCATCAAGCCTGATCCGCGTATGTCTTCAATCACGTCAGGATATGTATCACTCAACTCCGCCAAACCTTGCTTAAGAATATTTGCCGTGGTGATGACATTATCTAAGAAACCATCTTCCAAAACTACATCAAGAACAGCGTTGCCAACAGACATAGCCAAAGGATTGCCACCAAAAGTCGTGCCATGTGTTCCGGGCACCATTGCGCCAGCTGCTTCTTCTGTTGCTAAACAAGCGCCGAGCGGAAAACCCCCGCCAATGCCCTTCGCAACAGCCATAATATCTGGCGTGATGCCAGACCATTCATGCGCGAACAGTTTGCCGGTTCTGCCAATCCCGCACTGAATTTCATCAAAGATTAGCAGAGCACGAAATTCATCGCACAGGTTTCGCATTTCCGTAAGAAACTGATTTGAGACGCTGCGTATACCGCCTTCTCCTTGAATAGGCTCGATGAGCAGTGCGGCGGTGCGCTCACTCATTGCGTTTCTCAGCGCTTCAATATCATTGAGTGGTACTTGGTTAAATCCGGGTGCTTTTGGTCCGAAACCTTCTATATATTTCTCCTGACCACCCGCTGCGACAGTTGCAATCGATCGACCATGAAAAGCCCCCTCGAATGTAATGATCTCGTATTTGTCAACATCACCTTTTGCAAAATGATAACGGCGTGCAGTTTTAATAGCACACTCCATTGCCTCAAGGCCGGAGTTAGTGAAGAAAACTTTATCGGCAAATGTGTTTTCGACAAGGCGATCGGCGAGTTTTACCTGTCCGTCAATTTGATACAGATTTGAGATGTGCCATAATTGTTCAGCTTGAGATTTTAATGCCTCAACAAGATGGGGATGACAATGCCCAAGAGAATTTACTGCAATACCTGCGGTGAAATCCAGATACTTCTCATCTTTATCTGTTTTAAGCCAAACCCCGTCCCCGGATACAAATTTGGTTTCAGGGTGATTGAAAACTGAAAATGTTGACGTGGCGGATGCCATGCCTGCCTCCATATAGATATTGCAAAATTATCGCTGGGATGAATTGATCATCACGGGGGTTTAAAATAAAAAACCGCCCTTTTCGGACGGTCCAGTCATTATCACAATTTCGTATTGCAATGTCAATCGAACGAGAAATATGCATTTTTTTGGGTTTTCCCAAGATTTTGGTCGGATTTTACGTAAGTTGGGGAAAACTTCAAATTCCGAATCAGGATGATTCTTCGCCCCTTGTCACGGAGTCCTACGATCACTAGCTTAAGAGATAGTTGGTTAAAATGCGACGGACCCAGCTAAATTTGTATCGAGTAACAATGTGCCCTTGTCGGCGCAACGCTGGTTGATTCTGTTTTATAAAATATGGTGAATACGGAGAACGTTATGAGTTGGACTGATGAACGCGTGGAGCAACTAACGAAACTTTGGGCCGATGGTTTGAGCGCAAGTCAGATTGCTGCCCAGCTCGGTGGTGTTAGTCGTAATGCGGTCATCGGTAAAGTTCACAGACTCCATTTACCAGGTCGTGCAAAGTCTGGTGGTTCACGGGCACCTCGCGCAAAACGCCCTGCTACAACCACACGCACTTATACAAGCCGCGCAGGAACATCGGCGCCACGTAGTCCCTCAACAAGAGGCAGCGGAAGTGGTGCCGCCGCAACCGCGCTTAATACTGATGTTGATGCTGTTGCTTTTCAGGAAGTTGACATTCGACCAATAGAAGATGTTGTTGTTCCAATTTCAAAGAAATTGAAATTAGTTGAGCTTGGCGAAAATACATGCAAATGGCCGATTGGTGATCCAATGGCTGATGACTTCCATTTCTGTGGTAATGACTCGGCAGATTCCGCACCCTATTGTAAGTATCACTCAAAACTGGCTTACCAGCCGACATCAGAACGTAGACGTTCGCGCTAGTTCAAGAATATTCGAGCTTGAACTCTGGCAATATATTCAGTAGTTTTCTCATACTATTTAGTGTGTAAGGGGCTGGCTGTGATTTCGTCTAAATTTTCAATAGTAGTTGTTTTTATTGCGATTATTGGCATTCTTTCCGGGTGTGCTACGCTTTCGAAAGAAGAGTGTCTTGCAGCTGACTGGATGGTTATTGGTGATGCTGATGGTGCCGCAGGTTATGCTCCGCAAGAACGCTTTGCCGGGCACACGAAAGCGTGTGCTAAAATTGGGGTAGTTCCCGATCAAACACTTTGGAACCAAGGCTATCAAAAGGGTGTTATACGTTATTGTACGCCTCAAAATGGTTTGAGTGTTGGAGAAGCTGGAAAATCATATGCAAATGTTTGCCCGCTTAACAGTTCTGCAAGTTTTCAACAGGCCTACGATTTGGGTAAGAAGGCTTATGATATCCGACGGAGCATAGATAGTAGAAAAAGCTCTATCTCGTCACGGCAAACGCAGATTAGTGAAAAATTTAAAACGATTGCCAGCTTAACTCCCGCGCAACAAGTTGCTGCACAGTATGAACTTGCTGAACTTAATCGACTAAATTCAGATGATCAGGCTGAAATATCCCGATTGACCGGCGAGCTCGCTTTGGCCAATCGTGATATCCAAGATTTTAGGTTGCAGATCTCACGCTATAATAACGGGCTGTAGTGAATTTTATTTTTCCGGGATGAGTTTTGATTGAACAGGCTGGTGCGGTGTTTTCTCCCATTTATGTGCTTGGTTGGGAAGTTGTGTAATTGCGCGCCAGCCCGCCCACGACATAAGTAGCCAGTAAAACGGTAACATAAGTAACCATTTTTTCTTTATGTCTCGTTTTTCGAGAGGAATAAATGCGCGCCATCCGGCTAGAAAGAAAATGAAATAACTACCGAAGAGATTGAATACATCTATAAAAAATAAGAACTTATCAGTATTTGTGATAGCACCAGTTCCGTATGTAACTCCTGTGTATATACTATGTGAGATGAACAGATAAGCAAATGGGTGCGCTAATGCTGCGACAAGCATGCCTGCAATTATGATTTGAAGGCTTAAGAACCCAATAATCTTATTTTGCTTAAACAGATTGAGTGGTCGTCGCATGAAAACGAGCCAAGTTTGCATCCAACCCTTAAGCCAGCGTGTCCTTTGTTTGATCCAGACATCAATGTCTTCGGGAGCATGTTCTAATGTGGGTCTTCTAAGTACGCCAGTATGATATCCATGACGATAAAGCCTTATGCCAAGGTCGGCATCTTCGGTGACATTATTCGGATCCCATCCGCCGACGGCTTTCAGTGCTGATCTACGGAAATGATTTGACGTTCCGCCAAGAGGTATAGGCAATCCAAAATATGATAAAAGCGGTATTAACCTTCGAAAAAGACCGGAATATTCAATTCCAAAAAGTGCTGTTAGCCAGTTTTTTGGCGCGTTTGAGATGACAAGAGGGGCCTGCAAACACGCTAACTTGTTATCGGATGTTGAAAATACTGAGTAGGCTTCGCGCAGTTGGTCTGGATTGGGAATATCTTCTGCATCATAAATTGCAATAAAATCGCCTCCGGCACCGTGAAGTGCATATTGCAGTGCCTTGGGTTTTGTGCTGGGCGGCATGGGAGGAACTGTAACTATCTCAAACTGTGAGCCAGGATTTGCAGCCTTTATTGCCTCAATAGTTGCCGTATCATTTTCCTCACAGATGAGCTTGATATCCAATCGACTTTTTGGCCAGTTGAGGCGATCCAAAGCCCTAACTAATTGACGAGCAACAGGCGCTTCATCATAGAGCGCAACGAGGATGGTATACATAGGCAAAGGTTGATTGCCTATTGTCGTTGTACGATTTGTTTCATCCGCAGTAAAAAATGCTGCCGCCAATTTCAGTAGATTGGAAGACAAGTATAACAGTGACAAAAACGTGTGGAACACGGTCATGGTGAGGCTCGTTGATGCACTTGCAAAAAATAGAAAGCATGACAATGCAAAGCCGCAGACGAAACTTTGCCAATTGGTCATTAAATGTCTAGCGCTCATCTCCGGTGAATTTTCAGGTAATTCTCGGATTGTGTCTTTTACACGTTCTTTCTTTCTAAATTGCCAAACGGTATGTTTAATTGTTTGGAAACTGGCTATTGCAAGCCGATTTTGAAGCTCAGGTTTTTCAATAAGGTGATCATTCAGTCGTATTGCTTCTGAAATATTCGGAGAAATAACCGTTCTAATAACTTCCCGCTCGACGATACGTAAGGGGCCGCGCCGCTTTAATAAAACGTCGATATATTGAGAGCCCACAACCACATTTGCATCAATCTGGTTCAAAAATGGCAAATTTAGTCGTTTAGCAAGCTTATGAAAATGTACTTCCTCATTCAATAAGCCGCTTGCAAAAACTTCTTCTTGAATGGTGGTGAAGTTTCTGCGTGAGGCTATTACTGCAGATTGTAAGCTATCGGGACTGATGCCAATTGAGATGAAATATGCCAATTCTTGCTTCTCACGGTCAATGTCAAAAGCTTCTTCTGGTACTAACTTTTCGGGCGCAGCCAAATTTTCAGTCAAATTTTTGATCGAATGGTTGTCGCTATCGGTACTGGATGACATAATATATTCGAACACTTACAATTACATACACGGTTATGTTGAATATGATGCTACTTGCAAACAAAAGTATAGCCCCTGATTGGGCTAAAATGGTGTGTTTGGCTCTTTTCTTGGGCTTAATCCCGATAAAATTCGCAATTGCAGATAAAATTGTCGTACCAAATTACTTCGATGCAAAAGAACGACTGCCTATTGCAGAGGTTTCTAGTATTGAGAGAATTCGGTTTTTGACCACAGTTGACTTCCCCCCATTCAACTTTTTAGATCAAACAGGCCGCCTGTCCGGTTTTCATATTGATCTTGCTCGTGAAATTTGTATTCAGCTCAACATTTTGGAACGCTGCCAAATTCAAGCTGTCGAGTGGGATGAATTTCATACGGCACTTAAGCAGAAAAAAGGCGATGCAATTATCGCTGGTATCTCAATAACAGATGAAACACGAGCAAAATATTCCTTCACGAGAATCTATCTGGAATTGCCGGCAAGATTTGTAACTCAAAAAGGAAATCTGATATCTCTTGCGGACCTTAAGAGTAATTCCGGGCTTAAAGTTGGTGTTCTGAAGGGGACGGCGCATGAGGCGATGTTGAGAAGTTGGTACCCAAAATCCAATCAAATTCCTATAGATGATCGTAAAGTGTTGTTTGATGCGCTTAAAGCCAAGGATATTGACGTTCTATTTGGTGATGGTCTTCAAATGTCATTTTGGCTATCAGGCAAAGAATCTCAGGATTGCTGCATATTTTTAGGGGGCGCCCATCTGTCGCGGGATTTCTTAGGAAGCGGGCTTTCTATTGCCGTAGAAAAGGGCGATCAATCCCTCATCAATGCATTGAATTATGGGCTTTCTTTGATAACTAAAAATGGTCGCTTTGATGAATTGTACTTAAAGTACTTTCCGAACGGAATTTATTGAAGTTATTTGTTTTTTCTGAATGGAAGTAGCAATGCCCAAATCAAATTTGAACTTTTTGGACCGCGGTATTCTTTCAGACCAATTTCTATACCATCATGTCCAAGCTTAGGCTCATGGCTGTAAGTCATAAATATTCGATCCCAGAATGAGAAGTTAAATCCATAATTGGAATCTGTTTCGTTACGATCACTGGAATGATGTACGCGGTGCATATCAGGTGTAACTAAAATGGGGCGAATTAATTGATCAAGCCAAGTCGGAAGTTTCACGTTGGAATGGTTAAACATAGCCATTCCATTGAGTACAATTTCGAAAACCAGCACGGCAACTGCAGGTGCACCCAGAACCGCAATAATCATGATTTTCCATATCATGGATAAAACAATTTCCAGTGGATGAAATCTCAGTGCAGTTGTCACATCAAAACCGTTATCTGCATGATGCATTCGATGAATTCGCCACAGGATAGACCATTTATGACTAACCAGATGTTCAAACCAGACAATAAAATCAAGGATAACAAATGATAATATTCCGGCGATCCAAACAGGGGTGGAGGTCAGATTAAATAGACCAAGATTTTTGGTCTCAAGCCATATTGCGGCACCAACTGCCGCCGCGGGAAATATTATGCGTAAGCAAAGAGAAGATAAAACAACCATTGAAATATTGGTAAACCACCGTTTTGTTTTCAATGCCCCCCGCATTTCATCGCGTTCTAACTTAGGATGAAAAAGTTCAAGAAGCGCCATAGCTGTCAAAACGGTTATAAAAACTGACAGTCGAACAACAGGCTCTGAAAATCCAAAAAGTGACATAGATACATTCCATCTTCAATGGTCTTTAGTATTGCGATATATCACAAGCAAAGCACACTTGTTCGATTATTGGGAATCCAACTATTAATCTCGTTCCGACGAGCGCGCTCTACGAAATCTTGCAATAGCACCACGTTCAATGGCGGCACAAGTCAACTTATCTAGTTTGAAAATATCTCTAACGAGTTGGAGTATTCTGATTTCTTCAACGCGAACGTTTAGGTCTGCGGAAGCTAGATCGACTGCAACAGCATAAGCTGTGTCATAAAGGCGCTCCGGAATAGCTTCTTGTATGGCCTGCAGAGCATGGCTCAAACCCTCTGGTTCTGCGAGAATAGCTGAACAACGCCTCGTTGTTGGTAGTAGGTCTTCTTCTTCGAATGCTTCAAAGATCGGTAGGTAGCGGGTAAGTCTACCCATCTTCGCAAGCTCTTGATCATTCATTTCCCGATCAGCTGCGGACATAATTACCATGAGGTATATGATGCCTTCTTGCGGTGAGATTTCACTTACCATTTTACGACTTTATCCTGAACATACGGCGCTTGATTTCATATTTTGTGATTTCGATTAGAATACAGAATGAAGACGATTTCAAGATCCATTATTGGCTTGCCCAGATAATCCGAGCCGTCCATTCGATATCCTTTTTATCAAACTGCCTATTGGGGTGTTCTGGGTTCACCGATAAAAGCTCGATAGTTTGTACCGTATCACGTGCCAAAATTTTTGCCATGACTTCACCATCATTCGTTTTGACGACGACGCGGTCCCCTTTTCTTAAAGTGGCGTCTGGTTCAACTATTAAAGTATCACCATCTCGGTACAAGGGCAGCATAGAGTCACCTTGAATTTCAAGCGCGTAAACATTGTTTGCTGTGCCCAAGTTTGCAGGAAAGTCTATCTGCTCCCAACCTTGGCCAGCGGGAAAGCCTGCATCATCAAAAAATCCACCTGCGCCAGCTTGTGCAAAGCCAAGGACGGGAATGCCACTTGCCGGTATGCTGCCTGTTATGGTGCTGTTTGGTTGCCTGGCAAATGAGCCGTTTGGCAGTCCCTCGTACCGAGATTTTCCATCGTCATTTGCGAGCAATGCAAAAGCTTCAAAGCTGGTATTGGTTGCCTCAATTATTTTGGAAACGGATTCGGTAGAAGGCCAACGTAACCGTCCATCAGAACCTTCGCGTTTTGACTTATTAAAGGATGTTGGATCAAGCCCAGCCAATCTGGCAAGGCCCGAAGTTGATAAGTTATGTTGAGACGCTAAAGTTTCTATAGCACCCCATATTTGGGCGTGTGATAGCAAATTACATATGCTCCATTACATCAGAAATCTGAACTAGATTTTGTAAAATATCATAAAACTGATATCTAAATTAGTAAAGTAAATAGGAAATTTTTCCCTTATCCTAAATTTTGCCCAGTTGAATGCCTGAAACGGTTAGTCAGCGGAAAATGGAGTGCGGCCTGAAGTTAGCGCAGCGTCGAGATGCTCAATTCTATCTTGTCCCCAAAAAGCTTCTCCATTGAGCACATAAGTTGGTACCCCAACGGCATCAGCCTTGATCGCATCTTGTGAATTTTGTTGTCTTATCGCATCCATCTCGTCACGTTGGGCTTTCGAAATAATATCCTGAGCATCAAATCCACTCGAGCGAAGTAATTCTGCAACGACATCCTGATCTGCGATGTTTTTATTTTCAGCCCAGACCGCTGCAAAAACCTTGCCCATATAATCGGCAGGATTATGTCCGTCTTTGATTAATGCAATAACTGTTTTATCCGCAAGTTGCGGATCAGTTGGGAAATATTCTGGGCGAATATTAATAGGTAGATTTCGATATTCAGCGACACGTTGCAATTCTATAAATCGCATGCGTTGGCGAACAGGCGGACGTTTTGCTGGTGGTACTGCACCAGAGACTTCCCAGATTTTGAATAAATCAACTGGTTTGAAATTTAGTTGAGCACTGTGTTTTTCCGCAACGCGCAGAATTTCTTGGTGACCAAGATATGCAAACGGTGAAATTGAAAAGTAATAATAGTCGATTTGTACCATGATCGGTCTCCGGTTCTCATTTAATGCACTTCAATTTCCCGCAAGGTTCGGGTGTTACGCCTAGTAAAACGAGTACTTTGAAGGGGTGTCGCAGTCAAAAGTTATAAAAAAGTAACAATAGTTAACGGCTTGTTTACCATATTTCGACGATGTTGCACTTAGTAAGTTTGCAATAGTGATTTGTTTTAGCGTTTCATGCTTTTGCAACTCAGCGAGTCAAAATTGTAATACGATTATATGACCTTTTGCGGGTAAGCTCCAACTGTCGGGACGAACGGAAGAATGAACGGATCCAGATCAAAGAACCATAATTTGTTTGCTGATGAGTCGACTTTTGAGACGCTTAGCAGAACAATAGAAGATCTAGAAAAGAAAATTCTCGGTGTTTCAAACGCGAATCCTAGAGCTGCAAGCCCTCTTGAACGGACTCATAGTAATTCAACAGATTTTTCACATTCAGCCAATTTGAGAGATGAAGTTCGCGCACGTCAGCATAGTTTATCTGGCGGTAACCCGCCGAGCTTTGCAAGAAATGTTAATTCAAGAAATACTAATCAGGGTTTCTTGCAAACGTCATCTACTCAAGAGCAAAATCACTTTAAACAAAACAGCCAATCATCTGGTGAGCTGGCGGGGCTTCTTTCACAGTTACGACGTGAGCTGAAGCAAGATATGCAAGCGACGATAAACGGTGAAGTTGGGCGTTTGCAAAAGGACATATTGGATCTGCGACATACAGCGATCAAAGATAATATGCCGGCTTCACTTGGGTCTGATTTGGAGCAGATCGCTCAAAGTTTGAAACAGCTAGAGGCAGGATATCCGGTTGATCAGGGTAATCAGGACATCGATTCACTGCGTCTGGAAGTGGATAGTTTACGTAATCTAGTTGATAAGTTAGCACGTGAAGATACCTTGGTTGGTTTGGATAACAGGTGGAGTTCCATCGAGCAAAATCTGCAAGGGTTTGATCCAAACATTATGAAAGGTGAGTTTTCTGATTTATCCGGACGGTTAGCCGAAATGCGTCTCGTGCTCGCCAATATGAATGAAAACGGACCAATGCTTCGACCGCTTGAGGAAAAGCTGGAGAATATATCTTCAGCAGTCGCGGCCTTGATAGATCGGCCAGAGCAAGCACAAAATTACACTCAATTTACTGAATTTACCAGTCAAACGGAACAACGACTGGCGCAACTTGCAGATCAAATTGAGGGTCTTTCAGACCGAAGTGAAGCGGGGCTGATCGATAGAATTGAGGCGATTTCATCGCGAATTAACACTCTGTCAAATGAAGATGCTTATCAAAATCTTGAGAAGCGAATGGCGCATCTGCAGGCGAGCTTAGATAATAGTTCTGGAGCAGGTCATTTTCCGCAGCTCGACGAGCGTTTGAGTGAACTATCTAATAAAGTAGACGCAATTGATCAACGCGCTTCTACGGTTGAGACTGCCGGAATTGAACGCCTCGTGTCTCAATTGACAGATGTTGCTACTCAACTTGACAAGCGGGCGCAACCTATTGAAATTAATGGAATAGATCGATTAGAAGAACAGCTGTTGCAGTTAAACGCACGTCTGGACAATAGTAGGGAATCCGTTAATCCAAATGTTGATGGATTGCAGCAACAGATCGAACAATTATCTGAACTTGTAAGAGGAACTAATGTTAGTGATGTTAGTGAAAAACTAGATAACTTACACGAGCATCTCAACACAAATGACGAGTTTGTTCTTGAGGCAGCTAAACAGGCTGCAGAAGCAACCTTGCAAGCACATGGCTCAACACCCGCCCACGGTGATAGCACGAATAGCAATACTGATGACAATGTAATAAGTGGGCTTGTGAAAGAATTAAAGCACCTTGAAAATCTTCAACTCTCAAGTGAAGATCGGAATATAAAAGCTTTTAATACCGTGCAACAATCGCTCGTCAAGATCGTCGAGGGGCTCGAGCGGCTAAATAGCCAAGTGAGTGACACACCGTCCACATTAAATTCCGTTTTGACTGAACAGCACGCTGCGCCTTCTCAATCATCTGGTTCGGATGCTTATCAAGCAGTTGAAAATCAGACAGCACCTGCGCTGGCGCCCGAAGAAATTCCTTTCAGAAATGAGGAGGATGTTCCCGAAGTTATTTCCTCAGCGCCTCATGTGATGCCAGAAGCCGCAACTGCATTTCTAGAAGAACGTGTATCTGAAGAGGAACCTCGTGAACAAGCCGCTCCTGCAAATGGTACAAATTCGTTACTTGCGGGACTGGCAAGCCGGATGAAAACTGCTGTTGTGGATAAGAATGAGCGCGCTCAAGCGCCTCAATCAGAAGATCAACTCGCGCCGCGAAATGTACTTGATGAACTTGAAAGCGAATTTGCAGACGAACCACTTGAGCCTGGTTCTGGTGCACCTGATATTAACTCGATCATGCAAAAAGTGCGTGATGTTCAAAAATCACGCAGTACACAAGAAACCACGTCCACAAACTCCAACCCTCAGGATTTAGTTTCTGCGGCACGGCGCGCAGCCCTAGCTGCTTCTTCCGAGGTAGGGGCAGAAGAAGAGCAACCCAGAAAAAGGCGTTTCCAACTCAGGGAACCGGGTAAAAACAGTCCCCTTGTAAGCAAGCCGGTGCTAATTGCTGCTGGAGCGATTTTGGTTGCCATTTTAGCATTTCCCGTTGTGAAGCAAGTGCTGGATATTGGTGGCTCATCTGGGCAAACTGAGCAAATCAGTTTGGACCAAAGTAACGATCAATCTTTCAAATCTGAAGATGTTACCCCTCAGGTCGTTCAAAATGACACAAACAGCCCTGTCGAAACACCGTTGGAAAATGCCGCGCCGCGCATTGTTGAGCTGCCCAATACAACCGCGTCGACAGAAGGAACTGATATCCAGGAGCAAGATATTTTCGCTTCGGCTAACAAGGATGAGAGTTCTGCCAATCCGCATGTAAATGTAAGCGAGAACGCAGATGACGTTATTGCTGCAACACCAGAAACTATAGCGCCGTCGCGCCAGGTCGCACCAGAAACCTTAGCAGCTGTAAATGAGCTTCCGCCCTCCATCGCTTCCGGCGCTTTGAAAGAAGCAGCACTTTCCGGTGATCCCATTGCGCTATATGAAATTGCGGCGCGTTATGCAGATGGTCGAGATACAGATGTTGCCAATGATAAAGCAATGAAGTGGCTTGAGCTTTCTGCTGATCAGAATTTTGCACCCGCTCAATATCGTTTAGGCAACATGTATGAAAAGGGTGAGGGTGTAGCTAGAAATTTGGATAAGGCTCGCGAGTTATACCTGAAATCCGCAAATAACGGCAACATCAGTGCAATGCATAATTTGGGCGTATTGCTAGCATCAAGTGGAAGTCTTGGCGAGATGGAAAAAGCTGCAAACTGGTTCCGTCAGGCAGCAGATTTTGGTGTTAGAGATAGCCAGGTCAATATGGCTATTCTTCATGCTAGGGGTGAGGGGCTTCCACGTGATTTGGTTGAATCATATAAATGGTTTGCAATCGCTGCTGCACAAGGTGATCAGGATGCGGCTGTTAAACGGGATCAAGTGTTGAATGCTTTGCCAGAAGATCGTGCGAAAATAGCTCAGGAAAAAGCCAAGTCATGGGTGGCAAGCCCTGTTGATAAACTTGCGAACAATGTACAAATTCCAGATGCATGGGTTTCAAGAAACTCTGGAACAGCTTCCATTGATATGCAAAAAGCCATCAAAAATATTCAAGCCATTTTGAATAATAATGGGTATGATGCAGGGCGCCCTGATGGTATTATTGGTGCGAAAACGACAGATGCAATCAAAGCATTTCAAACGTCAATTGGTATGGAGCCAAATGGACAAATTTCGGATAAACTTGTTCAAGAACTGTTGAAGCGTAATGGCTAACATCAGTAGTTAGCTGCTGCCAATTTCTATGAATTTAGGCGTGAATATGAAACTGGGTAGAGTTGTTCCTTACCCAGAACGAATGCATTTAAATCAGACTTCAGAAACAGGCCTCTAAAAGCGCGATGTTGCAGTGATAGACAGCCAGTTGTTGTACCAAAAGCAGGCAAGATTAAGCGTTTGCCGTCAGATGCAAAACAAGCCCTTCGAACGGATTTCCCTCGACGTGTTATTTTTGCCGCTGGGTGTAAATGGCCTGCAACTTCTCCATCGGCAGCATGTGCAACAGGCTCATGCCTAAATGTAAGCTTTTCAATGACAACTTCATCGCAAAACACACCGCCAAAGTCCTTTGGAGGTTCAGGGTCATGGTTGCCAGATATCCATATCCAATCGGAATTTTTCTGCAGTTTTAACAGCGAAGATCTGTAAGTTCCTGGCAATTGTGTTGCGCCATGCTTGTCATGAAAACTATCTCCTAGACTGATTATTGTCTTCGGATTGTAAAATGATATGCACTCTTTGAGCCTAGCAAGCGTTGAATGCGTATCATAAGGGGGATGCATGAGGCCGCGCCTTGCAAACGCGGCTCCTTTCTCAAGGTGGAGATCGGATACGACAAGAACTTGGCTATCGGGTAGAAAAATAACACCGCGATAGTCATATAATATAGCCGTTCCATTTACGGATGATTCAACACATTGAAGCGGCTGGTGATCAATTTTTGAAACTAAATTTTTCATCTCAAATACTGCCGCCTAGCTCTTTCAAAAAATCGTCCGCTGCTTCTGCAAGTATGCTTTCCTGCGCTTCGCCATTTATAGGCTCACGACCTATCTCCAGCATGATAGGGACTGCGAGCGGAGAAATTTGATCAAGCTTTTGGTGCAGAATATGTCCTTTTATACGCGCTAACATATCACTTAACCTTCTGATATCCAACAGTCCTGTGGCGGCATCTTCGCGAGTTGCTTGCAGTAATATATGATCAGGTTCATGGCTTCGCAGCACATCATAAATCAAATCCGCAGATATGGTCACTTGTCTGCCTGTTTTTTCTTGTCCTGGGTGCCTGCGCTCTATCAGACCTGAAATGACAGCACAATTTCGAAATGTGCGTTTAAGGAGCCATGATTCATCAAGCCACGCTTCTAAGTCATCTCCTAACATATCTTCATGGAATAATTCAGATAATTGGATCGTGCCATTCGTCATACGCGCGCCAATATCATCAAAAGCCCAAATGGCTAGTGCATAATCTGTAGCAACAAACCCCAGTGGTTTTGCATGCATCCGTTCAAGACGACGTGTTAGAAGCATGCCAAGCGTCTGATGAGCCAGACGACCTTCAAACGGATAGATAACCATGTAGTGCTTTTCCTGACGCGGAAATGTTTCCAGTAAAAGTTCATTGCGGCTGGGGAGTATTGAATACTTCTTTTGTAACTGAAGCCATTCTCGTACTTGAATGGGAAGTTTCTCCCATTCCTTTGGTTCGGCCAGCATCTTACGAACTTGTTCGGCAAGATAGGTCGAGAGAGGAAATTTACCCCCCGCATAGGCCGGAATTTTAGGTGAATCATCGAAGGTTTTCGAGGCAAGACATTCGTTTTCGCGAATACCTTCAAATTTCAGGACTTTACCACTAAAGAGAAATGTATCACCGGGGGTTAGCGCCTCAAGAAAGTATTCTTCAATTTTGCCCAATGAGGGACCACCACGCCCAAAAGATCCATTTTTTCGCTTTGAAACAAGCCTAACATTTAACATCGGAGCTTCAATAATTGTGCCGATATTGAGGCGATATTGTTGAGCAATTTTTGGGTTTGATATCCGCCACAGACCCTCTTCTGTCTTCCTAATTCTCGCATATCTTTCATAGGTTTTGAGTGCGTAGCCGCCTGTTGCGACAAATTCTAGGATCCGTTTGAAAATATCCTTTGGCAGATTATGATAGGGTGCAGATGTAATCACCTCACTATAGAGCGCCTCGTCCGAAAAGGGTGCAGCGCATGCCATTCCGCGAATATGCTGTGCAAGTACATCGAATGCGCCTTGTTGAAGCGGCGGTGTATCTTGTGCACCCAGATAATTTGCATTCAGCGCAGCTTGACATTCCATTACCTCAAACCGATTTGCTGGTACCAATATCGCTTTACTTGGTTCATCCATTCGGTGATTTGACCGCCCAATGCGCTGGGCAAGGCGGCTAGCACCTTTTGGTGCGCCGATGTGAATAACAAGGTCAACGTCACCCCAGTCGATCCCCAGATCAAGCGTCGAGGTTGCAACGACAGCTTGTAAAGCGTCATTAGCCATGGCCGCCTCCACTTTGCGTCGCTGATTTGTATCAAGTGAGCCGTGATGAAGCGCAATAGGCAAATTGTCGTCGTTGATTGTCCAAAGTTCCTGAAACAACATTTCAGCCTGGCTGCGTGTGTTTACAAATAAAAGCGTGGTTCTATGGGCTTTAATTTCCTCATAAACCTCGCTCATTGCATATCGGGCTGTATGACCAGACCAAGGAATACGCTCCTTTGATTTTAAGATCGAAATGTTGGGTTTAGCTCCGCCTTCGACAACTATCTTCTGAGCTAAATTGTTTTCTTCAGAGTTTTGTGGTGCAAGCCATTTCTGCAAATCTAAGGGGTTGGCAACAGTTGCGGATAATCCAATTGTTTGCATATTAGGTGCATGAACACGCAAACGCGACAGAGCAAGCGCCAATAAATGCCCGCGTTTAGATATAACAAGTGAATGAAGTTCATCGAAAATAATGTATTTAAGGCCTTTGAAGAAGTCATTGGCTTGTCCATTGGCTAAAAGTAACGAGATCTGTTCTGGTGTGGTGAGCAATATGTCAGGCGGGTTAAGTTTTTGTCGTTGCCGTTTATGTTGCGGTGTATCGCCCGTTCTGGTTTCTGTGCGAATGTCCAATCCCATTCCTGAAACGGGGCGATCCAGATTTCGCTCGATATCTACCGCAAGTGCTTTGAGTGGCGAGACATACAATGTGTGTAATCTAGTTTTTTGTTTTTCTGGCTTGGCTCGCTCGCGAGATGCCAGATCCACCAATGAAGGCAAGAAACCTGCCAAAGTTTTACCTGCGCCTGTCGGAGCTATTAACAGTGTTGAAAGTCCATCTTGGGCATTTTTCAACAATTGCAATTGATGCGGACGGGGTTGCCAATTCTGGTCGGCAAACCAGTCATCGAATATTTTTGGTAATTGGCCCTTAAGTTGGGTCATATAAATGGAATCGCGATTTCATGGAACCAGAATCTAGGTCGGCTTTGAGCAACATGCAAGCCACATCATTTCAAAGAAGTAAGCTTTATTCTTTGGCGAAAAGACTTGAACAATTTCTGCCGCATAGTTATGTCATAACTACCTCACAAATGGAGAGTTGCATGTCTGGAAAAGTAGACCAATTTTTAGGTGATTCAATCGGTCGGACAATTATTAAGTTGCTCGTTATATCTTTTGTGGTTGGTGTTGTGATGGCCGCTATGGACTGGTCACCCTTTGATATTTTTTACGGTATAAGAGACTTTATCATCCGTATTTGGCACCAAGGCTTTGCCGCATTAGGCAGATTTGGCGAGTATTTAGCTCTCGGAGCAGCGGTGGTTATTCCTGTATTCATTTTATTACGTATCCTGAACTATCGTAATCGTTGATAACAGATGAGCGCGCCTCATCAAAAAAACAGAGCCGAAATTCGTCCGTTTGAGGTCACAAATAAGCTCGTCTTTTCAATAGCTTTACCCATGACGCTGGCGTTTTTGACAACGCCCCTGCTTGGTCTTGTTGATGTAGCAGTAGTTGGTCAACTTGGAAGCGCTGCTCTGTTGGGCGGCCTTGCAATATCTGTCATTATATTCGACCTGATTTTTGGCACCTTTAATTTTCTAAGATCGGCAACAACTGGCCTTGTGGCACAAAGTTTTGGGCGTGGAGATGAGATGGAGCAACAAGCCACATTTTGGCGCTCCAGTGCAATAGCCATCGTGCTTGGGATAGTTCTGATAATCTTTCAGAACGCCATACTAACACTCGGACTTGTTGTCATGGATGCCAGCGCCAACGTATCTGATGCCGCAACACGTTACTTTGATATACGAATATTATCAGCTCCTGCTACGCTGATGAATTATGCAGTTCTTGGTTATGTTCTTGGTCAGGGCAAGGGGCGTTTAGGCCTGTTTCTGCAGCTGGTTTTATATGTTACTAATATTGCTCTTTCCATCTTCCTTGGTCTTAATTTAGGTTGGGGGTTAGAAGGTGTAGCTTGGGCAACTGTAATCGCAGAATATTTTGGCGTATTGATCGGTTTAGTTGTTGTTGTATCTAAGTTTTTGCCAGAAGCGAAACCAAGTTTTTTACGAATTATTGATGGCCAAGAATTCAGGAAATTAATGTCGCTCAATGGCGATATCATGATTCGTAGTTTTGCGCTGGTGACTGCTTTTGCATGGTTTACTCGGCAAGGTGGCCAGTTTGGCGATCAAACGCTCGCAGCAAATGCTATATTGATCAATTTCGTTATGATTGCTGGATATTTTTTGGATGGTATTGCAACAGCAGCTGAGCAACTTGCAGGTAGATCAATAGGTGCCAATTATAAGCCAGCGTTCATAAAAGCTATTAAGCTGACTGTCATTTGGAGTTTCATTCTAGCAGGAGTGCTTTTTGTCTTCTTTTGGATTTTTGGTAACGTACTTATCGATATCATCACAACGGAAGAGGATGTTCGACGAATTGCGAAAACCTATTATCTTTGGGCTGCGTTGATAGCTTTTACGGGCGTTGTCGCATTTCAGATGGATGGGGTCTATATCGGTGCTACATGGTCGCAAGATATGCGTAATATGATGCTTCTTTCACTCGCAGTTTTCATAATCAGTTCATTGATTTTGGCAACATATTGGGAAAATCATGGGCTCTGGGTTGCCCTCAATATTTTTATGGGTATCAGGGGAATATCACTTACGATGATTTTACCTCGCAAAATTAAATCTGCATATCAGAACGTAGCTTGATAATCGTTTGTTATAAGATGTTCAGATATTTTACATCCACCGGTCAAACTAAGGTGAAATCCTAAAGACTTATTAACCATGTTCTTTTAAGTTTTGGTGAGAACGTGGAGTAAGTTATGCTTGTGTTTTGGGCACCCGAACGCCAACACCCTAAAAATATAAACTCGCAGCAGCAGTCTATATCTGCTCCTAGAGGGCTTTTGTGTGTCGTAAGACTGGAGAATTTGCGTCATGTTGCTTTAAGGGGAGGTAAACATGCGCCAGCATAATTTACGCGTGGCACTCACTTTGGCCTTGTTTTTTTCTTCATCAGTATTCGTGGACGCTGACCCCGATGCAAGTGCCACTGTACCTCAGGCTACACAGATGAAGAAGCCGTCAGAAGGGCTAAGGGGTATTCTTAATATTTTTAAACCAACTCGGTCTGAAACGAGAGGAAGTTTTAAACCTTACAAACCAAACAAGTCGGACAAGTTTCTCCCAACTAAAGAAGTTGTCGGTTCGATTGCTACGCTTACAAGTTCCAATGAATTTGGCAAGACTGCAGAAAAAAGCGGTTTGATCGGCTTAGAAATGCGAGGTTTGATAACCAATGCGATTGCTTCTAGCGATGCCATTGACGTATCCAAGAGTGAAGTTAAGATCGCGCAGATTAGAATTTGGAAAGAACTTGCAAGCTATACACCTGTGATTAGTATGTCAGTTGATGTATCACGTGCAGGATTGCGTTTGGGTACTATTCCACATGGGCAAGAAACATCCGAGTTGAAATTCTCACTTAATCTTCCCATTTTCACGAGTGGAAGGCGTCATTTTGCCCTCAAAGCAGCTAAAAGCAATCGTAAAGCAGCTTTGGGGCGTGCAAAAGCTGTTCGCAATCAAGTTGCGAGTCAGGTTATATCCGCATTGCTTCAATTTAATCAGGCCCAACAAACCGTTGCATTGTTGGGCGAGAATGTGGGCAGTTTAAAGAGGCTTCTGACTGCGGTAAGGAACCGCGAGAAACAGGGGTTTGCGAGTGCAGCTGATATTGCATATGTACAAGCTAATTTAGCTAGTTTGCGTCGCCAGCGCGAAGGCAGCATCAGCACTCGAAATCAAATCAAGGCACAATTAGAGAGTCTAATTGGTGCCCCTGTTGATAAAACACCAAAACTACCTGCTCTCAAGAAACTAATTCAATCCACGGAGAATGAGCTTGTCGCGCAGGCTATCATATCTGACCCAACATTAATGGCTGCCAAACATACTGCAACTGCTCAACGTTTTGCGAGCCGTTCCGCTATTGGTGGCTACCTGCCACAGGTCAGCTTGTATGGGCAGCATGATGTAGCATTGGGCACTTATACAAAATCAAAACAAACAACTGACTGGGAAGTTGGCGTACGTTTAACAATGCCTTTAGTTGATTTGGCGACAGTTGCAGATATTTCAGAAGCCAAGGAACGCGCGCAATTAGCATCGTATCAGGCATCGGATACGCGACGGAATGTGGAATTGTCAGTAAGATCTTTATCGCGGGAATACCAATCTGCAGTTAAACAAGTAGGATTAGCTAATTCGCGGGTAAACTACTTACGTAAAGTGGCAAAATCTGAAGCTGTTAAATACGAAAAAGGCGTCGGAACGCTCGATAAAGTGCTAGAGCAAAAACAGATTCTAGCGCAAGCGCGCATAGATGCTTCGGATACAAAAACATCAGCTTATTGGGCAGCATATCAATTACTCATCGCATCTGGTCGCTTTGAGGGTGGAAGCTTTGGTCTTTCAGACCGAATTTTATTGTCTCAACTAAGATAATCTAGAACGGCGTCGAGCTTTTTACCAATGGCACAAGGCTCAACGCCCAAAACTTCAACAGGCATATCTGCTCGATTGATCCATAGGGTTTGATACCCAAACCAGGTTGCGCCGCAAGCATCCCAGCAATTTGACGAGACGAACAAAATTTGTGATGTATCTAGATCAAATGCATCAGGTCCGAGTTGATAGACTTCTGGTGCGGTTTTATATTTCTTCACATGTTCAACGGTCAGAATGTGATCAAAATATCCGTCCATTCCCGCACTTTTTGTAGCTCCATCAATCATCCCCATAGTACCATTAGATAGGATGCCGAGCTTTAGTTCTAAAGATTTTAATTGATCCAATACCGCTAAGTTTTCAGGAAAAGCATTGAGGTGATCATATTGATCCATCAACCGATTTTTGTTCGTGTTAGATAGGCTTAGTTCAAGGCTAGCACAGGAAAATATCAAAGCATCTTCAGTAACTTTCCGGAAGTCTATATATTGGTTGCAAAGCGTTCTAATACGAGTGTAATCAAT
Organism: Lentilitoribacter sp. Alg239-R112; assembly: GCF_900537175.1. Taxonomy (GTDB): domain Bacteria; phylum Pseudomonadota; class Alphaproteobacteria; order Rhizobiales; family Rhizobiaceae; genus Lentilitoribacter. The sequence goes on along the minus strand of NZ_LS999834.1, from coordinate 502,714 downwards.
TTGCCGTTCGCGCCAAATTTTGGCAATTTCCTCTCCCTTGCCAGGGAAAATTTCATCGGCAAGGGTCGCAACTGAGTAGACATCAAAAAGTGTGCCATAGGCATCGAAAATGACTGCTTTTATCTTTGATTTCAAACCCATTGAGCTTTCCTAACCTGCGCATTATTGGTCAGTTGTCTGCATATTTGAATTTCACTAGAGCATAAATATTCAATTCTTGACAATAGGCTTATTGACCAGACGCCGGGACTAGTGATATGGATTTTGCAACCGCGTGCAAATCTCGTGCGGAAATGAGGAGGAAATACAGTGCCCAAAATCGGAATAGGTATTGTTGGTGGAGGATATATGGGCAAAGCACATGCTGTTGCCATGTCTTCTGTCGGCGCTATATTTGAAACAAATCTTCGCCCAAAACTTGAAATGGTGTGTGCAACATCCGCTTCATCCGCTGAGAGATACAGAAAAGCCTATGGTTTTGCTCGAGCGACAAGTGATTGGAATGAGTTGGTCAATGATCCTGCTGTGGAAGCAATAATCATTGCATCTCCCCAAAGCACGCATTTGAAAGTTGCGGAAGCAGCATTTGCGCTTGGGAAACCTGTTCTATGTGAGAAGCCGATGGGGGCGTCCCTCGCCGAAAGCCGTAAAATGGTTGAGCTTGCTGAAAGTTCCGGCGTGACCAACATGGTGGCATATAATTATATTCGCACGCCCGCATCGCAATTTGTCCGCCAGCTCTTAAAAGATGGTGTTATTGGTGATGTTACTTGGTTTAGAGGTGAGCATACTGAGGATTTTCTAGCTGACCCTGATCAACCTGCAAATTGGCGGACTAAAGGCATGGCAAACGGCAATATGGGTGATTTAGCGCCGCATATTATCAATGCCGCACTTGCACTGATGGGCCCTGTTGAAAGCCTTATGGCTGATGTTGAAACGGTATTTAAACAGCGAAAAAATGAAACAACAGGCGCGCTGGAAGATGTGACAAACGATGATCATGCGCAAATGATGGTCCGTTTTAAAAGTGGCGTGATGGGTCATATATACTCAAGTCGAGTAGCTGCTGGTCGTAAGATGGGCTACGCATATGAAATTACCGGCACAAAGGGTGCAATTCGGTTTGATCAAGAAGATCAAAATGCAGTTTGGCTATATAAGATGGACGATCCAAACGCCCATCAAGGGTTTAAAAAGATATTGACTGGACCGGAACACCCTGATTATTTGCCCTTCTGCCAAGGGCCTGGTCATGGCACCGGTTATCAAGATCAAATTATTATCGAGGCGAAAGACTTCCTCGAAGCAATCGACAAACGCGAGGCTGTCTGGCCAACATTTAAGGATGGGCTAGATGTCGCGAAAGTGGTTGCAACTGCAATTGAATCAGCTGCTGAGAAAAAGTGGCTTAATGTTGATGAATTCTAATTTATAAGAGGCTATAATTGTGACAATTCAGATTGGAAATGCACCTTGTTCATGGGGTGTGGAATTTGCTGATGATGCGCGTAATCCAACATGGCAAAGCGTTCTAAAAGATAACGCTGATGCAGGATATAAAGGTATTGAACTTGGTCCTGTTGGTTTTATGCCAGAAGACCCTAGTATTCTTGGTGATGCGCTAGCGCAAAATGAGTTATCATTGATTGGCGGCGTTATTTTCCGCCCGTTTCATGATGTGAACGCATGGGATGACGTTAAAGATGCATCTGTGCGAACTTGCCAAGCGTTGAAGGCGCATGGTGCTGAGCACCTGGTTATTATTGATTCAATTTCTCCCCGTAGAGCACCAACTGCCGGCCGCGCTGATGAAGCGGTACAAATGGGCCAGGCTGAATGGGCAGGTTTTCGTGATCGTATTGCTGAAATTGCAAAAATGGGTAGCGAAGAATATGGCCTGACCGTCGGCATTCATGCCCATGCGGGTGGGTTTTTGGATTTTGAGCCTGAGCTTGAACGATTGCTTTCAGAAGTTGATGAAAAAATTCTGAAAATTTGTTTTGATACGGGCCATCATTCTTATGCCGGGTTTGACCCTGTTGCTTTTATGGAGCGCCATATTGACCGTATCTCCTATATGCATTTCAAAGATATTGATCCAGCTGTAAAAGCTGATGTGGTCAAGAATAGAACTGATTTTTATGATGCATGTGGCCAACGTATTTTCTGTAAACTTGGTCAAGGTGATGTTGATTTTCCTGCTGTGCATAAAATATTGAGAGATAATGATTTTTCAGGTTGGTGTACAGTCGAGCAAGATATCGATCCAACCCTTGAAAATGATCCCGTGGGGGATGCAAGAGACAATCGAGCATACTTGGCGTCAATTGGTTTTAGCGAGGAAGCTTAAAATGACAAAGTTAAAATGGGGCATGATCGGTGGCGGCGAAGGCAGTCAAATTGGGCCAGCACACAGATTAGGTTCTGGTCTTGATAGTGAGTTTGAATTTACCGCCGGTGCACTTGACCACAGACCCGAAGAAGGCCGTGAGTATGGTCAACGTTTGGGCCTTGCAAGTGACCGGTCTTACGGTTCGTGGCAAGATATGCTCGCGGGCGAAAAAGGCCGTGATGACCGTGTTGATTTGGTCACTGTTGCAACACCAAACTCAACACATTATGAGATCACAAAAGCCTTTCTGAAGGCTGGTTTTAATGTGCTTTGTGAAAAGCCGATGACCATGACTGTGGAAGAAGGCGAAGATATCGTTCGCACGGCTAAAGCTGCCGGGAAAATCTGTGCAGTAAACTATGGCTACACTGGTTATTCTCTTGTGCGCCATATGAAGGCTATGATCGCTCGCGGTGATATTGGCAAGGTTCGTTTGGTCAATACAGAATTCGCGCATGGCCACCATGCCGATGCGGCTGATGCGGATAATCCACGTGTTCGTTGGCGTTATGATCCTGCACAGGCTGGCGTTTCAGCTCAGTTTGCCGATTGTGGAATTCATGCCATGCACATGGCTAGTTTCGTTACAGGTCAAGAGGTTGAAAAACTGTCCGCTGATATTGTCTCTTGCCTTCCTGTGCGCACTTTGGAGGATGACGCAATGGTCAATTTCCGTATGGATGGTGGAACCGTCGGTCGTCTTTGGACATCTTCGATAGCAATTGGTCGCCAACACGGTTTGGGAATCCAGGTATTCGGGGAAACAGGCGGATTGCGCTGGAGCCAAGAACAGCCAAATCAACTTTACTATATGCCGCTTGGCGAGCGTCTTCAGGTTATCGAGCGTGGTGAAGCAAACCTTTCTCCAGAAGCAGACAGATCAACTCGCGTAACCATTGGTCATGCGGAGGGTATGCCGTTAGCTTTTGCCAATATCTACAAGGATTTAGCTGAAGCCATCAATGCACAAAAGGAAAACCGAGATATGGACCCAGCAGCAAATCTATACCCTCGCGCTGAGGATGGTTTGCGGTCAATGGCAGCTGTTGTTGCCGTTGCTGAATCCGGCAAACAAGACGGAAAATGGCTAGATGCGCGTCCGCCGATGTTCAGATAAGAAAATGTGGAACGCTACGGTTTATGTTTTAGCTCGCAGCGTTCCACGCTCAATAATTTCACATGGGAAAATTAAAGCCTGATGAACTTGATCGGGATCAACAAGCATATTAACCATTTGCTCCAGTGAGGAGTTAATAATATCAACTACCGGCTGCCGAATGGTCGTAAGATTGATATTCTGCCAGCCAGCCATTTCCATATCGTTCAGTCCGATGAAACCGACATCATCTGGCACTTTAAAGCCGGCTTCCGTTACTGCGCTGATCGCTCCCACGGACAAAACATCATCGCCACAGAAATAGGCCTCTTGCAATTGACCTTCCAAAAGCCGTTGCATTTCTTTGCGACCAGCATCAAATGAATAGGCGCCTGCATAAGAGTGTTTGACATTGATATGAGGGTGTTTTGCAAGTTCTTCGCGAAAACCTGTCACCCGGTCTTGTGTTGAACTGGCTAGTTCTGGGCCGCCCATGAAACCAACACTCTTATAACCTCGTTCAATCAAGGCTCGTGCCGCCATCCGTCCGCATTCAATATTATCAATTCCAACTATAGTTGTTTGAGGAGATGGCGCATGACGCCCGAAAGAATGCACAACTGGAATACCCTCATCTGTGAATGCCTTTGCAAATCCCGGTGCTAAAGTGGATGATGCAACAATGACACCATCTACGGAATACTGGCGTAACAAATTAATCGAGTTTTCTGGATCACGTTCGCCTGAAAGGTTAACTAACAGTGGTCTAAGGCCTCGTTCTTGAAGCCCGCGCGAAAATAAATCAAAGACATCAAGAAAAAGTGGGTTTTGGAAATTGTCAGAAACCAGCCCAATGAGCTTAGTGCGCCGGGTTGTTAAACTGCTGGCAAGAACATTTGGTCGATAACCCAGCTCATTTGCAACATCCTCAACACGTTTTCGCATCCGCGCAGATACCGACGCACCGGGTGTAAATGCTCTAGAAACTGCTGATCTTGATACGCCTGCTTTATCTGCTACGTCTTGCGCTGTAACTGCCATATTCTGAAATCCATTATTTTCTCGAACCTATTTTACATATGAAAACGTATATTGAAACTCCCGAAACCACGGAGCTTAATAATTAACCCAAATTATCATCTATGCGACAACACGGCTTGCAAAATCTGAACGCTCTTATATAGTTAAAAAAGTGTTAAGAGTATATTGTATGTGAGTATGTTATGTCGGCAACAATTATTAGCCTTCAAGAAGTCAAGGTCAAAGCGGCAAGCGATAGTTTAGTTGCTGAAACTGACGATTTTTCTGTTAAAATTATCTCAAAAATTGATCCATTGTTTTGGGTACGTTTTCAACGCACAGATAATGGTGAGGTGATCGTAACTGATTTTAGTGCTGGTGGTCTACCGCAATACGCACTCAATCTCGCACTACGGAAAGGCTTGAAAGAGTTGTATGCGTCGCCACCGCGTAGCATTACATTTAGCAATGTAAATTCTTCAGAAAATTTGGAATTGGCTCTTTCAGGTGCTTGTGATGATGCATTGCATGCTATCCGCCAAGCTTGCGAGGGTCTTGCAATGATCAGCCGCCGAGCTATCAGATCATTTCAACTTGTCCCAGATGGTCATAAACTAAATGTGGTCGTATCGCTCGGCTAAAGGCGATATTTTCTATTTGGGGATTTCCAAATTGGAATAATACTCGGTTTTAGCACCTCTAATATCGCTGATATTGGCCAAGCTTTGCTGGTCGCAGATACGGCTTAATCCTTGACAGATCTTTGCCGCGATGCTCGGGCCTTGATATATCATTCCCGTGTATAATTGAACAAGATCAGCTCCTGCCCGGATTTTTTCTGCCGCTGAATTTGCATCACTAATGCCGCCCACGCCAATTATTGGCATATTATTACCAATCGCTTCTCGAAATTTGGCGAGTACTATATTTGATCTTGTTAAAACGGGTTTGCCAGATAATCCGCCCGTCTCATGCGCCACTGTCATGTCTTTTAGGCCGGATCGAGACAATGTTGTGTTTGAGATTATTACACCATCAATATTCTTGTCGGCGACTTCCGCGGCGATATCGTCGATGCCCTCCTGTGTCAGATCGGGCGCAACTTTTAAGAAGATCGGTACGCGTTTACCATGTATTTTTGCAAGTTCATTACGTTTGTTTATGCAACGAGATAGAAGTTCTGAAAGGCTTTCTCGCGCCTGTAAATCTCGAAGGCCTGGTGTGTTCGGCGATGAAATATTAGCCGTGAAATAGCTGGCATGTTTGTAAAATGTATCGATACCCGAGACATAATCCTGTGTTCTATCTTCACTGTCTTTGTTCGCCCCGATATTCACACCAATTATTTGCCCGTTGCCCCGTAAGTCTTCAAGTCTTTGCAGAGCAGCTTGATGTCCATCATTATTAAAGCCAAGTCGATTGATAACGGCTTCATCGGTAGGGAGGCGAAAAATTCGAGGTTTTGGGTTGCCGCTTTGAGGTTTAGGCGTAATCGTGCCCACTTCGGTAAAGCCAAAACCGAGTTTTAGAATTTCGAGAGGAACATCTGCATTTTTATCGTAGCCGGCGGCCATTCCAACTGGATTGGGGAAGCTCAGTCCTGCAACTGATTGTTCCAAGCGAGAATCAGGATGAGGTTTAAATACACAAGCAGCACCAGTTTGTAGAAACTTAATTGATAAGCCGTGGGCTTTTTCAGCATCGAGAGCAAAAAAGGCTTTCTGAGCAATAGCTTTATAAGGGTTGAACATGGTCAAATTTCAGGAAAAATGTGGTTGCCATTTACATCAAGTGGAAGTGGTTTCACCCAGGCAGCCTGGTCAGGAGAAAATGTTCCATATAGATGCGGGAATAGATCATCATTACGAGAGACTTCATATTTGAGTGCATCACCTAATATGTCTTCCTCGATTGCGATAAGTAAAAGGTCGTTTTGTCCAGCAAAGTGTTTACTTGCGGTCTCCCTTGCTTGTGCGTCAGTGGAGAAGTGAATAAATCCATCTTGAAGATCAATTGGAGCGCCGGAGAAAACACCTTCTTCCAATGCGTCCTGCCATAAAGTTTCGGGGCAAATTTTATAAACAATTTTTTTCATAATGTTGAACTAGCAGTTTGAGAGTTGCGCGAGAAGCTTGTTTTGAGCGCTTTTTCAACTTTTCACAGATAAACCAGTTATGAGAATATCCGCATTGCGATTGATAAAGACATAAAATACTGTAGTAATTTAGCTTTCATGTGATGGATATAGGGGAGAATCTCATGCTTAAAGAATTCAAGGACTTCATTGCTAAAGGCAATGTTATGGATATGGCGGTCGGTATTATTATCGGTGGCGCATTCGGCTTAATCGTTAAATCGCTTGTGGCCGATATTATTATGCCAGTTGTAAGCGCAATTTTTGGTGGGTTGGACTTTTCAAGTTACTTTATACCGTTGGGCGCAGATGTTACGGCAACTTCGCTAGACGCAGCCAGAGAGCAAGGTGCTGTTCTCGCATGGGGTAACTTTCTAACAGTTGCTGTAAACTTCGTTATTCTAGCTTGGATTATTTTTCTGATTGTAAAAGCAGTCAATAATCTGAAAAAGAAAGAAGAAGAAAAACCGGCGGAGCCTGCTGCACCTGCTGCTGATGTTGTTCTTCTTGAAGAAATACGGGACTTGCTGAAAAAATAAACTTCCAAATCTTGAGTTTTAAAACCCGATTGGCTGGGCCTGTCGGGTTTTTTGATAGGCTTTGCAATAAACGGGTGTTTTAAATTTGCAATCCAGCTATACCGTTTGTCTTTGGCATTTTAAAAGATGGGCGGTAGGTGAATGGGCTTGAAAGAATGGGGTACACTTTTGATGCTTTCCTTTTTATGGGGAGGATCATTTCTATTTATCGAAATATCTGTAGGACAGTTGCCCCCCTTAACGGTTGTCTTTCTGCGGGTGGGAATTTCCGCAATCATTCTCACAATAGTGCTGAAAGCCTCGCGTATAAAAGTTCCTATCAGTAGAAAAATATTGATTTCAATTTTCATAATGGGGCTGTTTAACATCTCAATCCCATTTTTATTGATTACGTGGGGCCAAACACAAATCACATCCGGTTTGGCATCGATTTTCAATGCGACAATGTTGATTTTTACAGTTATAGTCACGCATTTTTTTACAACAGATGAGAAGATGGATCGACATAAATTAGCTGGTGTGGTCGTTGGTTTTTCAGGTGTTGTGTTCATGATTGGTGTTGAGGAATTATTCACATTTGGCGCAAATATATTAGGTCAGTTGGCAGTTTTAGCAGCGGCGTTATTTTATGCATCTTCTACCACGTTCGGACGAAGATTTAAGACGATGGGCGTTCCGCCAATGGCAATTGCAACAGGGCAAATGATTGTTGCAAGTTTAATTCTTGCACCCTTGGTGATTATTTTCGATAAGCCATGGCTACTTACCGTGCCAGATACAAATGGCCTTATCGCAATTTTTTGCCTTGCGACTTTTTCGACAGCGCTTGCCTATTTTCTTTATTTCAAACTTCTTGAAAGTAGTGGTGCAACTAATCTCGCGCTCGTCACATTCCTTATTCCACCCATCGCAATATTTCTTGGTTGGAGCATATTGGGTGAAACCTTGAACAGGGATCAGATTATTGGAATGGGTTTCATCATCTTTGGACTGTCATTAATTGATGGACGATTGTTTAAAACGGCATCTAAAAAACATCGATAGTTGGAAAATAACGCTTATTTTAGTCAATGCTCTATGAATTTGGATAAAACCGATTTAAAAGCAGTTCAAATTCCTCCATCCAAATGAGTTATATCTTGGCTAGAACACCCCTTGCGAGCTTCGCACATCGTTTGATGTCTAATTCTAACAATGATGAAACAAGAGTTAGATTAACACCTGTTCAGATTAAAACAGAGCTTTTATCTGGTTTAACCGTTGCGCTGGCATTGGTTCCAGAAGCTGTTGCTTTTGCGTTTGTTGCAGGTGTTCATCCGCTTGTTGGTCTATATGCTGCATTTATCGTTGGATTGATAACTGCTATTTTTGGCGGTCGTCCCGGCATGATTTCTGGTGCAACGGGTGCATTGGCGGTCGTGATGGTTGCGCTTGTTGCGCAGCACGGTGTGGAATATCTGTTTGCGACTGTCGTTTTAATGGGCATTTTACAATTATTGGCAGGTGTCTTCCGTCTAGGAAAGTTTATTCGACTTGTACCTCACCCTGTTATGCTTGGTTTTGTAAACGGTTTGGCAATTGTTATTTTTCTCGCCCAGTTGACACAATTTCAGGTGCCCGGACCAGACGGTGTCAAAGTTTGGATGTCCGGTATTCCATTGCTGTTGAGTTTGGGATTGGTCGCGCTCACAATGGCTATCATTTATGGAATTCCAAAGATAACAAATATTGTTCCTGCGCCACTTGCCGGTATTGGGATTGTTGCAATCATTGTTATCGCTTTTGGTATTGATGTGCCAAGGGTTGGTGATCTTGCTTCAATCAAAGGCAGCCTGCCAGAGTTTCACATTCCGTCCGTTCCCTTTAATCTTGATACACTTAAGATCATATTTCCCTACGCGCTTATTCTAGCTGCAATTGGTTTGATCGAAAGCTTGCTAACGTTGAATCTTGTTGGCGAGATAACTAATAAACGTGGCGGTGCTTCCCAGGAATGTCTGGCGCAGGGTGCATCAAACGTTGTTACTGGTTTCTTCGGTGGTATGGGCGGTTGTGCAATGATTGGTCAATCAATGATCAATGTAAAATCTGGTGGTCGCACACGTCTTTCTGGCATATCTGCGGCATTGTTTTTGTTAGCGTTTATCTTGTTCGCATCTTCATTGATCGAACAAATTCCATTGGCCGCACTTGTTGGAGTTATGTTCATGGTGGTTATAGGGACGTTCGCTTGGCAAAGCCTACGGATTTTGCGCCGTATTCCATTAACGGATGCCATCGTTATTATTCTTGTAACTGCTGTAACGGTTTATGCTGATTTGGCCATTGCCGTGGTTGTCGGTGTCATTGTTTCTGCACTTGCCTATGCATGGACAAATGCTGTGCGGATTGAGGCTAAATCGAGTGTAACAGCAGAAGGTGCAAAGGCCTATGAAATCGAAGGGCCATTGTTTTTTGGATCAACAGTAGGTTTTATGGAATTGTTCGATCCAAAAAATGATCCTGACCTTGTCATAATTGATTTTGCGGGAAGTCGGGTCGCAGATCAATCTGCGTTGCAGGCTATCGATGCAATTGCAGGAAAGTATGAGGCAGAAGGCAAGAGCGTTCAGTTGAGACACTTGTCTCCAGATTGCCATCGGCTGCTTGAGAAGGCAGGGCAGCTTATTGTGGATTCAGAAGACGATCCAGATTATGAAATTGCAGCTAACTATCCCGTGCGCACAGGCGCATTAAGCGGCGGTGGGCACTAGAGCTTAACTTTTATTTAAGCTTACCAATTAGGCTTAATAAATCAGAAAGTTTTAGAACTTCGCTTAAACCGGAATAAGTCCAGAACAATATTTAGCGACAGCGCACCTAAGATTGCGATCGTTGTAACGACAGTACAGATAATGAGAACATTCATTGTTCTAACTCCAATATATAACTGATACGCAACAATAACTCCTGTCGTATCCTACTTAATCATTGTTGCGCCCCAAGCTTTCGTGAGCCTTTCGCAAGAATTTGTGCTGAATATGGCTAAAAATGTAAGTTTAATTGCTAGATGGCGAGAAATCATTCAAGTCCGTTAACCTTCGGGCAAGGAATTAACCATAAAAATTGTAACTGCGTTGATTTGTGTTCATGGAAGCTATTTTACCGGAACACAATTGCATGATGCTGTTTCTTCGCGCCGGCCTAGATCCGGATTTTATCAGTAGAAAAGTATATTGACCTTCTGTCATGCGTTTGCCTTGATAAGCCGCCTTTGAGTGGTTTTTGCGCCGGAAACAGATTTTATCAATTTACTTGATTGATGCGATGGGCGGAGCAGACATTTATGTCGATGATCAACAAAGTTAACATTTCCCTTGGGAGTTATGTTGCCACTTTAGCAAAATTTGCAGTGCCGTTGAGAAACTTCGCTAGATATTTAGAGAATTTCTCCGGCATGAAAATGCGTCTGGCGCTTAACGAGCTGCCTGTTCCTATTTTTCCAATGCCGACAACAGAGCCAGTCAAGGTTCGTGTGATTAATCATATGAATGAGACAAAACCGCAAAGGAATCACTATGGGTGATGAGACATCAAACATCTTGAAATTACCTGAAAACCTCGACTTGAATGCAGCAAGTAGCATGCATGAGCAGTTAATCAGTTTGAAGGGAAGTTCGGTGGAGATCGATGCTTCGGATGTTAGGAAGTCAGGCGCACAATGTATACAGGTTTTGATGGCCGCCAAGAAGACTTGGGACGTGGATGGCAATTCAATTGCAGTGGGTGCCATGTCTGAAAATTTTGAAAACACTCTGAAATTACTGGGAATATCTGGCGACGAATTGCCTTTGAAGGAGACAGCGTAATGAAAACGAAAGTACTAACAGTGGACGATTCGCGTACAATTAGGAATATGCTTCTGGTCACGTTGAATAATGCGGGCTTTGATACGGTTCAGGCCGAAGACGGTATGGAAGGTCTTGAAGTATTGGAAGAATCCAATCCCGATGTGATTGTAACGGACATTAATATGCCACGCCTCGATGGTTTTGGTTTCATTGAAGGTGTCCGCCAAAATGACCGATATCGTTCCGTACCGATTCTGGTTTTAACCACTGAAAGCGATGATGAGAAGAAAAACCGTGCACGTCAAGCTGGTGCTACGGGTTGGATTGTAAAGCCATTTGATCCTGCCAAGTTAGTATCTGCGATCGAACGCGTCACAGCCTAATCATCATAAAGTTTCAACAGCCGCATAGGACTTAATCCTCATGGATATGGAAGAAATCAAGGAAATATTTTTCCAAGAATGTGAAGAGCAACTAACAGAACTGGAAACAGGTCTGCTTGCGATGAACGATGGTGATGATGATCCGGAAACGGTCAATGCCGTTTTTAGAGCTGTTCACTCCATTAAAGGTGGCGCAGGTGCGTTTGGTCTTGATGATTTGGTCGCATTTGCTCATGTTTTTGAAACGACACTTGACTGTGTTCGCTCTAATAAATTGGAAGCGAGCGAGGGATTGATGAAAGTTATGCTTAAGTCAGCCGATGTGCTGGCTGATATAACTGCTGCATCAAGAGATGGCGATGCCATTGATCCCGCAAGATCAGCAGATTTAGTTAAAGACCTTGCCGCCTATGCAAATGGTGAAACACCTTCTGATAGTTCTGATGCTGCTGCACCTGCACCGACTGCTGAAGCTGCCCCTGTAGAGGCTGTAACTGAAGAAGCCGCGCCTGTTGTCGAAGCAGTAGCTCCAACAGATGACAGCGGATTTCAACCTGTTCCATTCTCATTTGATGACATGGATGAGGAAACAGCCGACGAAGATGAGCCTGCAAAGGGTAATACGTTCTCAATTGAATTCAAACCGAATGCTGGTTTGTATGCCAAAGGTAATGATACGGCTCTTCTTCTGCGTGACTTAGCTGCATTAGGTGAGATGAAGGTAGCCTGTAACACAGAAGATTTACCAGATCTCGAAAACATGGATCCTGAAGATTCTTATCTTACATGGACCATCTCACTAACGACAGAGAGTGATGAAGAGGCAATACGTGCTGTATTCGAATTTGCGGAATGGGATTGCAAACTCGAAGTAAAAGCAAGTGCAGCATCTGCAAATGCGGATGATGGTGCAGATATGGTTCCAGTTCCATTTGATCTTTCTATGCTTGAAGGCGATGATGAACCTGCGACTGCGCAAGAAGTAGCTGCACCAGCTCCCACTCCGGTGGCTGCCGCACCAAAACCTACTCCTGTTGCTGCACCAACGCCAGCACCTGCACCAACGCCAGTACCTGCAAAGGCAGCAGCACCGAAGGATACGGCTAAAAAACCGAAAGTAGCAGCAGCGGCTCCTCCGCAGCAAATTCGTGTAGAACTTGACCGTGTTGACCGTCTCATCAATTTGGTTGGTGAGCTTGTGATTAACCAGGCAATGTTGGCCCAAAGTGTTGGCGAAAACGAAGAAACGGTCAGTGGGTCTGGAAACAACATTAATCTTGGTCTAGATGAGTTGAACCAGCTCACACGTGAGATTCAGGATAGTGTGATGGCTATTCGAGCCCAACCTGTGAAACCTGTTTTCCAACGGATGTCACGTATCGTTCGCGAAATTGGCGATATGGTCAATAAAAATGTTCGTCTTGTTACTGAAGGTGAAAACACAGAGGTCGACAAAACTGTTATTGATAAGTTGGCTGAACCTTTAACACATATGATCCGCAACTCTGTTGATCATGGTCTTGAAGATCCGGAAACGCGAGTAGCTGCTGGTAAAGACCCGCAAGGTATTGTTAAACTTTCCGCCAAACACCGTTCTGGCCGTATTGTCATTGAGATTGAAGATGACGGCGCTGGGATTAATCGTGAACGTGTAAAAGGCAAAGCACTAGAAAATGGCCTAATAACGCCCGAAAGTAACCTCTCAGACGAGGAAATTGATAATCTGATTTTCCACCCTGGCTTCTCTACCGCGGAGACACTATCAGATATTTCTGGTCGTGGTGTTGGCATGGATGTGGTGAAGAAATCCATCCAATCACTAGGTGGACGGATATCAATTCAATCCACACCGGGTAAGGGTTCAATCTTCTCTATGAGCTTGCCACTTACACTGGCCGTCCTGGATGGGATGGTCGTATCTGTTGCAGATCAAACACTTGTTGTACCTCTGACGGCGATTGTAGAAACACTGCAGCCTGAAAAATCGGATGTTCATGGCTTCGGTGCAAAAGAGCGTTTGATTTCCATTCGTGAAACGTTCTGCCCGTTGATCGATGTTGGACAAATCCTGAATTTCCGCAGTGAACCTGCAGACCCTATTCAAGGTGTTGCGCTTCTAGTGGAATCTGAGGGCGGCGGTCAGCAGGCTCTGATGGTGGATGGTATCCAAGGACAGCGTCAAGTTGTGATCAAAAGCCTAGAATCAAATTATTCAAATGTACCTGGTATTGCGGCAGCGACAATTCTCGGTGATGGGCGCGTCGCTCTCATCTTGGATGTAGATATGATTGTCGCAGCAACAAAAGGTTTAAGTTTGAGTTACGAAGACAATAAGTCAGCAGCCGGATAGGAATTGTATAGTGAGTAGTCCGAATTCTATATTAAAAAACGGGTCTCCGACCGATGAACTCGCTATGGGAGATTCACCCCTCACGCGTCGTGATTTGGCTGAGATTGCTGATATGATTTATGCTGATGCCGGTATTTTTCTAAATGAAAGCAAGGCATCTTTGGTGTATTCACGCCTTTCAAAAAGGTTGCGTAAGATAGGGATGAGCTCGTTTAGGCAGTATTGTGAACTCGTAAGCTCAGAACGAGGTGCTGATGAACGCAGAGAAATGTTGTCGCAGTTGACGACGAATTTCACCAAATTCTACCGTGAGCGTCATCATTTTGAACATCTAGCAAAAGACGTATTGCCCGATTTGGTCAAGCGCGCACGTGCGGGCGGACGCGTTCGCATATGGTCCTCTGCATGTTCACTGGGTCATGAGCCATATTCTTTAGCTATGACTGTTCTTTCGGTTTTCCCGGATGCTGCAAAACATGATTTTAAAATTCTGGCATCAGACATTGATCCTAAAGTTGTCGCAAGTGCAAATCAGGGGATATATACACCGGAGGCGATAGAGCCCGTGGATCCGGGTATGAGGCGTGAGCATTTTACAGAGATAGGTGATGGAAAGTTCCAAGCTAATCAAAGTTTAAAAGAACTCATTTCTTTCCGCGAATTGAATTTGCTGCGCGACTGGCCATTTAGAGGCAAGTTTGATGTTATTTTTTGCCGAAATGTTGTCATTTATTTCGATGATCAAACGCAAGCAAAAATTTGGCAACGTTACGCAGAAGTTCTTCCGAAAGAAGGCTATCTTTATATCGGCCATTCAGAGCGTTTATCGGGTCCGGCTAAAAGCAAATTCGATAGTGTCGGCGTAACTGCATTCAGGTTTACGGGGTGAGCTAGATGATCAATCCAGTCAAAGTTCTAGTCGTCGATGATTCCGCAGCGATGCGTGGCCTTATTCGCAATGCGCTAAGTGCCGACCCAGAAATTGAAGTAATTGGTGAAGCAGGGGATGCGCTTCAGGCTCGCAGTGCAATTAAGGCGCTAAACCCGGATGTCATAACGCTTGATGTCGAGATGCCGAACATGAATGGCTTAGAATTTCTTGAGAAGATTATGACGCTCAGACCGATGCCAGTAATTATGGTGTCGACACTTACTCATAGAGGTGCGCAAGCAAGTCTTGATGCATTGGAACTCGGTGCATTCGATTGTATCGGTAAACCAAGTGCCGGAGATAGTTCAACATTTGATCGGATAAATGAAGTTGTAAAAGCTGCAGGACGATCAAAACTTCCTATGGTCAAAAGAACTCCTAAACCGACAACGGCTACTCGGCCAGTTGCAAGTGCAGGTTTTCAAGACTATTCGCCAGCTAGAAAAATTATCGCAATTGGTTCATCTACAGGTGGTGTCGAAGCACTCATAAATGTTATTTCTAAGTTCCCTGCAAATTGCCCTCCAACGGTCATTACGCAACATATGCCCCCAGCTTTTACAGGAAGCTTCGCGGCGAGATTGGACAGACTTTCAGCTCCAAAAGTTAAAGAAGCAGAAGATGGTGATCGCCTAGAAGTGGGGAAAGTATTACTAGCTCCTGGTGGTACGTGCCAGATGGAAGTTACCGGAAAGGTTGCTCCGTTAATTTCGCTACGGGAAGGCGATCCAGTATCTGGTCATTGTCCGTCGGTCGATGTGTTGTTCGCATCAGTAGCTAGAATTGCAAAGAAAAAAGCGGTGGGTGTTATTCTAACCGGTATGGGCCGCGATGGTGCCAACGGATTATTGGAGATGCGTAAAGCAGGTGCAAATACAGTTGGGCAAAATGAGAAATCGTGCGTTGTATATGGAATGCCGAAGGTCGCATTTGAAATTGGTGCTGTGGAATCACAGCACTCCATAGAAGATATTGCAGAACAAATATGTAAGTTAACAGCAATCAGAAGGGATAGGGTAGCCTAATGTCTATTGCGCAAAAAATTAAGGTCTTAGTTGTCGACGATCAGGTAACGAGCCGATTATTATTGTCTGAAGCACTTCAGTCACTCGGATTTAAGAATATCACAGTTGCAGCTGATGGAGCGCAAGGCCTCCAGATAATGCGAACGCAACCACATCATCTCGTGATCTCTGATTTCAACATGCCAAAGATGGATGGTCTTGGGTTCTTAGAGGGCGTTCGTAAAAATCCGGCGACACAGAGAGCTGCATTCATAATTTTAACAGCGCAAGGAGATAAAGAACTTGTGCGTAAAGCAGCGGCTCTTGGCGCAAATAATGTGCTTGCTAAGCCATTTACTATTGAGAAAATGAAGGCCGCCATTGAAGCAGTATTTGGAGCGCTTTGAGTATGAATTCAGCGGTTAAAAAGATAAATATTATACAAGGTGAGTATCAGGTAACTGATGACAACGATGTTGTTCTTTCAACTATTCTGGGTTCTTGTATAGCTGCGTGTTTACGTGACCCAATTGCAGGGGTGGGAGGTATGAACCATTTTCTACTTCCTGGTGACGGCTCGCGTAGTGAAGGTGGTGAAAGTGCACGCTATGGTGTTCACCTGATGGAGCTTTTGATCAATGGTCTCCTAAAAAAAGGCGCCAGTCGAGACCGCATTGAAGCGAAGATCATTGGTGGAGGAAAGACAATACCCGGTCTTTCCAACGTTGGTGAGAAAAACGCCATCTTTGCCAAGACATTTCTTGAGGATGAAGGAATAAGGATAGTCGGTACAAATGTTGGTGGTGACCACGGCCGGAAATTAGAATACTGGCCCGTAAGTGGTCGGGCTCGCCAGTGCATTCTAAACGGTAGTGAAGCTGAGAAAGTAGTCGCCCGGGAGCGTAAGCCAATTGTTAAGACCGCAGCGGTTGCAGCACCAAAAGATGATATCGAATTTTTCTGATTTGTTCATATTTATCAGAGTATAGTTTGTAAAAGGACGCGTAAATGTCGAATTACAGTCAAAATATAGCAGGTGATCTGCAAGAGCCTCTAACGGCGATTTTAAATCGTGTGGGAACAGAATTGCGTGACGTTGCAATTTTGATCGAACGACTGGAGCCGATGCTAGAAAACGAAGATGTCGCCAGCAATGTTGATGCAACCGAGCATATGAAGCTTTTGCAAGGTATTGATTTAGCTGTACAGAAATCACGGGGTTTAGCGGATTTTTTGGAATCGATGTCCGACGAAGTAGATGTAGAGCAGTTGGTTGATGTGACCACAGCGCTTAATCTCATAACGCTTTCTGACTTGAAACAGCGCTTGTCATCTCCAGAAAAGACTATGATCTCAGCTGATGCCTATGAGAAAGCATCCGGTGATTTAGACTTCTTCTAGAGTTTCAATTTTTTGGATAAATTGTTTACACTTACCAGAACTGATTATTCTTAATACAAGAATTTACGGCGCAAAACGCACCTAATGTGCACGAGTGGGTAAATTGTTGCCACTCAAATTACTCAAAAATCTAATTTCGGGTTGAATTTCATTTACCTTGCTTATATGTACGTTTTCTCAGGGGCTTTTGCTGCCCTGAAATGAAAGGAAATGCCCGCCCGGATTAGCCTCTGAATATATGGCGCTCTGGGACTGTAGAATCATACATACAAACCTTAAAATCACATTTGTAATTTCTCGGAAAGTTATTTTCTGAGTATCTGAGGTCGACGATTTGCTCGTTACCTCTCGTTTGGGTGTGACTTGGATTTGTATGGGTGTCTCTGCGGAGTTGCGTTCCTACTCAATCCCTTTTTAAAAAATCGACCCCAGACATTTCAAAGTCTAGACACCTCCAGATTTTGGAGATGTTCATGTTAATTGAACGCGCTGCGCTGATTGAACTCAGCACTTTTGGTCAAAACCTTGGACTTTTGGTTCCGGAGAAAAAGGCACGCCAAGACAGAACTGCGAAAATGCAACAGGTTTTAGCCTATCTCGAAGCTATTCACGTTCGCACAAAGAAATATTCAACGAAACGAGAACTAATTTTTGTAGAAGCCGGCGCAGGTAATTGTTACTTGAGTTTTCTAGTTTACAAATTTTATCATCAAATTCTCAATCGCCCTGTTCGCATTCATTGCATTGACACCAACGCAGATCTAATGAAAAAGAATGAAAGGATCGCGCGCAGCCTTGGATTTGACGAGATGTATTTTCATGCGGAAGATATTGCCGATTTCCAGCTTGGGGAGCGTCCAGATGCTGTATATGCACTTCATGCCTGCGACATGGCAACAGACAAAGCTTTGTTTCTAGGGTTACAGAACGACGCGCGAAATGTGTTATCCGTGTCGTGCTGTCAACACAGTTTTCGCAAATCTATGAAACCGCCGGAAAATGCGAGATCAATGGCAAATCATACGATTATCCGTGAAAAGCTTGTTCATATGCTAGCTGATAGTATGCGCGCGTTATTGTTGGAAATGGCCGGTTACAACACCAGTATTATCGAGTTGGTCTCGTCAAGAGCAACGGAAAAAAATCTTTTGCTTAGAGGTGAACAACGGCGAATTACGCTACAAGATAAAACCATTGAAGTTTATTTGGCGATGCGCCGCGAGTGGCAATGCTCTCCCAGACTAGAGCAATACATGCTCGATGCAGAATTGCTTCCTGTAAACATCGTCCATGCGATCAATTCATAATGCGCCGCTTCAGACGTTGCTGTTTTGAGCCGGCGCGGCAGCATTGGCAATTGGTCACAACTTTACATGCTAACTGAATGGGTGATGGCGAGTGGGAATTAATGTTTCTTTCAATTTTCTCTTGCATAACTTAGTACCTTGGTACATAGATATATTTATGGAAAAGAAATTTGAACGTGTTCAAACCGGAATTAGAATCGACAAGAGGCTCCTGAAGGTCCTTAAGGGGCTTGCCGAACATCTTGATATGTCTGTTGGTGACCTGATTGAAGGTATCGCGCTACATAGCTTTGAAAGTAAGCCTCCTTTCTCTGCCGAGACGCTTGCTAAAATACAAAAACTCAAGAGCGTTTATGATTTAGATTTGACCGCATCCGACAGTCACAGCTCGAAGGAAGCTAAGGAATGAAAAAGGAAAATTGTTATTCAGAACTGACTCGTTCTTTTGAAGCGCATGAAGTTGATAATAATAGCTTTCATCATGCCGAACATGTTCAAGTTGCGTTTGAACTACTGGACAAGTATGATTTCATTGATGCAACTTCAATCTACGCGAAGGGCATTCGTGCACTTGCTACTGATATGGGTGTGCCACAAAAATTCAATCTGACAATAACTTATGCATTTATGAGCTTGATAGCCGAGCGGATGGTAGATTCATCAGCGAGCAATTTCGAAGATTTCATGGAATTAAATCCTGATATGATGTCAAAAACCATCCTTACTAAATGGTACTCTGCAGATAGGTTATCGTCAGAAATTGCACGAAATGTTTTCCTTATGCCTGTTCCAATTGAGGTTGGTTTGGCAAATGTAAGCTAAATAGTTCCGGCACGAAATCTCATAATTTTGTCGAGTTGGTAATTCTGCGCATGAGAATATTTGTAGTGATTACGGGCGTCATCAGAATTCAAATCTCCTACCTGTTAATGCTCGAAATTTGGTTTGTTTCTATATTGTTATAAATCATTATAGCTGAAAAATTCCGGGTGAAGACACCTTCACACAAGTTTCGCGCACTAGATTGAGCCATTAAGAGATCTCAAGTGTGGTTGTGGAATGAATCTGTTCAATCAATTATCTCAGATTGGTAAAAATCTGTCCGAACTAGGCCAAGGCCGATTGCTAGCACTGGGTGCAGTAGGGGCGGTTGCCATTGCAGTTATTATTGCAGCAGGGCTTTTTCTCAACAAACCATCCACTGAATCGCTTTATATCGGGCTGACCGGAGATGATATCAATCAAATTGGTATTGCTTTGTCAGAAGCCCAAATCAATTACACAGTCGGAGCAGACGGAACCAGCGTGCTTGTTCCAGCTGGAACAGCATTACAAGCGCGTGCAATTCTAGCCGAACGTGGCCTACCAAATAGTTCTAGCGCTGGATATGAATTGTTTGACAATGTCGGCTCTTTAGGTTTGACAAGTTTTATGCAAGAGGTCACTAGAGTCCGTGCATTGGAGGGTGAGATTGCTCGCACCATTCAAAAGATTAATGGCATTAACGCTGCACGCGTTCATATTGTCATGGCCGATAGTGGAAACTTCAGAAGTGGCGAACGTAAACCATCGGCTTCTGTGATGGTAAAAACCGGTAATTCAGTTGCAAGACGTTCTGCCGATTCAATTCGGCATCTAGTTGCATCGTCAGTCCCAGGGTTGACCGTCGATGAAGTTACTGTTTTGGATTCAACCGGAAAGCTACTTGCAGCGGGTGATGATTTTTCCAACAGCAATATCAATCGTTCTATGTCTATTGTTCAAATGCTACAGAATGAGATCGAAAATAATATCGACAAAGCGCTCTCTCCATTTTTAGGTTTAGATAACTTTCGCTCAAGTGTAACGGCTAAGGTCAATACAGATACCCAGCAGATACAGGAAACTGTATTTGATCCGGAATCCCGCGTAGAACGTTCTACACGGATAACAAGAGATAATCAGTCGTCAAGTCAGACATCTTCAGATGCACCAGCAACAGTAGAGCAAAATATTCCTGATCAGGCTACCGCTGCCGGTGCAAACACTCCACAGTCCAAAGAACTTGCTGAGCGTAAAGAAGAGCAGACGAATTATGAAATTAATTCAAAGGTCATTCAGACTGTTCGGAACAGTTATGAGATTGAAAAACTATCCATTGCGGTTGTTGTCAACGATACTCGTGTAAAAGCGATGCTGGGCGAGGGCGCAACGGATGAACAAGTTGCCGCATATATTGCGGAGCTTCAGCAGGTTGTAACAACCGCTGCTGGTCTTGATGCTGATCGTGGTGATATCGTCAAACTAACGACAATGGAGTTTTTAGCAGAGGAAATTCTTGCTGACGGGCCTGCCACCAGCGGCTTTATGGAAATGTTAACTGCGCAACTAGGTACGATTATTAACGCTATATCGTTTATAGTTGTTGCATTCTTGATTGTTTGGTTTGGCATAAAACCAATCTTGAATACAGGTGGAACTGGATCCGATGCCGCTGCTGGAGGAGATGCTTTGGATAGTCTTGGAGATGTTGATGGTCTGGAATTGCCAGATTTCTCCCCAGGAATAGGTGGAGACCTTGGTGCCCCCGGTGCTTCTATGGAAGGCTTTGGTGCTGATTTTGGTTTTGATGCCGATGAAGCATTTGGCGGTGGTGGTGGTGATGATGGTGTCGTTATTGAAGAAGGTATGGGCTTTACAGGGCGCGTAAAAGGCGGCCCGGAAAAAAGACTATCTTCTATGGTTGAGATTAGTGAAGAAAGAGCAGCGAAAGTTTTACGCAAATGGGCAATCGGTGATGCAGCCTGATAACGTGGTCTACGCTCATAGCAACATCAAATATTTTTATACTAGCGATTTCAACTAAAAAGCACATCAACATTTGATATTCGTGATGGGGTGAGGCGCTGTTCATTCCATATGATGATGTCAGCTTATTACAATTCTCTCACTTAATGTGTAACAATGCGAATTTAACATCCAGCTTCTCCACCAGCTCTTGATGGAGCATATGAGTAAGTGCACCCAAACAAATGGCACTTTCTAAGAAAGTCTTATTATCTTTGATGTTACTTTCACATGGTGACAATCGCTCAAAACTCAATTTTGATCAGAAAATCAAAGCAGCTTTTCATAAGAATCAGAGTTTGTTTTTTCTGCAAATAGATGATTCACAAAAAACAATTCTTGTAAAGTATTGAAAATCACCATAGAATTTCATTGTACAATGAATAAGCTAGTTATGCGGGTGATTCGTTTGGCTTATACTGCATTTGATGAATGCCAAGAAATGTTGATGGTTTGCAATCGGTAATTTTGGATTGATCTTAATGTGGTTTATCGTGGGTGTTGATAGGTTTAAACTGGTGACAGAATGTTAAGGCAAAGGTAGGGCAATGTTCGGGAGTACTTCCACAATTGATGAGCATCAAGTGGTAGTTATGACACGTGGTCAATTCCTGAACGAACTCGAAGAGAGCACAAATTCTGAATATATAGGTAACGGACTCGATATTGCTCGCCGCTATGTAGGTGCTGCCGGATATCTATTGCTACGTTATGGGACGACAGAAGATAACGTTGTCAGTTCAAATTGGCCATATGATTTGGCGAAGGAATTTGGTCGAAGTATCATAGATGAATATTTCAATGTTGGCCAAATTCCAGAAAGAGTTCAAGTTTTTGAACCAGAGTTTCTAGACATAGAAAATGGGATACAAGTCCCAGTTGGGTATTCAAAAAATGTGTGTGTTATGCCGTTAACTTGCGGTGATAATTATTATGTTCTGTCATTTTTATTTCAAGAAAATGCTTCATACTCCTATGACCGACTGCGCGACGTGGTTTTTGCGGCGGCTTATCATGTTGTTGAGTTTGAAACCCACTCCACTGCAAGCCAGCATTACAATGATCTGACGGAACGTGAAATGGAGTGTCTTTCATGGATATCGAAAGGCAAGACCAGTGATGAGATAGCACTAATAATTGGTATCTCGAGAAACACTGTGAATAATTACATAACCAGTATTATGAATAAAACAGCGACTAAGTCGCGTGCCGAGGCGGTGGCGGAAGCAGTGCGAAGCGAATTGATATAAACATAGCTTGAGGGGGCAAATATGGTTAATTATGAACAGGTTAGAAGAGAGCACTCTGCTGATAATTGGAACGGCGATCGAGAGCTAACATCTGCTGCGTCATCTGCTGATCTTTTTCCAAAAGTTGTTGAATTACAGCGAAGATTGGGCGCTCAAGGCTTTGTAATAGCTTCCACGACAAGTGCTATGAATGCGGTGATGCCGCTTAAAATTATCATTGGTAATTCAAGCTATACGCGGGATAAAGTACAACAGGGTTTGATTAAGTCTGTTGGACCAATTTTGGCAAGCCATGTTAGAAAATCACCCTGCCCAGTTTATTGGCATGAAGACAGTAGTGAGGCTCATCAATTAGATGTTCCGCGACCTGCACAATTGATATCAATGCCGAACGCATCGATGCATGGCGTAGCTTTTCCGGTGCATCTTGGTGGTCGGAAAACAGGCATTGCGGTGTTTTTTGCTCCCTCAATCACAATCTCGCGCGAAATGCTTATGGACATCCATAAAAAGACTTTCATTCTTCTTAAAACACTTTTGAAAATTGAATTATCTTCAAAAGTTGATGTTATTTCTATCAATAACAGGGAAACGGAGTGTCTACAGTTTGCTGGCAATGGGATGACGAGTGATGATATCGCCGAACAGTTAGGTCTATCTGTGCACACAGTAAACGCGCATTTAAGTTCGGCGACATCTAAACTAGACAGCGTCAATAGAATTCAGGCTATTGCCAAAGCAATTCGGCTTGGTCTGATTAGCTGATTGCCAAAAACCGGCTTGATGAGTATGGATTATAAAATTTTCCCGATCTCATGGTTGATAGCAATGCGATGCATTGAAAAAGCGGCTTGCTCAAACTGCTCTTGAAGAAGGTGAGAGCTTAGTTCCGGATCATCAATTGCCTGTTCAAACTGGATGTGATTGATCTCAATGCTACAGTGATTTTTCTCAAGAGATAGACGCGTGTACACTGTTGTTGTTTTCAAAGAAATTTCAAGATCAAGAAGAATCTTTGGGTCGTTATCCCAATCTACCTGATAATCTCCACCTGATCCTAGTTTTACGGTATCTGGTAAGAAATATAGCTCCGCAGCTGATGTAACAAGATCAGATAAGCTACCATGTTTTTCGTACTTTAGCATTGCAATTAAATCGGCCACGTCGATGAGTCTTAGCTCTTTTGCAATTGGTGCAATCGCATGAGCTACAATTTTTTCATGTTTATTGGTAAGAGAACTTTTCTTCATACTGGTTACTTGATCCTTTGAAGATTCAATGGCGCTTACAATAGCATCTCTCAAATTGACGATATTGTGGCCTTACTGGTTAATCAAATACATTTCGCATATTACACGGCAAGAATCATGGCCGCTATTGAGGCGATTTTTCGTAAACTCGGTGAATTAGTTCAGCAACCGCCTGATAAAACTCCGGTGGAATCAAATTATCAAGCGAGACTTGCGCAAACATTGAGCGGGCCAGTGGAGGGTCTTCAAAAACAGGTACTCCACTCTCTTCAGCAATTTCTCGAATTCTAAGAGCAATTAAATCTTGACCTTTCGCAACAACTATTGGTGCACCTTCGCCATCTGCGTCATATCTAAGAGCAACAGCAAAGTGAGTTGGATTTGCAATAACAAGCGTTGCGCGGGGGACTTCAGACATCATACGTTTTCTTGCTCGGTCTCTTGCAATTGACCGTTGACGTGCTTTAACCATCGGGTCGCCGTCAGCCTGCTTATTCTCATCTTTAATTTCTTGCTTACTCATCCTTAGGTCTTCATACCAAAAATGACGAGTAGAAAAAATGTCAACCACTGCGATGACCGCGGTACAGATAAGAACAATAATAAACACAGTGCGTGCGTGATCTGTGATGACCTGGACAATTGCCGAGGGATCGGCATACATGGTTTGCAGAATTTCCAAATAGTCAGATTGCATAACTAAAGCGACAATTAGCAATACGACCAGCACTTTAGTCATGGATTTCGCGAACTCTACCATGCCTTTCTTACTGTAAATTCTGCCAAAACCAGCCGGGATAGAAAGACGATTGAATTTTGGTTGGATTCTATCAAGAACTGGTCGAGGTACATTTTGAAATATCGAAGCTGCAATACCAAAAATCATAAGTATCGCAAAAGCAGGTAAGAGAACGGCGCTCGCTTCCCAAAACAAATGTTTGAAAATGGCAAGCGCATCCTCCGGTGCAACTATGCGCCACTCTTCGGGTTTCTCAAAAATCCCCTTTAGGCCTCTGGTAATACTGACAACACCACTTGGGAGGAAGAAAACTATGAATAAGAGAGCACCAAGAACGGACGCAAAAGCAGGAACTTCGCGGGAAAATGGAACGTTACCTTTGTCGGAGGCATCGCTAATTTTCTTCTGCGTGGGGTCTTCGGTTTTGGAGTCTTTGTCTTCATTATCGGCCATGAAAAGCCTCGCCTACTGGAAAAGAATCACCCTTATTCAGTAAACTAGCATCAGGCAGCTGCGCTGTCTTCTCGTAATACCAGTTTGTCCTCACCTGCCAGACGTATTGCTTCTTGCGTAATGGAGCGTCTAGCAACTGCAACTTCCTGTGGTTTGCCGAGATCACCATTTCCAAGTTCAGATTCAATCATACGTCTTTGTCTTGCGCCAATTGAACCAAGCACAGCCTCTTGAAGTTCGGGAATAGCACCGCGTAGAGCCAGGGTGATTGTGTCTCCATTTATGTCATTGAATAATGTAACGCGTGCTTGCTTTGACATTAAGAGAATGTCATCAAACAAGAAGATCTTAGGTTTGACTTTGTTCGCAGTTTCTTCGCTCACATCTTCCAATGCCCCAAGCAAAGATTCAACAACACTTTTATCCAGCTCGTTCATGATATCTGCAACTTTTACAGACCCTGTAGAGTTTTTTTCTGCTTTGAGCTGTTCAACAAGTTCAAGAACTTTTTGCTCGATAATTTCGGCCAAGCGCGGATTAATATCCTTCATATTAACAGCTCGGTGAATGATATCTACTCGGCGTTCTTCTGACATTTTCATTAAGATTTTGCCAGCAAAACCTGATGGAAGCATGGTCAAAATATAAGAAACAGTTTGAGGGTGTTCGGCATCAAGGAATTTATACACAGCATTCGGATCAGCTTCTTTCAACTCATCCCAAATAGTTGTTGTAATGGCTTGGAATTGTGTTGTGCGGCCTAAGAGTCCGTCAACTTCATCCGGTGTAAGGCCTTCTTCGAGGATGCTCTCCATAACTTTAGCATTGTCCATAAGGCCTGTGCCTTCGCTAAAGAGTTCTTCAAACTCTGTGACAAGTTCCTCAAGCTCTTGAGGTGGGATGGGGCGAAGGTTTTGTGCTTTATCGATGATGACTTGCAATTCGGTTTGCTCAAAGAATTTTAATAGTTTTCCCGCAATTGGTTTACCCATTGCAAGCAGAACAGCCGCCGCTTTTTCTGGTTGACTTAATTCTTTGGAACCATGAGCATCATGCTCATAATCATCGTAAATATCCACGATTTTTATCCCGATTTAGGTTTGGAGCCTATGACTTCGATCATTTTCACACCGAATTTGGTATCATCATTTTCCAAAACAGTAATTTCACCACGGCCAATTAATTTACCATTGACCATTATTTCCACAGGTTCACCAATTTTGCGCTCAAGTCCAATGGTTGCACCTTCAGTTAAGTCCATTAGTTCAGATACTTGTAATCGGCTTGTGCCTAGAACAACTTGTACTTCGATTGGTATATCCAAAACCAGATCTGCGCGGGTTTGTGAACCGGTCGCACCGGTAACCGATGTACCGCCGCCAAAGTCCCCCAACGGGGCATCACCGGTGTTTAAACCGCCACTTAGATCGCCGCCAAAATCACTTCCAATATCACCAGCGCCACCGAAGTCGCCGCCTAGATCATTGCCCAAACTACCATCGAGGCCTCCATCAAGACCACCGCCTGCTGCTAAATCACCACCAATATCGCCGAAATCACTGCCCAAGTCGCCACCAGCTGCAAAATCACCGCCGATATCACCACCAAAATCGGAATCTAAATCACCCATCAGGTCCGCGCCCAGGTCAGGCTCGGCACTGGCTTCACTGCTTGACAAATCCAAGCCCTCCGAATCTTGCTTCAGTACATCACGCAATCCATCTATCGCATCATCCAACTCAGCGGAATCCGCGCTATCGATATTAAGCTCATTTTCCTCTGCATTTTCTGTACTCATGTTAAATCTTTATCATCCCAAACTTGTCAGGGCCTTTCGGAAACATCAAAATATAATGATGTTCAGACTAATTCATTTTGCATAACTAAAAGTTACTCATCCAATCTTCATCGCCAAAAGGCTCTTCCACACGAACCATATAACGGTTTCCAGCTTTCCCCAGTGAGCAGTTATAGAGGTCTTTTCCGTTTGCCTGAAGAACAACTGTTGGCTCTCCTTCATCTGCGAATCGCAATACATCACCCACTTGTAGACGCCCAATATCATTCAAACGCAAGCGTTCTAACCCAATATTTGCCTGGAGCTTAATATCAGAAGCATATACCTGTTTGGATATCTTCTCAGTCCATTCACTTTGCTCATCGGATTTGCGTCGCCTACCGGCATTTGTATTGATATCTGTTTTTATGATTTTCGATTGGGGTGTGATGATTGTAATTGTCGTTGTGAGTTTACCAAAGATCACATTAAGCGAAAATGCCACAGCATGATATTCTTTATATGTCTCGTCTTCTATATCCGGTATCGTAGCGACGGGTGTTTCAACTTTGTGCTCGATCGTAGGGTTACGTGTGATTGTTGCTTTTAGTGCTTCATTAACAATTTCGAAAACAACTTTTGAAAGATCAAATTCCAGATTTGATAATGGTCTTGAAATGATTTCAATATTTTCGGGATCATCTCCACCCATTAAACATTCTACGACAGAAATCAGAAGATCATTATTGCAATAAATAGCGATATCATTCGACCAAGTTTTTACTTCGGCTTCACAGTAAGTGTATTCACCTTCTATTGCTTGAAGTAATTCTGTTCTCGTACCTTGAACAACATTACCCGCACTAGCTTCTAGAGTGAGATTGTTTTTATCTTTAAAGAGAACCATTAGAACCTGAGCTAACGGAAGAAGTATCTGATGGCATTTTTCCTTAAGGATCGTCGGATTACCCAACTCGCCAATCATTTGCGCCAAAAGTTCAGGATCTAACTCGTAATTATCAGAACGTTCAGTGCTATTTGCATCTGTTGATGGCTCCGAATTGGTAGAGGCGTCAGGGTCTACAGAAGAGGAGGTTTCTCCATCAACTGCATCTTTTATCTCGTCTGCGACGTCTTCGTCAGCCATATTACTTATTCACCGCCGCCGCCGCCAGGGTTCATCATTTCCTGCTCCACATCATCAATTGTTGGACGCTCATAGGATGAAATGGTTTTGCGTCCATGCTCCAGCGCTACTTGCGGAACGGATCCGTTCATGTAGGCAAGCAGCGTTTGTTTAACAACGGTATAAAGGCGCAGTTGTTTGGTACGTACAATTTCGACTTGGTGTGTAAGCGGTTGCATAACGCAATATGACAAGAAAATCCCTAAAAATGTACCCACAAGCGCGGCTGCAATCAACCCACCCAAGACATCGGGTGGTTCATTAATGGCGCCCATCGCTTTAATGATACCCAAAACCGCTGCGACAATCCCAATCGCGGGAAATGCATCACCCATAGTTACAAGCGAATGTTGAGAATGCATTTTGTCGTGGGTAAGAGTATTGATTTCTTCATCCATCAGAGCTTCGATTTCGTGCGGCCTAGCATTACCGATAATGATTAAACGAATATAGTCGCAGATAAAGGATGTTAGTTCCTTGTTAGCCAATACAGTGGGTGCTGAGATAAATATCTCAGACTCTTCTGGATTATCAACATGGGCCTCAATTTCATTCCGAGATTTCGTACGAAGATCTCTCATAAGCTGATAAAGCAAACCCAGCGTATCGAGGTAGTGACGTGCTGTGGGAACATCGAACTTAAATGCTTCCTTGAGCGCCTTGCCGCAGTCTTTGATTATCTTTGTCGGGTTAGCCATGACTAAGCCGCCGATACCCGCACCGCCAATAATAACGAGTTCGAATGGCTGTACCAATACACCTAATTTGCCACCCATGGCCATGTAGCCGCCTAAGACACAGCCGATAGTTATCACTACGCCGATTATGATATTCATACTGTTTACCGCCTTTGAAATATCATTCATGCGTACGCTTTGATCCTTGTGTGAAGCTGAATCATATGAAAATCGTGAATGTGCAACGGACAGTTTCGCGCAAGACAATTTACCTATTTTGGAACTGAAAATTTGGAGAATGCTGTCTATACGAGCCTAAAGGAACGTTCTAGGTGGGTTCCACCTGAGCGGCCAGGAGATATAACATGACGACCTTAACTGATTACCGCCTCATAACTCGCGATATGTCTGCATCTCTTAAACGAGTTTCGGAAGAACCCGTCGTCTCAAGAGAAACGAAATATTACCTGGAAAATATCTCAAAAGTGGACACGATTGAAGACTTTCTGGCTGATGATAGGTTGTTTAGCTACGCGATGAAGGCTCATGGTCTTGAGGAAATGACATATGCCAAAGGCTTGATACGTAAGGTTTTGGAAGGTGGAACTGAAGACGAAGACGCGCTCGCAAATAAATTTACTGACCCACGATATAAAGCATTTGCAGAAGCCTTTGACTTTAAGACCCATGAAGGCAATGCAACTATTTTTACAAAAGCTCAACAGGGTACAGTTGATAAATATCTACAGCAAACCCTTGAAGAGAATGCAGGAAATGACAATCAAGGGGTTAGACTTGCCTTATACTTTGAGCGAAAGCTTCCCGAAATTTTGGAAGATAGTTCCTCAGATAGGTCAATAGCTTTTTCTCTTCTAGGTGATAATGCGCTAGGCGAAGTAGTTCGAACCGCTTTGAGTATTCCACCTGAATCAGCTGCGGCCAATATTGATCGTCAAGCAGATGCTATCCTCGATAAACTGGATTTCGATGAGCTGAAAACGCCAGAGGGTTTAACCAAGTTTCTGGAAGATTTTACTGCGCTTTGGGAAGTTAATAATTCTTACGGCGATCCGTCATCGGCAGCATTGCTTGGTCAATCAGCCGGGTTTGGAATTTCATCTGATCTTATGCTGTCTATAAATAATCTGAAATTGGGTGGTCGTTAATGCAAAGTGCTCTATATGTCTCGCTATCTTCGCAAATTGCACTTGAGCGACGTTTAACAACAATTTCAGGCAATATAGCCAATGCGAATACAACTGGATTTCGTGCAACTGAGATCAAATTTAGCGAAGTTCTAGACGGCGTAGGGAAAGTAAAAACATCTTTTGTAAGTCAGGGGAATGATTTCCTCTCTACAGAAAGCGGTGGTCTGCAATCTACAGGGAATGCCTTTGATTTTGCGGTAAAAGGTGATGCGTGGTTCATGGTCGAAGGACCAGCAGGTCCGATGTTAACGCGCGATGGGCGTTTTACTATGACAACAGAGGGAGAATTAACCACAGTTAATGGATTTCCCGTTCTGGATGCTGGCGGCGCACCTATTCAGCTTGATAGTCAGGCAGGTGAGCCAACCGCAACTCAAAATGGTGCACTTTCACAAAACGGGCAAACCGTGGCGAATATTGGATTGTTTACCGTTGACCTGTCAGCCGGGTATCAGCGTGTTGCTGAACTTGGCGTTCTTTCAAAAAATGTTCCTGAACCCGTTGTGGATCAGACGGATGTTGGGGTTCATCAAGGATATATTGAGAAATCCAATGTTAATCCGCTGTCTGAGATTAGCGAGCTGATTCAGGTTACACGGGCTTTTGAAAATAGTACTTCAATGATGCGGGATACCGACAAGACATTTAAAGAGGCTATCCGCACACTTGGCGGTGGTCGCTAGATGAGTTCGAGTAAGACCAAATCTTATGAAGTTGAGTTTTTGTAATGTCCACAACGCCGACTTTGCCCGAGATTGATAATGCGCTCCGCGCATTCGACGCTTCGAACCTCTTACGTGTCGGTGGGCGTGTTACTGCTGTTTCACAAGGTTCTTATTCAGTTGCAGGTCTTTCGCGTGATTTAGGTCTCGGAGATTTTGTAGACTTGGAGCGCTCAGGCAAACTCTATCCAGGCGAGGTCGTACATGTCGGGCCGGAAGAAGTAGTAATTTGTCCCCTTAAAACAGATAATCCAGCTCATATCGGCGATAAAGTTTTTCGCAAAGGCGGATTTGAAATTCAGCCTGATGTTGCATGGTGTGGACGTACAATTAACTCTCTGGCAGAACCGATCGACGGATTGGGGCCACTAAAGATGGGGTCAGAAAAAGTTCCACTTTCGTCTGCTGCACCTCCTTCGATGCAAAGAAATAGAGTGAATACGCCTATTCGAACGGGGGTAAAGGTTGTTGATATATTTACGCCGATTTGTCAGGGGCAGCGATTGGGTATCTTCGCTGGATCAGGTGTTGGAAAATCCACCATGCTTTCGATGTTTGCCAAGACAGCAGATTTTGACCGCGCTGTTATTGCCCTTGTTGGAGAACGCGGGCGCGAAGTCCGTGAGTTCATTGAAGAGACAATGGGCGATAATCTGGCAAAGTCAGTTGTAGTTGTGGCAACAAGTGATGAAAGCCCAAGTCTTCGGAAAATGGCCCCTTTGACTGCGATGGCTACAGCTGAATATTTTCGGGACCGAGGTGAGAATGTTCTCCTGATCATTGATAGTTTAACACGGTACGCACATGCCTTAAGAGAAATTGGTGTTGCATCGGGTGAGCCTCCTGTAGCCCGCGGTTATCCGGCATCGGTTTTTACCGCGATGCCGCAATTGCTGGAGAGGGCTGGGCCAGGTGGGAAAGATGCAGGCGCCATAACGGCAATCGTTTCAATATTAATTGATGGTGATAATCATAATGATCCCATCGCCGATAACGCTCGTGGTATATTGGACGGTCATTTGGTTCTTGATCGTTCTCTCGCGGATGCTGGACGTTATCCACCCGTTGACCCAATGGCTTCCATTTCCAGATTGGCACGCAAGGTTTGGAGTAGTGATGAAGAAGTTCTCGCCAATCGTATCAAGGCGCTAATCCATAAATATGAAGAAACTCAGGATTTGAGATTAATAGGCGGCTATCGACCGGGAACAGATCCTGATTTGGATATGGCTGTCGTACAGGTGCCAATTGTTTATGAAAATCTGAAGCAGACTCCATCGGACCCCTCATGCCAGGACGCATTCGGAGAGCTGGCCAGTGCAATGAAGGCGGCGGCTTTTGCAAATGAACCGGCCGAAGGTAGCCCTGCGATCGGGCAAGGCACAGGAATGAGATAATGTCTGAATTCTATGATGATTATGAAGATGAGTTTGGAAATGAATTTGAAGAGGACCTGCTTGCCGATGTTGAAGAACAAGTAGACAAGAAAAATAGGAAAGCACGTCTTAATGTTGACTTTTTGCTTGGGGTAGCAGGCATTTCCCTTGCTCTTTCATCGGCATTTTTTCCTTGGTATGTATTTGTAAATCAGGAAAAGTTTTCTATCAAGGAAATGGCATATGGGGATGATCGCATTCTGCCGGGAACCTGGCAGGGTAGGGCAACCGTGAATGTCTCTCCGCAAGCAATCCCTGGCCGCGATATGGGTATCAAAAATGTACCATTGCCACCAGATGATATTACAACTGCGTCTATTCCGGAGACTCCGGATGAGCCGAGTTTAAAGGAAGATAAAAACGGCCCCAACCTTCAAGGTCAGCCATTTCCTTCCAAGCCAACCTATCGATTGCTGCATGTTGTCAATGGACGAGCGCTTATTGAAGATTCATCTGGAATTTATATGGTACAGGTTGGGTCCGTCTTGCCCGACAATAGCAAACTTGCTGCATTAGAAGAACGAGATAATGGTTGGGCGTTGATCACATCTGATGGTGGCGTTTTCGAAAACTAGTTGCTTCGAAGGGCAGATCACCAGTCCCGCGCAAGATTGTTTTAATATTCTGTAAACGGAATTGATAGGATGATCTTATGCAACCAATTCAGCTTTTTAAACTGGCTTCTGAGCAAGCCCAGTGGTTATCGGTTCGACATACCGTCGTAGCTGGCAACATAGCTAACGCTAATACGTCAGGTTATGTCGCTAAAGATGTAGCACCTTTTAACGCAGTGTTGGAATCTGCCGGCAGTAAAATGGCGGCAACGCACCCCGGTCATATCAACGAAGCTAATGTGCGCGGGTCGACCCAAAGTACTGAGATTAACGGCATAAGTGTGCATCCGTCAGGCAATACCGTAAGCCTTCCCAATGAATTATCTAAGGGTAGCGAGATCAAACGGCAATATGAAATCAATGCTGGCATTGTCAAGAAAATGAATAATATGATGCTTGCTGCGGTGAGGAAATAATCATGGTTGACCCTCTCTCTTTATCTTCAAAAATTGCATCGAGTGGCCTTGCTGCTCAAGAGACCCGATTGCGCATTATTTCCGAGAATATTGCAAACGCACAATCAACTGGTGATACACCTGGTGCAGATCCGTTTCGCCGAAAAACAGTTTCCTTTATGTCTGTACTAGACAACGTGACAGGTTCTTCAAAGGTACAAATTAGTCGGCTGGGTACGGACAATTCTAGCTTTATCAGGTCTTTCGATCCAAGCCACCCGGCAGCTGATGCTGAGGGTATGGTGAAAATGCCAAACATTAATCCACTGATTGAGCTGGCTGATATGCGCGAAACAAACAGATCATATGAAGCGAATTTGCAAACTATCCAGCAAACACGTGAATTGGTTTCCATGACACTCGAATTGTTGCGAGCAAACTGATGAATTTAACCATCCAACAAATGTCAGCAATTAGTGCAGGAAAAAATATTGATCCGGTTAAGACGGCATCTCTGTCGTCAATTGCCTCTGCCGCAAATGCCAGTTCAGTTGCAGGGCCAACGGGCCCCGGTTTTGGTGAAATGATGACAAGTTTAGCGACAAATACAGTTGGCAATATTAAGCAAGCTGAAAAAATTTCGTTGGACGCAGTTACCGGTGAAGCTGGAACACGTGAAGTTGTAGATGCTCTAATGACGGCAGAAAGGTCGTTGCAAACGGCGATCGCGATTAGAGATAAAATAGTAACCGCATATCTCGATGTGTCGAGAATGCAAATATAGGATATTGTAATGAAGGCTCTTTCTATCGCTGCAACGGGTATGAATGCACAGCAGATAAACCTTGAGGTTATTGCGAATAACATCGCCAATATCAATACGACGGGTTTTAAGAGATCTCGGGCTGAGTTTAGTGACCTTCTTTATCAGGTTGAACGAAAACAAGGTGTGCCAAATTCAGGTAATCAGGCAATTGTTCCAGAGGGGGCTCATGTAGGGTTGGGTGTGCAGTTGGCCGCCGTTAGAAATCTTCACATTCAAGGTAGTTTAGCTGCAACATCAAATAAATTCGATCTTGCGCTTATCGGACGGGGCATGTTTCAAATTGAAACACCGTCCGGAGAAACTTTATACTCTCGTGCCGGTACATTTAACACAAATGAAGAAGGGGTTCTTGTTAACATAGACGGATATGAGATCGAGGGTGGCATTACATTTCCTGATAATACCAGCGAAGTTATCATTTCGCGTTCAGGGCAAGTTTTTGCTCGCGAGGGAACCAATGTTGAATTGACTGAGGTCGGACAGTTAACGCTTGCAAACTTTACCAACGAAGCAGGCCTCGAACCGTTGGGTGAGAACCTTTTTCGTCAGACCGCAGCTTCGGGTAACCCCATATTGGGAACACCGGGCGATGAAGGCTTTGCCCATATCCAACAAGGCTATTTAGAAACCTCAAATGTTGATCCAGTGAAAGAGATTACAGATCTGATTTCAGCGCAACGGGCATATGAAATGAATTCTAAGGTTATTAAAGCAGCAGACGAGATGGCAAGCACGGTAACACAATCACTTAGGTAATTTCTGAAAGGAGGCAAACATGATGTTTGACTTTAGAGCTATAAGAAATGATTTTTTAAAATGGTGTTTAACTGCAGCAAGCTTCTTTGTTCTTGTCACATCCGTTTATGCTCAGCAAACAGCTGTTGTTCCAGAATCTATCATATATCCAGGTCAGAAAATCTCGCGTGCAATGGTTCGCGAAGTCAATGTTATTAATCCAAATCTTCGGCCTGGTTATGCAAAAATTATATCCGAAGTTGACGGGTTTGTAACGAAAAAGACACTTCTTCCCGGGCGAATAATTCCGGTAAGTGCACTGCGAGAGGCCTATCTTATCGAGCGTGGTAAAAAAGTTGCGCTTGTATTTTCGAACAACAAGATGGTTATATCCGCTCAGGGTATTGCATTACAGAATGGTGGTTTGGGCGAGGTAATTAAAGCGCGGAATTTAGATTCAGGCATTATTATTTCTGGCATTATCATGCAGAATGGTACATTGAGGGCGATGCCAAAATGATGTTTTTGTTTCGCCTGTTTACATGTTTGGTCCTATCTCTATTTACAATGCAATCGACATTTGCGGGTGCCAATGTTCGCCTAAAGGATATCGCCTCGCTTCAATCTGCACGAGATAATCAGCTACTTGGTTATGGTCTCATTGTTGGTTTACAGGGAACCGGAGATAGCCTGCGTAATTCTCCTTTCACGGAGCAATCATTGCGGGCTATGTTGCAAAATTTAGGAATTGCGACAGAAGGTGGACAAACGCGATCTCAAAACATTGCTGCAGTGCTTGTAACCGCTACCCTCCCGCCGTTTGCCAGCTTAGGCTCCAGAATTGACGTTACCGTTTCTTCACTCGGCGACGCGTCTTCTTTGCGTGGTGGTACTTTGGTGATGACATCACTTGCAGGTGCTGATGGTGAAATTTATGCGGTGGCACAAGGTTCAGTTATTGTGTCTGGAATTACTGCCGAGGCTGACGCGGCTACGCTTCAATCAGGAGTGACAACAACGGGTCGCTTACCGGGTGGTGCAATTATCGAACGGGAAATTCCTGCAAAATTCAAGTCAACGAATGAACTGGTTTTTCAGCTCAGAAATCCTGACTTTTCAACCGCGGTCGGCATTGCCGATACCATTAATAAGTATGCTCTTAATCGATACGGCCAAGGAATTGCAACGGCGCGGGATTCGAGTTCTATTCATGTGACAAAACTTCCTAACCAAGACTTAGCACGATTGATGTCAGAGCTTGAGGGATTAATTGTCTCAACAGACTCACCGGCAAAAGTCGTTGTTAATGAGCGTACAGGGACGATCGTGATTGGCCATAATGTGAAGATATCACGTGTTGCAGTTAGCCACGGAACGTTAACGGTGCAGGTAACAGAAACACCGACCGTTGTGCAACCTCTTCCATTTTCTGACGGTGTAACCGCGGTCGAACCGCTGTCTGACATCACCGCGGGGGTGGATGGCGGTCAGGTAGCCATTTTAGACGGACCAGACCTGCGAACATTGGTTGCCGGACTAAATACGATTGGCGTTAAACCGGATGGTATTATTGCCATTCTTCAGGGAATGAAATCAGCGGGCGCTCTGCAAGCAGAATTGGTGTTGCAATAATGAAGAGATTTAAAGTGGATATGCTAAAACATGTGATCTCGCCCAAGTCTATTGCCTTGGCATTGGTCGTTGCGAACTTGAGCCAAATTAATGGGACGCAGGCACAATCTGTTCAAATTGACGGTAATGATAACATTAACATCAATGAAGATATTCGGAAATTTTGTGATAATATCGCTGATGCTGCGAAAGATAAGCGCTATCTTCTGCAACGCGAAGAATTGCACAAATTACAAACTCAGGTCGATAAGCGTATAGACGCACTTAAGGTGCAACGAGATGACTATAAGCAATGGCTTAAAAAGCGTAATGACTTTCTGGAAAAGGCTGAAGCTGGTTTAGTCGAAATTTTTAAAAAAATGAAACCAGATGCCGCCGCCAAACAATTGGAGATCATTGATCAGAACATTGCAGCTGCGCTCATTATGAAACTAAGCCCTAGACTATCGAGCCAGATATTCAATGAGATGGATGCGGAAGTTGCGGCTACACTTGCTACAATTATTGCAAGTACGGTTGATCAGAATAATAATGAGACGCAATCATGAGAAGTGCTCTCGGTTTAACTTTACTTGCAATCCTTCTGAGCGGCTGCGGCGCACAGAAATATCGCGAATTGGGTAAAGCTCCGGAGCTGTCCCCTGTGGGGGCAGGTATGAAATATAGCGATACATCTCAGGTACTGAATTATCCAAAACAACCAGTGAAACGCGTCAACAAATTTTCTTTGTGGAGCGATAGTAAGAGTACCTTATTTCAAGATACGCGCGCTGTTTCCGTTGGCGATATTCTGACGGTTAATATTTCAATTAACGATAAAGCGTCTTTTAGCAATGAGTCTGAGAGATCACGGAAAAATTCAAGTGGTGTCAATGCAGCTGGCTCCGTTAAGACACCATTTGGTTCAATCACCGGAGGTCCTTCGGATTTAAGTTATGGAACTAATGCGAAAACAACAGGCGATGGTTCTACAAAGCGTTCAGAAAGGTTGAACTTTAGCGTTGCTGCGGTGGTCACCGGTATTATGGAGAACGGGAATCTCATTATCAGCGGGTCGCAAGAAGTTAGAGTTAATTTTGAACTTCGAATACTAAATGTTGCCGGCATTGTAAGACAGAAAGATATCGCACCTGATAATACGATTGTTTATGAGAAGATTGCTGAGGCTAGAATTTCATATGGCGGACGTGGTCGACTCACCGAAGTGCAGCAACCGCCAATTGGTCAGCAAATTGTTGACGTAACAACACCATTTTAGAACGAGAGCCTCATGGAAGAATTAATAGATCCAGATGAAGGTGAGGAGAGCGGTAAAGGCGATGGTAAGAAGTCGACGCTCATCGTTACGATTGTTGGTGTGTTAATCGCTTCTGTTATTGCCGCTGGTGGTGGTTGGTTCGTGGGTGGGTTATTGGCGCCGCAATCTTTAGAAATGCAAGCTGCTGCTACAGCCATAGATAATATTGAGAAAAACCAAGGCGGTGAGGAAGAAGAGATTCCAATCGCCGGCGAGGAAGGTCC
Source organism: Lentilitoribacter sp. Alg239-R112 (assembly GCF_900537175.1). GTDB lineage: Bacteria > Pseudomonadota > Alphaproteobacteria > Rhizobiales > Rhizobiaceae > Lentilitoribacter. The sequence continues at coordinate 465,077 of NZ_LS999834.1, read as the reverse complement.
AAATCTCATTCGGTTGCAACCAATTACCACAAATCTGGCATTTCCATCGGACAGTTGGGTGCGATTGGAGGTATCTCTTGTGGTTAAAGGTGAACCGGACATCGAAATGGTCGAACTCATTCATCAAGATATGCTAGGTTACTTGCGAACACTTTCTTTACAACAGATCCAGGGTGCACGTGGATTTAGGTATATCAGAGAAGATTTACGTGAGCGTGCTGTCTTAAGATCTAGAGGAAATGTCGAAAATATTTTGGTGAGGACATTTGTGATCGAATGATTCGATTTTTATGGGTTGCTGTGACCATGATGGTTTTCACAACAGCAGCTTTGGCTCAGACAGCGGACGGCGGACTTTTTCAGACGCCATTAACAGGATCAGTTGCGAGCTGGATTGTTCGAACGTTTGGCCTGCTCACGGTATTATCCCTTGCGCCTGGCATTTTGGTCATGGTGACAAGCTTCCCCAGATTCATAATCGCATTTTCTATATTGCGCACGGGTATCGGTCTACAATCGGCTCCAGCCAATATGATTTTGGTCTCCTTGGCACTGTTCATGACATTTTATGTGATGGCGCCAACTTTTGATAAAGCGTGGGAGACGGGTGTTAGCCCATTGCTTGAAGATCAGATCGATGAGGAAGAAGCTATCAAGCGGATTGCTGAGCCGTTTCGGGACTTTATGCTCGCAAATACCCGGCCAAAAGATATCGCACTATTTGTCGATCTGGCAATTGAACAAGGTCAACAAACAGAGACTGACGAGAAAATTGACATGCGTGTTCTTGTGCCAGCATTTATGATATCTGAGATCAGGCGTGGTTTTGAAATTGGTTTTCTTGTTGTATTACCATTTCTGGTGATCGATCTTGTCGTTGCAACAATCACGATGGCTATGGGTATGATGATGCTCCCACCAACAGCAATTTCCCTTCCGTTTAAGATATTGTTCTTTGTATTAATTGACGGATGGAACCTGTTGGTTGGCAGTTTAGTGCGCTCTTTTATATAAATTAGCAAGAATCACCACGCTTACGAAATCACAACATTCGGAAAAATAACGAGAAGATTCGGATCCGTTACGGTTGGAGTCATCTTGTTAACTTAGAATCACACTTCTGCCAATTTAGATTTTCTTAACCAATGTAATTAGCAGTTCTGTAAATGAATCGAGTCATTTTGATCGTGCAAGTCGGGCTTGATCTCAACGACTGTAAATTGATCAAGCGGCATGATGCCATTCCAACTTTCACCGGTATCAAATCCGGTATGTCCCTCTTTTGAGTAATGAGTAATATAAGGGACAATCTCATGACAAGTATTATGACAAATTCAGCAGCTTCAGCTGCACTTCAAACTTTGAAATCTATCAACAGTGACCTAGAATCTACACAGGGGCGTATTTCTTCTGGTTATCGCGTGGAAGAAGCAGGTGATAACGCTGCTTATTGGTCGATCGCAACGACAATGCGTTCAGATAATAAGGCACTTTCAACTGTCCAAGATGCTTTGGGCCTTGGCGCTGCAAAAGTTGACACTGCATATACAGGTGTTAATGCAGCCATTGATGTTGTTTCAGAAATCAAGGCAAAACTAGTTGCCGCTAGCGAGCCTGGCGTTGATAAGACAAAAATCAATAATGAAATGACAGAGCTTAAAAACCAGCTTGTTAGTATTACGGATAGTGCATCTTTCTCCGGTGAAAACTGGTTGAAGAGTACAACAGCAGGCGCAGCCGCTAATAAAAATATTGTTGCCGGTTTCAACCGTGATACAGGTGGTAATGTAACGTTAACAACGTTGACGGTCGATGTTTCTTCCGCGACTTTGATCAATACGGTTGATGATGCACAAGGTTTGTTTACAAAAGATATCGATGCGGACTTACTTCAATCAACCACCACCGGTACAGCGGCACTTTACCGCTTAATCGATAGCGGTGGTACAGCTGCAACTGGCGCTTTGATTGAATTATCTGCAGCAACAACTGACGCACAAGTTGATGAGATGATCCGAGTTGTCGATAATATTTTCTCATCAATGACCGATATTGCAGCGGATTTCGGTTCGGTTAACAAGCGTATTGAGATGCAGGAAGACTTCGTCGGTAATTTGATGAATTCAATTGATAAAGGAATTGGGCGTCTAGTGGATGCAGATATGAATGAAGAGTCTACACGACTAAAAGCGCTTCAGACCCAGCAGCAACTTGGTATACAAGCATTATCGATTGCAAATTCAAGTACTCAGAATGTGATGTCGCTATTCAGATAAGTATTTGAAAATACAGAATAATTTATGTCGAAGTGCTTACCAATTCGGGTCGCGCATATTGCGCGACCTTTTTGTTTTGTGGGTATTATTTCATATTTAAATCTTTGGTAACCATATGTTGTTTTAATGCACTCAAGTAATAACGGTTCTTGTCCAATAGGGAAGTGACAAGACGGCATGATGCCACCTCGTTATTACCGGTGTTTGAGTCCGGTATGTCCCTCAGTATTTGGTCAAAAGGGGCACTTAATGACTAGTATTATGACAAATAATGCAGCGCTTGCAGCGTTGCAAACAATGAGATCCATCAACATGGATCTAGAAACAACGCAAAACCGGATTTCATCAGGTTATCGTGTTGAGACAGCAAAAGACAACTCAGCTTATTGGTCGATCGCAACGACAATGCGTTCAGATAATAAGGCACTTTCAACTGTCCAAGATGCTTTAGGTCTTGGCGCTGCAAAAGTTGACACCGCATATACAGGTGTTAATGCAGCGCTTGATGTTGTTTCAGAAATCAAGGCAAAACTAGTTGCCGCTAGTGAGCCTGGCGTTGACAAGACAAAAATCAACAATGAAATGACAGAGCTTAAAAACCAGCTTATAAGTATTACAGATAGCGCGGCCTTCTCCGGTGAAAACTGGTTGAAGAGTACAACAGCAGGCGCAGCCGCTAATAAAAATATTGTTGCCGGTTTCAACCGTGATACAGGTGGTAATGTAACGTTAACAACGTTGACGGTTGATGTTGCTTCCGCGACTTTGATCAATACGGTTGATGATGCACAAGGTCTGTTTACAAAAGACATCGATGCGGATTTACTTCAAGCAACAACAACTGGTACTGCTGCACTTTACCGCTTAATAGAAAGTGGTGGCACGGCTGCAACTGGCGCTTTGATTGAATTATCTGCAGCAACAACTGACGCACAAGTTGATGAGATGATCCGAGTTGTCGATAATATCTTCTCATCAATGACCGATATTGCAGCGGATTTCGGTTCGGTTAACAAGCGTATTGAGATGCAAGAGAGTTTCGTTGGAAGTCTGATGGATTCGATTGACAAAGGTGTTGGTCGTCTAGTGGATGCAGACATGAATGAAGAGTCTACACGACTAAAAGCGCTTCAGACCCAGCAGCAACTTGGTATACAAGCATTGTCGATTGCAAATTCAAGCTCTCAGAACATTATGTCGTTGTTCAGATAAAATCGATAAATATCGGAGGTACATCCAAATCTGGATATATCTTTTACGAAAGGTCACGCACTAAGCGTGGCCTTTTTCCGTTTAAAATTAATGTTATAAGCAAACCTTGTGTTAACCTGACGTTAACCATAACAGTTCATATTACATTTACCAACGATGAACTGGTGGGCAAATTTACCAGAGGCATGATGTCGTTTTATCGTAGCCGGTGTAAGCCCGGAATGTCCCAGAGTAAATTGAAGGGGCAATCTTCAAATGACTAGTATTATGACAAATAATGCAGCGCTTGCAGCGTTGCAAACAATGAGATCCATCAACATGGATCTAGAAACAACGCAAAACCGGATTTCATCAGGTTATCGTGTTGAGACAGCGAAAGACAACTCAGCTTATTGGTCGATCGCAACAACGATGCGTTCAGATAATAAAGCGCTGTCCACAGTGACTGACGCCTTGGGTCTTGGCGCTGCAAAAGTTGATACAGCCTACACTGCTGTCAATAGTGCACTTGACGTTGTTTCTGAAATCAAGGCAAAACTAGTTGCCGCTAGTGAGCCTGGGATTGATAAAACTAAAATCAATAGCGAACTTACAGAACTCAAAAACCAACTCATAAGTATTACAGATAGCGCGGCCTTCTCTGGTGAAAACTGGTTGAAGAGTACAACAGCAGGCGCGGCTCCTAATAAAAATATTGTTGCCGGCTTCAATCGCGACGCAAATGGTAATGTGACATTAACGACTTTGAGTGTTGATGTCGCTTCTGCGACTTTAATCAATACGGTTGATGATGCACAGGGTTTGTTTACAAAAGACATTGATGCGGATTTACTTCAAGCAACAACAACTGGTACTGCTGCACTTTACCGCTTAATAGATAGTGGTGGCACGGCTGCAACTGGCGCTTTGATTGAATTATCTGCAGCAACAACTGACGCACAAGTTGATGAGATGATCCGAGTTGTCGATAATATTTTCTCATCAATGACTGATGTTGCTGCAGATCTAGGTGCAGTCAGCAAACGCGTCGAGATGCAGGAAAACTTCGTCGAAAAACTAATGGATTCAATTGACAAAGGTGTTGGTAAACTTGTCGATGCAGATATGAATGAAGAGTCCACGCGATTGAAAGCGCTTCAAACTCAACAGCAACTTGGCATTCAGTCGTTATCCATCGCCAATAGTAGCTCAGAAAATATTATGCAGCTATTCCGTTAGTAAATTAAGAACGAAGCTATTTACCTTTTACTTAACTAGATTTTTTCTACGAAGTGTCGCCGGTCATGGCGCTAGTAGATTTATCGACCGCATTGGATTGCCCCCAATGCGGTCGTTTTACGTTCATGTTCGCACAAGTTTGCTTTCGTAAAATCAGGCTGAAAAAGGTCCGTATCTGCAGACCTACAAATAGGTACGCACTTATAGAAGAGTTGGGTGTTTCATGAGTTTTGCATTTGCACAACATTTACAGGATTTTGGTTCAACAAGTAGCATACCACAGCTAGAAGATTTACCTGAAATTTCAACTGGTGAAGCCAAACCGATTATGGCGACCACCGTAGATGTTGAAGCCGAGAGGGCTGTTTCTTATCAAGAGGGGTATACGGCAGCTAGCCAAACTCTGACAGAAGAACACGCAGCTAAGTTAGAGATTTTAACACAATCTCATGCGGATGAATTAGCCAAGAAAGAGGAAGATATTTACACGCAAGTTTCACAAGAATTAATGAGCGGATTAGCAAGCCAGATCGAACTAGTGGCAGAAAATGTCAAGACAGAAGTAAGTGCTATATTGATGCAGTTCATTGAAGAAGATCTTGTGAAGAGTTCTATTGAGCAACTGGACGAAATTATCAAAAGTGCTTTGATAGACAAGCCAAGCTCAAAGATTGATATTACTGGTCCGAGTAAGTTGCTTGAGAAAATCAAAATTTGCCTGGGTGATAATACAAACCAGGTCAATTTAGCTGAAGCAGAAAATGCTGATTTAACAATTGAGATCGATCAGTCTGTGTTAAAAACACGTCTTTTCGAATGGCATCAGAATTTTGGAGATAAACTGTCATGAGTGACGAAACCTCCACCCATCAAGGGCAAGGCGAAATCATAATTGTCAAAAAAGTCCAAGGCGGCGGCGGCGGACATCATGGTGGCGCCTGGAAAATTGCCTATGCCGATTTTGTGACTGCGATGATGGCATTTTTTCTTGTTATGTGGCTTGTAAACGCCGCCAACGAGGACACCAAGGCATCCGTAGCCAGTTATTTCAATCCTATCAAATTGACCGATTCCACTCCTGCCTCAAAGGATGTGAAAAAACAAAGTGGTGATGGTGAAAAAGAGAAAAAATCGGAAGCCGATATTGAGTCTGATGGAACAGAAAAAACTCAAGGTGATGGTTCTTCAGATGGAGAACAAGAGGGTTCGGCGGCCGGTGAGGAATCTGAAAATTCCGAAGCCAATTATTTCGAGAACCCCTATGCTGTTTTATCCGAAATTGTCATGGAAGCAGCGGAAGAATCCAACATTTCTGAAAAAGGTGACGGTGGCGCCCAAACGTCTGGTTCTGCTACGGGCGCTTCGGGGGGCGAAGCCTACCGTGACCCGTTTGATCCAGATTTCTGGACAAAACAAGTTTCCAATAATCCTGAAAATATAGCAGAGACAGCAGAATCGTCTGAGGCAACCGATACCCAAGAGGGGCAAGAAACAGCTAAATCAAACGGTAACTTTGAACTTGATTTGGGTGCGGGTGATGTATTCGACAAAAACGCCGGCGCTGGTGATAATGAGCGGATTGGAGCGGGGTTGAGCGATCATGATACAGGTGGACGTAAAACGGGACTTTCGCAATATGATGGTGAAAAAGGCGGCCAGCCATTTGCCGAGGAAGGTCGGCATATAACGGACCTGCCGGAGAATGATAAAACATCTGACACTCTACCTGAAGGCAATACAAATGTTGATGAGATTGATCCAACTAAACTGGCGACTTTGTTTGAAAAAGGTAACAAAGAGTTAGATCGATTGATTGAAGAGGGTGTAGTTGATCGTTTAACGACGGAAGAAGCAGAGGAACTTCTTGAACTTGTAAAAGAGGATAAAGAACAAAAGCTTGGTTCATCTGAAACCGAAAGAATGGGTGAGTTATTAGCTAAGAACGATGCCGCAAAAGAGGGTGTCAAAAAAATTTCCGAGTTGCAAACTAAGCTAGATGAGATCGAAACCAGGCTACAGGAGATCGCAAAGGTTGAAACAGCTCAGGCGCAGATGACCGAAGCACAAAAGCTTGAAAGTGAAATAAAATCCGGTCTTGGTGGCTCAATTGGAAAACTATCAGAGGGCATTGAAGTTGCCTCCTCAGAAGGTGGCTTGCTTTTGTCACTGACAGATCAATCAAATGTTGGAATGTTTAATATAGGATCGGCGGTCCCCAAACGGGATATGATTTTGGTTATGGAAAAAATAGGCAATATTCTGAGAGAACGAGATGGATCCATTGTTATTCGAGGGCACACAGATGCCCGTCCGTTTTCAACCGGTGGAAACGATAACTGGCGTTTATCTATGTCCCGTGCTCACAGTGCCTATTTTATGCTTGTACGAGGCGGAATTCCTGAAGATAGAATAACCCAAGTTTCCGGGTTTGCTGATCGCCGATTGAAGGTTCCGGATGATCCATATTCAGAATTAAATCGCAGAATTGAAATCCTTATTGAAGCGCAAGAGGGATAAGCATTAAGCTAATGCTGTGGTCGCAGATGATGTTAAATGATAGAAAATTTGCAGGGGCAAGGCGTTTTCTCATCGCGACTGTAGTCGGCGCTGGTCTATTTATTTCACAGCCCTCCGATATATTTGCGCAGCAACAAGCGAAAGACTTTTCCGCGCCACTTTATACCTTAGTAAGATCACTTCAATATGTGCAGGATTCTGTAGTCGCAGGTGATTTCTCGGCAATGGACATGCAACGTTTTTTGCTTGAACAAGTTGACCGTAAATTAAGAGAAGCACAACCCGAAGATTTTGATGACCCAAGAAATGTAGATGCTGCGTTGATTTATGCAATGAGTGGCGGAAATCCTAAGACGCTTGATTTAATTGTTGCCCGTGATCGTTATGGTTACTTTGATGAAGAGATTACCGGCATCATGCGCGCCTACCTCAATGGATTAGTGCCAACAACTAAAAAGCCAATGAAGGAAATTGTTGAGGAATATCTCGATACGTCACTTGGCCCCTATATCGCACTTATAGCCGCCAATGTTAAAGCAGCTGCGAAAGATATTAAGTCTGTTGAGCTATTTAATCTAGCAAGATTGTCTTCTCCAGGGTCTTTGATTGAAGAGGCTGCTTTGCGCCGTTCGATTTTGATCTCTATTAACAATGATATGGTGGGGCAGGCTTTAAAGTTTGCTCATATTTACGCACGTAGATTCAGTAAATCTCCGTATAATGTTCAATTCTCTCAGTTAATTATTGAGATGATTGTTCAAAATCTTGAGGCTATCGATGAAGTGATTGTTGATGAAATAATTTCTTACCTGCCTCGCGATCAGCAAAAAAGAATATATTTACGAATTGCTCGTACGGGTGTGGTGGATGGCAATAGTGTTATGGCAAAGAAAGCTTTGCAAAAACTTCACTTATTTGAAGATGAAAATGCTGCCTACTATGAGTTATTATCTAATTTTTACGCAAATATCAGAGATCTTTCTTTAGGTGAAACCAGACTTGCCTATGACAAGATTAAAGCAATTAAGCGGCGCAGCTTATCGCCAATTGATAAGCCGTTATACGACGCCGCAGTTGCATTGGCAGAGCAAATTTTGGAATTACCGACAGAACAAAGCCTCGCACAAGCGCGAAAGTATAAGCTTGAGAAAAATTTGGCAGTAGCGGAGTTGAGATCTGTGAACCTTAAAAAATTGTCGGAAGCGCCAGATGTAGTGAACGACGATCCACTAGCATTACCTAACGATGTTGAGTTCGCAAATTATATGAAGGGCCGAATGAATACAGTCGACGAAGTCGACGCACTTCTTGAGGCAGCAGCAGAGGAAGATAAAAGTTGAGTAATATTGCTTCGTCATTAACTGGTAGTCCCCCAGTCCCTGTGCAGAACAATAGAGGAAAAACATCCTCGAACTCTCAAGGCGGAGATGGCGCTTTTGCAAAACAATTATCGGAAAATAAACCTGCGTCTTCTCGCAGTTCTCAAAATAGTGCTCATTCAGTTAATGAAAATAGCCATGCAGTTGAAGCTGATGTGTTGACAGAGACCAGTCATCCCGTGGAAAAAGTAAAGCTTGATTATGAGTTCGACCCGGATACCTACGTCACAAATCCTGAGGTTGAGTTGGACTTAGACTTAGATCAATTAGAAGTTAGCCCTGAACTCGAAGCTAATGACATCGACCATTCTTTGACTGGAATTCTAACTGAAGTGATTACAATCTCTCCGGAGGAAACGACACAGAGTGTTGACGAAATCATTTTAGCTACAGATGGTAAGCCAGCACCGATAGATCAAGGAATTATTGCAAAGCTAACTCAGCAGCTGAATAGCAAGGTGCAAAGCACTGAAAATAAGCAAATATTGAAACCCGAGTTAAATGATGTGAAAGCAGAAAATGCGCCTCTTTCACCGAATTCAAAAGTGGCGAACTTGGGTGGGATTATGAAGCCTGCAAGCGAGGATGTGGTCGCGGTTAGTGCGTTAAATCCGAGTGTAGATATCGCAAAAACAAGTAATGTTCAGAATTCTGATGTAGGGAAATTGCCAGTGAATTCTGCCATTCTTGCAAATTCGGCGAATGGTGGTACATCCTCTGACAAAGGTGCTGATCAACAAAAGGATGGCGGATCTAATCAATTTGTGAATCAAGTTGATAGAGCGGGAATAAAGGTGGAGGGCGTGGACGTTTTGCAAGCACGCGTATTCCCGGCAATATCACAATCTAACGGCATTAACATTGCTAACGCTCTGACCAATACACATCAATTGGGTGGTCAGGCAGCACTGCAAAACGCTGAACCTATCTACAGTACGCCTCAAACTAAGATGATCAATACATTAAAGATTCAGCTTGTTCCCGCTAATTTAGGTGTAGTGACAGCAGTTATGAAACTAACAGGTGAAGAACTACAGGTTCAGCTGCAGGTAGATAATGTTGAGGCCTATCGCAAGCTAAGTGCTGATAGCGCATCAATTGTTAATACGTTGAAAAATCAAGGGTTTGGAATCGAGCAAGTTAATGTTCAGCTGATGAGCGGAGATCGAGGTTTTGCGCAACAAGGTCAACAGCAGAATGGGCAATCATTCCAAGGGCAGGCAGAACAAGAGGCCTCGTCAAATTTCGATCGTGAACGTCGTGAATCAAATTCAACAAATTCCGATAGTCAAAGTCAAGAATTAGGTAACCATGAATCTGATATTCTCCCAACACCTCAAGTCATTGATTTGTCTAACGGTGTTTATCTCTAGTTTTCATATTAACCTGGCAAGTGCTGGCGCGAGTTGCGAAAATCAAATAATGGCGGCGGCTCAAAAATATGGAATACCAGCGGGTATACTTTATTCGGTTGGATTAACTGAGACCGGACGAAAAGGTTCACTTCATCCAAATGCTTTGAACATCGAAGGTAAAGCAATTTATGCAAAATCTTCTCGCCATGCTTTGGATATTTTTCACAGTGCTCGCACCAATAATAAGAAGTTAATCGATCTTGGCTGTATGCAAATTAATCACCATTATCATCATCGAGAATTTAATTCCGTAGCTGAAATGTTGAATCCTAAAAAGAATGTTGAATATGCCGCCAAATTTTTATCGCGCCTTAAAAAAAGACATCAAACATGGACAATGGCTGTAGCACGATATCATGCCGGGCCACATAATGATCCGGCGCAAAAGAAATATGTTTGCCGGGTGATATCAAATTTAGTTGCGACCGGATATGGGAATTGGACTAAACCAGCACGCAGTTTTTGTAACACTTAAACGCAGATTTTTATTCGCCGTCAAAGTTTTGACACAAATCTGGTTAGTTTAACCTTGTGCAAAACTAGATTCTAAATAGTTAATGCGGCTAAACACTGTTAACTAATTGTTAATGAATAACTAAGTTGATTGTGCCTTTTTCAGTAATGAGCCACTATATGTAGTAATTTCACCATTTTTATGGTTAATTTGCTATTAATATTTATGGTTAACAAAAGGTAATTGTGAGTTATTACCCCCATTCGTACTTTGTTGTCATAGCGGAAAACAACTACGATTCGGAGGCGGTCGAATGATAGTAGTAATAGATGACAGACAACTGGTTAAAGATGGATATGCATCACTTTTTGGCAGGGAGGGAGTTCCTTCTGCCAGTTTTGATAGCAATGAATTCGGGGAATGGGTTGAAACTGCAGCAGACGGGGACATTGATGCAGTCGAAGCTTTCTTAATAGGGCAAGGCGGCGAAACGTTAAACTTACCTAGAACAATTCGGAGCAGAACATCCGCACCAGTTATTGCTGTAAGCGACTCTCCTTCACTTGATGCAACGCTTGCTTTTTATGATAGCGGTGTAGACGATGTTGTACGAAAGCCAGTTCATCCCAAAGAGATTTTGGCGCGTGCCGGTGCAATCCGTCGCAGACTGACAGCTCTTAATAATTTTACCGATATTGGTACAATCCGTGTTTACTCTGATGGACGTGATACGGAAGTGGCCGGAGAAGCATTTCCTCTGCCAAGACGTGAGCGTCGTATTTTGGAATATCTTGTTGCAAACCGCGGTCGCCGCGTTACTAAACAACAAATTTTTAATGCGATCTATGGCATTTTTGATGAAGATGTAGAAGAAAATGTTGTCGAAAGTCACATTAGTAAACTGCGCAAAAAACTACGGAAACGCCTTGATTTTGATCCAATCGATTCCAAGAGATTTCTTGGTTATCGGATTGATTGGACCGCTTCGGAATAAAGAACAGATATAATAAACATACTAACGGGGTTGATTTTGCAAAAGATCGACCCCGTTTTACGTTAACCTTTGAGGGTCCCTCAGACAGTTTCACGCAAGGCCGATCTTTTACATTCTTAGAATAATTAAGTGAGGATTTTGCTATGAGTCTATCTGGAATGATGCGTACCGGAACATCCGGCATGAATTCACAGGCTAACCGTCTTAGTACGGTCGCTGAAAACATCGCGAATGCGAACACTACGGGTTATAAGAAAGCCCAAACAGAATTCTCATCTCTTCTTCTTCCGTCAGGTTCTGGCTCTTATAATTCAGGTAGTATGACGACAGATGTTCGTTATAACGTTTCAGATCAAGGACCTCTTTCGTTTACGAGCTCTAATACGGATTTGGCAATTGAAGGCGATGGATTTTTTGTTGTTGAAGATACAAATGGTGTGCCTTTTCTGACGCGTGCCGGGTCATTTACACCCGACGGTGATGGTTTCTTGGTTAATGCAGGCGGGTATCGTTTGCTCGGTGCCGATTATACAAGTGGTACGCCAGTTCCTGTTGTTAACGGGTTTGATGGACTAACTCCGGTAAATGTCGGCGGAGCGGGCCTGTCTGCAATCGCATCAACTTCCGGCGTGTTCAAAGCTAACTTGAATTCTGAAGCAACTGCGGTGGTCGTTCCAGCAAACTTGCCTGCTGCGAACAATGCAACAGCTACGCCAACACATAAAAGTTCGTTGGTTGCCTATGATGATAAGGGTGCAAAAGTAGGTCTGGACTTCTACTATACAAAAACTGCCGCAAATACATGGGATGTTACTGTGTATAATAAGGCTGATGCAGCAGTTGGTGGTACAACATCATTTCCGTATACCTCGGCTGCTTTGGCCTCTCAAACATTGACCTTTGAGGCAACATCAGGTGCGCTGGCAGGTGCAAGTGCTAATTCGATAGCTCTTACAGTACCTGGCGGTAGTGCGATGACCATTGATCTAAGCAATATGACAGAACTTGCTGCTGGATTTTCCGTTGATTACGGAACGGTTAATGGTCAAGGACCGAGTGCTACAAAAGGCATTGAAATTTCTGCAGACGGGACGATTTTTGCCAATTATGAATCTGGTGAATTAACTCCGATCTACCGGATAGCCATGGCAAAGGTTCCTAGCCCGGATCGCTTGCGGGCTCTTTCGGGCAATGTGTATGCACAAGGTACTGAATCTGGTGTTGTTACAACAGGGTTTGCGGGCACGAATAATTTTGGAACGATTAAGTCTGGTGCTTTGGAAGGCTCCAATGTGGATATTGCTGAAGAGTTGACCATGATGATTGAGGGGCAGCGTAACTACACCGCGAACTCAAAAGTTTTCCAAACGGGTTCGGAACTGATGGATGTACTTGTGAACTTGGCACGATAGATCGATAGGGATTTAACTTATGTCATTGTCAACAGCGCTTAATATTGCACAAAGGTCATTATCCAATACGGCTATGGCGACCAATGTAGTATCGCGAAATGTTGCCAATGCGGAAAACCCAAACTATGTGCGCCGAGCGGTGCAGCTCGAAAGTGATTCTATCGCCGGTGCCCAGGTTTCTAAAATTGCGCGTGCCCAAGACGAAATTTTGTATCGGCAAAATGTATCGAGTATCGCTTCCGAAAGCGGGCAGTCGACCCTTGTTAAATCCTTGGATCAGTTGCGGATTATTTTTGGCACAAACGATTATGAGTTGTCGCCTGCAGTCCTTGCTGGAAAACTTCGGGATAATTTAAGCGCTTATGCCGCTAAACCAAATGAGCCTACATTAGCTGAAACTGCAGTTGCAAGTGCCGAAGATCTGGCTCGTTCGCTCCAAACGGCTTCTAACCAGATTCAGAAAATCCGCACTGATATGGATACTGATATCGCCTCTGATGTCGCCAAACTCAATGATATGTTGGTTCAGTTTGAAACTGTTAATACTGCGATCAAGCAGGGAACAGCGACAAAAGTTGATGTTAACGATTATCTTGATGAACGTGAAATGTTGATCAAGGAAATCTCAAAAATTGTTGAGGTCAGGCCTGCTGTCAGAAGCAACAATGATGTTGCTCTATATACGATGGACGGGACGACACTTTTCGAAAAAATTCCACGGTCTGTTACATTTGAAGCATCGCCTGCTTATGGTGCCTCAACGGTGGGTAATGGTATCTATATAGACGGTGTGCCTCTTCAGCCAGGATCTGGTTCAAATACCTCAGCAGGTGGCTCATTACAGGCAAAGCTTCAGATTCGTGATGATCTTGCGCCGATGTTGCAAGGCCAGCTTGACGAAATTGCCCGTGGTCTTATCACTGTTTATGCAGAAAAAGATCAAACTGGCGGCGGTGCGCCGGATCTTCCCGGTCTTTTCACTTGGTCAACAGGAACTGTTCCACCATCCGGTACCCGTGTAGATGGGATTGCAGCGATGATTACGGTCAATAGTGCTGTAATGTCTTCGGCAGGCGGTGATCCCAAGCTTCTGCGCGATGGCGGTATAAATGGCGCTGCCTATGTTTACAACACGACGGGCGCGGCAGGTTATTCCGAAAGATTGGATAATCTTGTAACCGGAATGGGTACTCCTATTGCTTTTGATGGGACATCTCTTCTCGGAACTTCTAAGGGCCTAATTGATTTTGCAGCAGATAGTATTGGCTGGTTGGAATTAACGCGTAGTGATGCGACAAGCGCTAGAGATACCAAACAAGCCTATAACGAACAGATTTCAAGGACTTTGTCCAATGCAACAGGTGTTAGCATTGATGAAGAAATGTCATTGTTGCTGACTTTAGAGCAATCTTACAAAGCGGCAACGCGAATCTTATCCGTTGTTGATGAACTATTTAATACTCTGATGTCGGCAGCGAGGTAGAATTATGAAAACAAGTTTCGTTTCTAGTTACGCTACACAACATTCCATGCGGTTGGTTGTTGGACGTGCCCAGCAAGAAATTCAGAAATTACAGACGGAAGTTGTCACCGGTCGTTTTGAAGATATTGGTGTTGCGCTGGGTGGTAAGACATCAAATGCGGTTATGCTGCACAGAGATTTTGAACAGCTCACGACTATTAAGGATGTGAACGCACTCGTCGAGAACAGATTATCAGCAGCACAGGCAGGATTGAAACAAAATTCTGAAAGTGCTCAGTCTATGCTTGAGGCTTTGATTTTAGCGCGGGATGCAAATAATGATACATTGCGTGGTGTTGCCGTTGCCAAGGTTAAACATGCGCTGGAATCATTTACTGATATTTCGAATATGACCTCCAATGGCGAATATCTCTTCGCTGGAATTAATACAGATGTGAAACCGGTTGTGGACTATTTCGAGACGGGTAATACTGCAAAGGCTGCATTTGATACCGCGTTTTCGACACATTTTGGTTTCACGCAATCAAGCCCTTCTGTTTCCGGCATCACCCCCGCACAGATGCAATCCTTCTTGGACACTGTTGTCGAACCGATGTTTACCGGTGCTGCTTGGAACACAGATTGGTCAACAGCATCTGATACAAATATGACCAGTCGGGTCGCTCGTGAAGAATTGATACAAAGTTCAACGAATGCAAATGAAGATGGTTTTAGAAAATTTGCATTCACTGCAACAATTTCTTTTGAAATGCTGAATATTGGTCTCAATGATGAAGCGCAATCTGTTTTAACAGAAAAGGCTATTGCTGCTGCTGGACAAGCTATCACAGGCACTGATGACCAACGCGCACTTTTAGGGATATCTGAGAGCAGAGTAACCAAGGCCAATCAGCTTCTCCAGGTTCAGGCAGACTTAACAAAGATATATGTAGGTAAAATGGAGGAAGTTGACGTTTACGAAGCATCTACTCGTGTGAACGCTTTAATGACGCAAGTAGAAACATCTTATTCGATAACTTCACGAATTCAACGGCTTAACCTGATTGATTACCTAAGATGATTATTATGAAAAATAGCACGCAAATAAAAAGGGCGATGTAATGTATCAATTTTCCTATGCTGACGTTCAAGAAGATGACGTCACTGAATCAAAGGATCGAGAACGGCAGGTTCTGGATCGGTCAATTGAAATGTTGCAGCTTGCCATAAATAAAGGTGCCTCTTCTCAAGAGGCTACAGAAGCTCTTTATTATGTAAACCGTGTGTGGATTAGATTGATTGAAGATCTCGGTTCAGCTGAAAATCAACTGGATGACGAACTTCGGGCAAACCTCATTTCTATAGGTATATGGATCATTAAAGAATCCGAACGAATTCGGCACCGTGAAACGGATAATTTTCAAGGCATCATAGATATAACAAAAATGATTAGGGACGGGCTACAATGAAGAATTCACTTCGCATTTCACTTAAAGCTGGTGAACGGATATTTATAAATGGTGCCGTATTGAGAGTTGATCGTAAAGTTTCACTTGAGTTTTTGAATGATGTAACTTTCCTTCTTGAAAATCACGTGATGCAGCCGGAAGAAGCAACAACACCGCTACGCCAATTATATTTCATCGTGCAGATGATGTTAATTAATCCTGCTGGATATGAGCAATCTATGACAATGTTTAGAAAATCAATTGTCATGCTTTTGACATGCTTCACAAATGATGAGGTTTTGTCCGAACTCAAGCACATTGATGGTATGGTTATTCAGGGTAAAGCATTTGAATCGCTTAAAGCAATTCGTGCACTGTACCCACTTGAGGATGAAATTTTAAATACACCTCAAATGCCAGCGGCAACGATTGATGAAATTCGCAGGGAGTTAGCACCATGGGCGTAGAAGCAGTTTCTCAAACATCTTCAGCTGGTCAATCTGCATCATCTCAGGCTGCCAAGAAGGCAACGCTTGATTATGATACATTTTTGAAACTGCTGATTGCGCAAATGAAACACCAAGACCCGACAGATCCCATGGATGCGACAGAACAAGTTGCGCAATTGGCAACGTTCTCGCAAGTTGAACAAACTATCGAGACGAATAAGAATCTTGAATCGCTAATTCAGTCGTCCATGCTTACTCAGGCTGGAACTATCGTTGGAAAAACTGTGACTTCAGCTGATGGTTTGACAAAAGGGGTTGTCGAGCAGGTGAAAATCCATTCTGATGGTGTTATTGTAACACTGGAAAGTGGAGAGAAGGTAACCGTCGGAGAAGGCGTTACTGTAAGCGGTACATGAATGAAGCCGATGCCCTAGATTTGGTACAGACAGCAATATGGACGGTTCTCGTCGCAGCCGGGCCAATTGTAGGCGTTGCTATGTTTGTTGGTGTCATTATCGCATTTTTTCAGGCGCTTACCCAGGTTCAGGAAATGACACTCACGTTCGTTCCTAAGATTATTACTGTACTGGTCAGCGTCGCAGTAGGCGCTCCTTTTGTGGGTGCGCAGATCGCATCTTTTACAAATATCGTTTTTCAACGAATTGAAAGTGGCTTCTAACCCCTATTTCATCCTCTAATTTACTAACTACCAACTTCACGCAAGTTTCGGGACCTATAATCTGTTTAAGAATGGGCATACATTAGGTGTGTCTTGAAAATTGTTTTCGGCGTACCGAAAAGCGTCAATGATTAGACGGTAGTTACCATGGCCCAACAAGAAGTACTCGCACCCCCGTTTAAGATCTCAGTCGGAAAAGATATGGGCTTTGCTATGGGTATCATGGCAATTCTATCAGTTCTTTTTCTACCCATTCCGTCGTTTCTTATTGATTTTGGCCTTGCTTTTTCGATTGCTTTTTCGGTTCTCATTCTTATGGTGGCGCTTTGGATTCAAAAGCCATTGGATTTTTCCTCATTTCCGACAATTCTCCTTATTGCCACAATGACAAGGTTATCGCTTAATATCGCGACAACAAGAGTAATATTATCAGACGGAAACTCTGGCACCGATGCTGCCGGCAACGTTATTGGCGGCTTTGCGCAACTGGTCATGTCCGGTGATTTCGTAATCGGTGTGATTGTTTTTCTCATTCTGGTTGTTGTCAATTTCATCGTGATCACTAAAGGTGCAACACGTATTGCAGAAGTGGGAGCGAGGTTTACGCTCGATGCTATTCCCGGCAAACAAATGGCAATTGATGCGGATCTATCGGCAGGACTTATTAGCGAGAAAGACGCTCAGATAAGGCGTAGAGAGTTAGAACAAGAAAGCTCGTTTTTTGGTGCGATGGATGGTGCATCAAAATTTGTCCGTGGTGATGCGATTGCAGGGCTCATCATTACCGGTATTAATATTTTTGGTGGAATTATTATTGGCTACGCTCGCCATGGAATGGAAGTTGGTCAAGCTGCAGACGTGTTTGTAAAACTATCTGTCGGTGATGGCCTGGTCTCTCAAATTCCTGCATTAATTGTTTCGCTAGCAGCTGGCCTTCTGGTTTCGCGTGGTGGTCAAGTCGGAACGACCGATGACACCGTCATCACACAATTGAGTTTTTATCCAAGAGCTTTGATGGCATCAGCTGGTCTCTTATTTGTGCTAGGCATTATGCCTGGATTACCATTTTTGCCTTTCGCATTTTTAGGCGGTGTTTTGGCTTTTGGTGCGTGGTTGATACCACGTCAGCGGCAAGAGCAAGAAACAGCCGAGCTTGCGGAAAAACAAAGACAGATTGCGCAGGAGAATGAGCAAAAACAGGATTCTGTCAAAGATGTTCTGAGAACTGCTGAAGTTGAGCTTTTGCTCGGCAAACAATTGAGTGGCAAATTATTGGCATCGCACGATGAACTAGCGTTTCGTGTAAGCAAGATGCGTAAAAAGTTTGCAACCCAATTTGGGTTTGTCGTGCCGGAAATCAAAGTCACAGATGATATTGGTATAGATGAAAAATCTTATCAGATTAGAATTCACGGTACGACTGTTGCTGCAAACAAGTTACGCGTTGGTGAGCTGATGGTTGTCATCGGAAACGGGCGTAAACCAAGCGTGCCAGGAGATGAATTGCGTGAACCCGCATTTGGTATGCCTGCAATGTCTGTGCCAGAAGACTTTGCCGATGATTTAAAGCGCGAAGGTTTCCAACCGATTGATAATGTTTCAGTTGTTCTTACTCATCTAAGTGAAGTTATTCGAAATAATCTCCCGCAGCTTCTATCATATAAAGATATGAAAGTACTTATCGACCGGCTTGATCCAGAATATCAGAAATTGGCAGATGAGATTTGTTCAAATCATATGTCCTACTCAGGTCTGCAAGCTGTCCTAAAACTATTGCTAGCAGAGCGGATGTCTATACGAAACTTGCATCTTGTCTTGGAAGCTGTTGCTGAACTTGCACCACATATGCGTAAGACAGAGCAGATTGTTGAACATGTGCGGATACGAATGGCTCAACAATTATGTGGTGATCTATCGCAAAATGGCACGCTCAATGTGTTACGTCTAGGTAACCATTGGGATCAGGTTTTCCATCAGGCATTGAAGCGTGATGCTAAGGGCGAGGTCGTTGAGTTTGACATCGAACCGAAGATGCTTGAAGAATTTACTGCACAGGCCACAGAAATTATTCGTTCATACATGGACAAAGGTGCACCTTTTGTGCTCGTGTCATCTCCAGATGCAAGACCTTATGTGAGAATGATCGTGGAAAGAATATTTGCAACATTACCTGTTTTGTCTCATGTGGAAATTGCCAAAGGTATTGAAATCAATATCCTTGGGTCAATTTCGTGATTGCAGATCCTGAGGGAACAGTTTTAGCGCTATTTGCTGCATTTTGTAGAATTGGCGGCTGCTTTATGGCGCTGCCGGGATTGAGCAGCGCGCGCATACCGGTACAAATAAGATTGATGATTGCTCTGGCAGTTTCAATGGCGATCTTACCACTCATGTGGGAGATGCTCTATGCGCAAACCAAAGTAAGTGGTGGAGAATATATTATCCTAATCGGTGGCGAGATTTTTGTTGGTGTAACCATGGGATTGATTGCGCGTTACATCACTCTTGGTTTGCAATTTGCCGGCACCGCCATGTCAATGACAATTGGTTATAATGCTGCACCTTCACCTGGTATTGTCGAATATGAACCGGAAAGTGATATCACAACGATTATTTCTTTTACTGCAATTGTATTGTTATTCATGACAGATTTTCATCACATGATCATACAAACACTTGTGCGAAGTTACGAGTTCATGCCGATCGGAGGAGGCTTTCAGAATCGCATGGCGCTGGTATCACTGACGGATACATTGGCCTCCACATTTATTTTAATGCTTAGTCTGGCAAGCCCATTTATTATCTATGGTCTTATTTTCAATTTATCGATCGGTATGGTCAATAAACTGGCACCCCAGATTCCGATTTATTTTATATCAATCCCATTTATTTTGACAGGCGGTTTGATACTTCTTTATCTAGGTATTTCAGACTTCTTGATCTTGTTTATGGATGGTTTTTTCAGAATATTTGAGGGGCAATAATGGCGGAGAAAAAATCCAAACGCCTGTTGCGGTTAGTCGAGATTCAACGGCAAAAAGAGAAGATTGTTGAAAATGATTTGGCGCTGGTCTTAGCTGAGCAACGATATACCGAAGATGGCGTTACATCTATAATTGGCGCATTGGGAGATTTTACACCGGTTAATATGGTTATGGCTGGTCATTATGCAAAGCGTCTTTCTTCTCTTGAAACAAAGAAAGAAAAATTGAATAAGCACAGAGGTCTCCTTGAGAAAAACAAATTAACCGAGAGTGTAAAAGCAGACCGTATTTCCGAAAAAGTAATTGTCGCCCAATCTGACGAGGCACGAGAACAGGAAGAAGAAGACCTCCAGGATCTGATTGATGGCCTATCCGCCAGGAAAAAATCCAGCTTGTGGTAAGGCCCATATGAAATAATTCTAGGTAGAGTATTTCATATAGGGCAAGTTTATGGCTATTTCAGTAAATACAGACTTAGTACTTGATGTTTTGAAGGCAGGAAACCCTGAGCGAGCAGCTATTGCTGATGCTAACCTTCAAACGAAGAAAACATCGTCATTCGAAATTGCCGCTGCAGGTGAAAAATTTGCAACTGAATTAGCAGCAAAAGCAGCAGGCTCAGCACCAGCTGTCGTTTTACCAAAAAATGTCGCTGATATGAGGTCACAATCCATAACGCAAGGTGTGGATCAATCCTTCCAAAAGTTCGAAGGCGTTATTCTTGAGCAATTTGTAAAAGAAATGTTGCCTCAGGATGCAAGCGCCGTTTTTGGTGAAGGTACAGCCGGCGACATATGGAAGGGTATGATGGCCCAGCAAATTGGTAACACGCTTGCAAAGGCCGGGGGCGTTGGTATTGCCCAGCAGCTACAGGCGCAAAGCGAGAATGCTAATCAAGCAGCTAATATCATACATACCAATGAACGCGATATATTAGATACTCTGGATGAAAATCCTAAGCCTTAAATCCCATAGAAAGAAAATCCGATGAGCCAACCTGCACAACCATATAAGGTTCGAATTAGTAATGTACTTGGCCGTCTCGAAGCATTACTTGATCTTGAAAATTCAAAAATTGGTAAGGATCTCGAGTTTGATATTGCAGCTTCAAGCACGCAAAAAAGTCGTTGTCTTTATGAAATCACAACGCTTCTACAAAACTGCAAGTCTGATGATATTCGGGCTGAGCATCAAAACCAGTTAAACGCTGTTCAAGAAAAGTTGGCAGTCAATAAGCGTAAACTTGAAACCCACATGGAAGCTGTGCGTGATATTGCGAATATGCTCAAAGATGCTGTCCATTCTGCAGAGGATGATGGGACTTATTCAATGGGTCAATTTGGCGGCTATGAACTTTCATGATTAAAGTGTTGCTCATTGGTGTTTGGGTTGCCGTTGTTGCATTAGGTTCAGTCTATGGTGCAATTTCCATGTCAAAACCAGGGCCAAGTGATGAAGAACTTGAAAAAGCAAATTTCTATGCTGGCCTTCAACGGGTCAATAGCGATGTTATTTCAGTGCCGGTGATTAGCCGCGGAAAAGTTCACGGATACTTTCTCACACAAGTTAGCTTTTTGATAGAGCCAAAGGATATGGATATCTTTCCATTTAAACCGCAGGAAATGATAAATGATATTCTGATTACTGAATTTATCGGGAACAATGTCATTAACTTCCCGGCCTTGGATAATTTTGATCTTGAAGCATTTAGAAAAACAGTTGGAGATTCGCTTAATGAGCGTGTTGGACGCGAGGTTTTTCACGATATCCTCATAGGCCGTTTGGATTATCTAGGTAAGCAGGAAATTCGATCGAATATTGCCAATCAAAATTACCAAATGAAAACTGGTGCGGAAGAAGTAGATAAAGCACCAAAAAAATAGTCCTCTCAAATTGACTATTTGTTTTCTGGATTGCGATACTGTTCATTGATGACACCAATTTCTGCTAGCAGACGTCCGATGGCGACTTGTACATGATATAAGCCAATTACAATTGATCTATTCTTGATCGCTGAGATAGCAGACCTAAATGGAGAAATTCCCAACAGAACGAGTGATTTTGCAAGTGTTTTAAGCCTGTTCCTGCTGCGCTTTGTATCAATAATCGATGAAATGGACCCATTTCTTAAACTGCGCGCATTGACCCATTTAAAAGTGGCACGTTGACTTGGGACGTCTTCTAAAACCTGAGCACTGTTACACCATGCAAAAGTAAAACCCTCACGTTTGCATCGTGAGTAAAAATCACTGTCGCCCCCGCCAATAAAATTAAACATCGGGTCTAGGTGAGGTGAAGGCATGTGTTCTAGAACATGCCGCGATATAAGAACATTCCCGGATGAGTAGAGGATCGGCACTGGTTCAGTTCGTTCATAATGTGGAAGAAACACTGGATGTCGCTTCCAAACATTATGTGCTTCGGCCTTAAATTGCTGGATCTGAGGGCCGCCTACAAGATCGGTTCCAAAGATCTCAGCGGTATTAACTAACTCTTCAAGCCAGCGAGGGTCAGCAACTTCATCATCGTCAATGACTGCCAAATACCTGAAATTTTTAAACTCCAACAATGCGGTTTTCCAGCCTGCATTATATGCATGACAATTACCTCTATCGTGGGCAAGAATGACAATGCCGTTAAGGTCAGCGCCATTAAGGTCAGCGCCATTAAGGTCAGCGGAAGTCATAAAGCTCTTGGCAGACTGCGCTCCTTCTGCACCTTCGTGATTATCCATCACGATGACAGCAAATTTTTTATCGATTGTTTGATTTACAAGCGATTGGAGTGTCAGCTTAAGTTGTTGGGGTCTTTTGTAAGTCGGGATGGTTACAATGAGTTCAATGCTCTCAGCATCAACATTATTTGAACGAAAATATTCTGTAATATTCATAATGGCTGTGCTGTCTCAATCACATTATCAAAAGCTTAATAAGTCTTATACAAACAATCTAAATATTTGATTTATGTCTTTGATATAATTTGAGGAACCGATTTAGCAGCAAATTCAAAGGTTCTCTGTATAACCATGACCAAGGAGAATATGTGTGAAGTTGATATTTTTGTCATCATTGGTTCCGGTCAAAAATCCAAAATCGGGATATGATATCGCGAATCGCGTTATCGTAGATGGGTTATATGCGCTCGGTATTGACTTGAAAATCATGGGTTTTCTTACTCCCGGCGAGGAGCCAGCCTATCCCGATGCGACGATTGTTCTGGGTGAACTCGAAGTTACAAATACAAAAGTCTCAAAGTTGCAGAAAGCCAGGTGGCTGATGAAAGCCGTGGCCGAAGGAATGACAGTATCATCTGCAAAAATGCTTGCTGTTGACGCTGATGTCATCCGGTCTAATTTGGATGGTTTGAGACCATTTGACGGTTTGATTTTAAATTCTGTACAATTAGCTGGTGCCTTTTTTGAGGTATTTAGCAAAGAGAAAACTATCTTCATTGCACATAATGTTGAATCAGCGTCCGCTATCAAAAATGCAACAGCGGCGGCTAATGGTGTTTCCGCATTTTTATTCAAGCGAGAGGCAACATTATTAGATAGGCTTGAAACTGAGTTATGCGCACAAGCATCTCACGTTTGGACCTTAGCAGATCAAGATAGAATTGATCTAAATATAACGCAGAAGTCGAATATGCTTCCCCTGGTGACATCTATAAAACCTGTTGTCCGGCCTGCAAACCAACATGTGATATACGATATAGGTACTATTGGGTCTTGGAGTTGGGCTGCTAATCGACAAGGTTTAGACTGGTTTTTGTCTAAGATCGTCCCCAAATTGCCCAATGAATACACCATTGCGATAGCCGGTAATATTGGGAACATACGGAGTGACGTGCCTGACAATGTCAAATTCCTAGGCCGAGTAGAAGATGCACGTGAATTTTGCCGTAGATGTGCAGTTATTCCACTATTTAGTCAGGAAGGTACTGGTGTTCAATTGAAAACAATCGAAACATTTGAATTGGGGCTTCCCGCTGTTGCAACACAAAATGCACTTCGAGGTATTTCAGATATTCCCGAAAATTGTTTCAAAGTCGAAGATCCGTATCAGTTTGCAGATGCATTAATTGATTGTGTTGAACGCACTAAGGGAGGGGTTAACTTACATATCGATGGAAATGAATTTCATCAACGTCAGCTTGACGCATTGATGTCTAACCTTTCTGTCGGTTTGAAAGCTGCGAATTTCCTGCACGATATAAAGGAAGGTGCTCTATGACGGAGCAATCGTCAGAAAGAAGGAGTACCCAAATACTGGGTGTCGATGTGCTCGACCTAACGTGGGAACAGGCTTTTCGTACGGTTGAGAGCAAATTTTCAGATGACAAAAAGCAGCATGTTTTCGGATACTTAAATGCGAACAATGCAAATATATCTGTTCACGATAAAGAATATCGAGACAGCTTAAGCGATGTTACAATTCTGCCAGATGGTTTTGGTGTAGATATTGCAAATATGATACTTGAAGGCCATAAATTTTCGGCAAATTTGAATGGAACAGATTTTATACCAAGCTTAATGGTGTATCTAGATAAACCTATGACAATTGCAATGATTGGCGGCACCCAAAATGTTCTTGAAGATGCTTCGAGGGTTTTTGGTCAGCAAACGCCGTGGCATAATTTTGTACCTATTTCCGATGGGTACATAAATGATGATAAAACCGAGACAGCATTAAAAAAATTGTCCAAACTTAAGCCAGATATCCTGTTGGTTGCCATGGGCAGCCCTCTCCAAGAGAAGTGGGTGCACAACTATATTAATTCAGAACATGGGAAGCTGGTGTTCACCGTTGGTGCATTGTTTGATTTTGTTTCTTCGACAATGCCTAGGGCACCTGTGTCTTGGCGAGAATGGCGTATAGAATGGTTATATAGATTACTGCTTGAACCGCGTCGCCTCTGGCGCCGATATATAGTCGGAAATCCGCTGTTCATTTGGCGCATCTTTTGGCATAGAATCTTCGATAATCATCGTGTCCATAAAGGTTGAGTACTATTTTGACAGCCGTAATAACTGCATCATATGCAGACGATTTTGAACGTTGCCAACTTCTTTGCGAGAGTTTGGATAAGCATCTAAAGGGTGATTGGACACATTATCTACTTGTTGAAGAGTGTGATGTTGAAACATTTAGTAAACTGGGCGGAAAGAATAGGGTAATTGTAAGTGAACTTGATTTATTTCCGTGGTGGTTACGTTCGTTTCCCGATCCTGTTTCATCTCAGCATGCGCGTGTTTGGTTGTCACCATTTTCGCTTCCATTAAGGGGATGGCACGCACAACAAATTAGACGCCTCGCCATTGCTGAGAAACTTGATGAAGACATCATGTTATCAATCGACTCTGATGTCGTTCTTCTTCAAGATTTTGATGTAAATTCTTTATTGGTTGGTGAAGATATCCGTTTTTATTGCAATCCAAACGGGATTAACGAAAGCATGCAGGAACACATGCAGTGGTCAAAAAATGCTGGTTCACTTCTTGGCATTGCAGAAACGGATATTTGTTATGATGATTACATCAATACATTTATTGCCTGGCGCACACAAACGGTAAAAAATCTTCTTTGCCATATTGAGAAAGTTCACGGCCACAACTGGGTTAAATGTCTCATTAGAAATCGTGAAATGTCCGAGTGCATGATTTATGGTCGTTTCGCAAAAGAGATTGGAAAAGGTGCCAATCACAATGATAACCGACAGGCTCTCTGCAAGGTTATGTGGGATGAAAGTAATGGCGATGCATCTTCTGAAGGATTAAAGATCTTTCTATCTGAACTAAGTTCTGAACATGTCGCCATCGGAATTCAATCATTCGTACATACAGATATAGAAGAACTCAGAAAAATGACATTAGATTATAAACCTGCTTAGACGTTACTTTTTTGAAGTGGTGCAATCTTATCAATAGCGGGATAACTCAAAAACAATGACGCAATGTAGAGTATTCCAAATACCCCATTGAGCAGCGTAAGCCAGATATCGCTTGTAGCAAAATAATGCAATAATAGAGCTAGCAACCCAGTTTTTAGGATACCCAGAAGTAGCGCATTTCGTGTTCTAATGACGGTACGGTTGACGCCGTATAGCAATTCTGAATGATATTCAGCAAGATTTCTAAAACATGGTACCAATGCAACAAAAATAAGTATTGGCGTTACTTCGGCGACATTGTCTCCGAGTAGATTGGGGAAAATTGATAAGATCAGCGCCATGGCAATGATGCCCGCCAGGGAAATGCCGCCAATCGCAGCTTCAAAAATCAAGCGATTCTTAAGGCTTTGAATTATGGATTTCCGTTGCATAATTTTTTGGATAAGAAGTGTCAACATGGATCGAACTGGCAGCGCAGTCAGGTCTATCAATCGCATGAGGATCGCATAAATACCGGCAATCTTTGGCCCTCCCATGGCAAGAACTAGTAACTTGTCGACTTCATTTTGAGTGTAATATGTAAGCTCTGCCGCGGCCACCGATAGTGAATCAATCCAGCGGGCATAGTACAAGGATACGCGCCATCGCAACCTGACTTTTGGGTAGTAGAATAAAACAGCAATTGCGGCTGAAGCGGCGTTCCCGCAAATGTAATAGATACCCCAATCTTGTAAGTCACCCATTGAGAGCCAAACGAATAACGCAGATGCTAACATCTTAACAAGCGTGCCAATGACCACAAGAATAGAGGCGTGCCCGAATTTATAGAGGCCATTTAGTAGGATGACTGCAACCTCTAATGTTCTCCAGAATATAACCTCTGCAAAAACGATGAACAAAAATGTTATCATCAACATCTGATGGGCAAACATCAGATAATAGATAATGATAGCGACAACCGCGATGATTGGCATTGATAAGATTGCTCCCGCAATCAGACCGGAGGTATAGACACCCAGCAAGCGCTTTTTTGCCGTAGCTATTCGGTATAGAGGGGAGACAAATCCAAAAGCAAAAAAACGTGATAAAATTATACCTGTCGCAGATGCTGCAGCAAAAAGCCCAAATTCATCAAAGCTCAATGTATTTGCAACAAGAATAAAATAAATGAGGGAAATGACGAGTCGCCCTGCAGAACCGCTTACAAGAATTGCGTAGGATCGAATATTATCAAAATTGGACAAATATGTTGATCTTATATGGTCTAACATTCAACTCAACCCGGCTTGTTATTGTAATTTTTGCCTCGATAAACTGAGTTATTTCATAAAAGTCTTAAGATGCTGTATTTAGAGATGTTTATTTCTGAAAACCATGACCAAAAGCCCTTTTGTTAATACTTTATTACCCATAATTTTTTAAGTTGCGTTAACAATTCATTCTTCTGTCTGGATCACATAAAGTATTATGCATCGAAAAAGGCGTTCATTACTAGATTATGCACCTGCTGGTTCAAAGCAGGATGATCGCGGCCATGCATCTGAACATCAGCGCTCAAAACTAAACGATGGAGATACGCTTCCATCACAAAAAAGCAAACTAAGAAGCCTTGCTAATGTGTTCGCAAATCGGCAAAAAAAGCAACAGAAAGAAAAATCTGAACCAATCCACAATCAGCATGATGATCTACTGGACTATTCTCACCAATCTCATAAACCCGCTCATGAACAGGGGGGACGTAGTAATCGTAAGCTGAGAGCATATTATCACGACCCCGATAAGCCGCTTTTAGACTTTGTTGCGATTGTTATATCGGTTTGGCAAAGGAAATATTTGATAATTATACTTGCTTTGATCGGGGCATTTATTGGCGTGTTGGTCGCATTGTCTACACCACATAAATATTATGCTGAAAGTCAGATATTTCTTGATCCGCGTGAGTTACGTTTAATCAATACTGATTTGAGTAATAATCCTGCTAGCTCTGAGTTGTTGCTTGCACTTGTTGATACGCAAATGCGCGTTGCGACATCTACTAGCGTGTTGGAAAATACCATAGATGAGCTTGGTCTGACAAATGATCCTGAATTTAGCCGAAATAGCGGAGGCATAGGGTCTGCTCTTAAGGAATTATTCTCATCTGCATCGAGTATTGGTACAGACGTTAATAAACGTGTCCTGGATCAGTTGAGAAAAAGCATCAGTGTAGGGCGTGATCCCAAAACACTTGTCGTGAGTCTCGGTGTTACCACGCGTAATGCTGAGAAATCAGCAATCATCGCAAACTCTCTGGTAGAGCAGTTTCTAAAAGAATACAGCCAGAAAAAATCAGGTTTCTTCAATCAAACGTCGACATCGATCAACGCCAGATTGGATGAACTGCGCCTGCGTTTGGATGACGCTGAGAAGGCTGTTGTCAAGTATCGAGCCGAAAATGATATTATCGATGTTGGTGGAGGCGTGATCAATAAAAAAGAGATGCAGTCTTTAAGTGACAGCCTAACAAAAGTTAGAGCAGAGCAAATAGCTAAAACTATTCTTGCAAAGGAGTTGGCAAAGGTTGATGTTAACGCAGTTATATCCGGGTCTTTTCCTCAGGCTGCTCTCACGACAACGCTTTCTGAACAACGAAAACAATATAGTGAGGCAAAATCGACGAGTGACTCACTTGCGGTTGGTTTAGGGCCAAGGCACCCAAAGTTGGTAGCTGCACAGGCCTCTGTAAAAGCGCTTGAATCTGACATTCGTGATGAACTTCGCCGGATAATTGCTGCAGCACAACGAGATGCAAAAAGAACTCAGCAGTCTGAGGCTGAACTGGCATCCCAACTTGCCGTTTTGAAATCCAAGTCATCTGATCAATCTGTAGAGAATCTGGAGCTAGAAGAACTTACCCGCAAAGCAGGATCGATACGCGCATTATATGAGCAACTACTCAGGAGTTCTAGCGAGACGGCTGTTCAGGGAGAGCTTTATAGTTCTAAAATTCAAGTCATCTCCAGAGCGGAATATCCAGATGTTCCCTCAACTATGTCTCGTAAAATTACAGTTGTACTATTTGCATTCATTGCAGGGATGTTGGGTGTTTTATATGCTATTATAATTGGTGCGTGGAATGGCATTCAGCAAAATTACAAATCGCAGTCAGCTGGAGTAGATTTGAGGGCCGCGCCATATATCGATGATCGTGATTCCCATTTCGAACAAAGTTCGGATGCAAATCATCCAGCAGCTATCCAAAATCAGGACGAACCAACACGGCAGAGTAATCATCAAAATCATGTGCCCATCCATTCATATGTCCACAATCAAGCATATGGGGCATCATCACCGGTTCATCAGCAGCCCTACACCGATCCACGAATGATGCCAGGCGCAACATATCAGGCGCCAATGCAACATGCTGTCTATGCCGACGGTCAACATGTGCCAATATATCCAAATGCAATGCAGCACCCGGTTGCTACTCAGTCGACCTTAGATCAAGCGCTTGAACAAGAAACAATGCAGACCCGTTATGAACCTGATGTTCAGGTTGCAGGTCAGCCTTCACCGCAAGAAGTACATGCTTCTGGAGTTGGCAGCAAAGAAGATTATCAACGGTTGCGCAGTGAAGTACAGGATGTTCGTTCCAGGTTAGAGAGCTGGGTGAAGCAGAATGCCAGAGTTAGGTAATCTGATAAAACCGTTAATATATACACGCTAATCAGAAAACGCTGGCACCTTCATCTGAGTTTGATGCGATAGCCCTAAAAGCAGCAAACAATTCGCGACCCATACCAAATTCATTATCACTAAGATCACAAGTCGCGATTTCACGTGCATTAAATTCGGCCTCATCAACAAGCACGTTTAATGTGCCGTTAATTGCATCTAACTCGATCATATCACCTTCGCGTATTCTGGCGATGTTACCTTCATTCTTCGCTTCAGGGGTCATGTGAATTGCAGCTGGAACTTTACCTGAAGCACCAGACATGCGGCCATCAGTTAGAAGAGCAACTTTTTGACCACGATCAAGCAGCACACCCAATGGAGGGGTTAATTTATGTAACTCCGGCATGCCATTAGCTTGCGGCCCTTGAAAACGAACAACGGCCACGAAATCACCATTAAGCTCATCAGCCTTGAACGCTGCCTGTAATGCCGCTTGACTATGAAAAATTTTTGCCGGGGCCTTAATCACCATATTGTCTTTTCTGACAGCGGAAACTTTAATCACTGAGCTACCAACATTACCCTTTAGCATTTTCAAGCCACCATCATCGCGAAATGGTGTTGACGCTTTTGAAATCACCTTGGGATCACCGCTCTCTTTGGGTGCCGCAACACGGTGAACAGCTCCGCTTTCGTTCAGTTTTGCTTCAACGCGATAAGCATCAAGGCCTTGGCCCCAAACGGTGCGCACATCTTCATGCAAAAGTCCGCTATCTAACAATTCTCCAATTAGATAGCCTAGTCCGCCAGCAGCTGCAAAATGGTTCACATCGGCGGGGCCATTTGGATAAACACGAGCGAGAAGTGGAATAACATCAGAAAGTTCTGAAATGTCTTGCCACGTTAGATGAATTCCTGCTGCCTTTGCCATCGCCACAATGTGCATTGTATGGTTGGTAGAGCCGCCGGTTGCATGCAGGCCTATAACGCCGTTGACGATTGAGCGCTCGTCAATCATTTCTCCAACTGGGGTAAATTCATTACCCATTGCAGTAATGGCAATTGCGCGTTTTGCCGCTTCTTCTGTAAGTGCGTCGCGCAGTTTAGTACCTGGATTAATAAATGATGAGCCTGGAATATGCAGTCCCATGATTTCCATCAGCATTTGATTTGAATTTGCCGTGCCATAAAATGTGCATGTACCTGGACCGTGATAGGATTTGGATTCCGATTCCAAAAGTTCAGCACGCCCAACCTTACCCTCAGCATAGAGCTGGCGTATTCTTGCCTTGTCCTTATTTGACATACCGCTTGTCATTGGCCCAGCGGGCACGAAGATCGCTGGAAGATGGCCAAATGTGAGAGCTGCAATTGTCAGACCAGGAACAATTTTATCGCATACGCCAAGGTAAATAGCTGCATCAAACATGTCGTGTGACAAACCAACAGCCGTTGCCATTGCAATGATATCGCGCGAGAAGAGCGACAATTCCATTCCCGGTTCACCCTGGGTAACGCCATCGCACATGGCTGGTACTCCACCTGCAACTTGGGCTGTTCCACCTGCTTCGCGAGCGGCTTTTTTGATAATATCAGGAAAAAACTGAAACGGCTGGTGAGCCGAAAGCATGTCATTATAGGCATTTATAATGCCAATATTTGGTTTTATGTCAGTTGACAGATCAGCCTTATCTTCACCGCTTGCGGCAAATCCGTGAGCCAGATTTGTGCAACCTAATTTCGATCGATGCGGTCCCTTGTGTGCGGACTGTCTGACACGATCCAAATATGGTTCGCGTGTTGGTTTCGAACGTTCAATGATACGTTTTGTAATATCCAGAATGCGCTGATCAGTGGACATGGTCTTCCTTCTCAAACTAGCAACTAGCTAATTAAATTCCTATTAGATTAAGGGGCCCAATATAGATGTATCGGCAGTTTAACAGCTTCAACAACAGACCGGATTGGCAAAATCTGTTCTGCATCTTCGGACATCGCTTGTTGAAGCACTTCATGTTTTTCATCGCCTTCAATATGCAGCACATGGTAGTGCGCTTTCATGATTTGTGGCAATGTTATTGTTAGTCGCGGCTCACCGGCACCCTCAGCTTCCATGTCCAAGATAGCTTTTGAACATGTAGGATTTATGGCGTCAGTCAAATTACTTCCGCCGGGGAAAAATGAAGCCGTATGACCATCAAGCCCCATGCCCAGAATAACAACATCGAAATTATTCATGTCTTTGAATTTGGCGTCCAACATATTCATTGCGTCATGAATAGCATAACCATCCTTCCAAAAACCAAGAATGTTAACGGTGGAAGCCTCATTATTTGCAAGGTTTTCTCTAACAAGTTTTTCATTTGATCGCGGATCATCTGGTGCGACATATCTTTCGTCAACAAGGATAATTGTAACCTTATCCCAAGGCAGGGTGCGTGTTGAGAGCTCTTGAAAAAGGAGTTTTGGTGTGGAGCCACCTGAGACTGCAAGAGATGCATGGTCGTTTTTGTTGATGGCATCGCTTAAGCGTATAACGATATCATCAGCTAAACTAACGGCTAATTGCGGTCTGCTTTCATAAAGGTGATTGGTAATGTTATTCATGATCATACCAAGTACGTCCATCGCGTTCGATTAATGCTATGGCTTGGCTGGGGCCAGATGTGCCCGCCGTATAAGTCTGAGCAAGTTGCTCTGTATCTTCCCACGCAGTTAAAATCGGATCAATCCATTCCCATGCCGCTTCAACTTCATCTCCGCGCATAAAGAGTGTTTGATCATTGCGAATAACGTCGAGTAACAGCCGCTCGTAGGCGTCCGGATTTCTGGATTGGAAGCTCTCGGCAAAACTCATATCAAGCGGAACGTGCCGCAAACGCATGCCGCCAGGGCCTGGGTCTTTAATCATGATCCATTGTTTGACGCCTTCATCGGGTTGCAGACGAATGACGAGTTGATTGGCATACATATTTTGGCCTGCATCGCCAAAAATCGAATGAGGTACAGCTTTAAAATTTACTACAATCTCGGAGACGCGATTTGGCATACGCTTTCCGGTGCGTAGGTAAAATGGAACACCGCTCCAACGCCAGTTCTCTATTTCTGCTTTGATTGCAACATAAGTCTCAATGTTAGATGGCTCGCCCAATTCGTCCAGGTATCCTGAAACCGCACCGCCTTCTGACGCTCCTGCTTTATATTGACCTCTAACAGTCATTTTGTCTGCATTCTTTGTATCGATACGTTTAAGCGAACGTAGAACCTTCAGTTTTTCATCACGGACATTTTTAGCATTCATTGACGCTGGCGGTTCCATCGCGACAAGGCACATGAGCTGTACCAAGTGATTTTGAACCATATCTCGCAACGCGCCTGCATTATTATAATAACCTGCACGCCCCTCTAGTCCGACAGATTCTGATACATTGATTTGTACGTGGTCAATGTGTGCTGAATTCCAAAGTGGTTCATAGAGCATGTTCGCAAATCGAAGTGCCATAAGGTTTTGAACAGTTTCTTTTCCGAGATAGTGATCAATACGAAAGACTTGATCTTCATCGAAAACACTTGAAATTGTGTTATTCAGATCCTGAGCTGAAGCCAAATCTCTGCCGAGTGGTTTCTCAACCACAATTCGGGTTTTTTCCGTAATCAATCCATTGTCGCGGATGCGTTCAGAAATATCGCCAAACAATGATGGGCCAACAGCCATGTAAAAGGCGCGAACGTTCTCTGTACCTTCATCCAAAATCTTTTTTAATTCATCCCAACCACGATCAGCTTTCGCATCTAATGAGACATAATTAAGCCGATTGACAAATTTATCAGCCTCACCTTTGTCATACTCTGCTTCTTTGACGTGTTCTTTCAAAGCTGCATGCGCAAACTTTTGATATTCCTTTTGGCTCATCTCAGTTCTGGACGCGCCAATGATGCGTGTGGGGTCTGTAAATTGGCCCGCAACCTGTCTGTGGTATAGTGCTGGTAAGAGCTTTCGTTCGGCTAAATCACCGGTGCCGCCAAAAACGACATAATCGAAAGGTTCAACTGGAATGGTCTGACTGCTCATGATTTATATCCATTTTAACTGTGACCGATATTTAATCTAATCGATTTAAAAATGCTAGTGTGTTGCCTCAAATTTTACTTTAGAGCAATGCTTGCCATTGATTTATAACATAAATTTTCTTCGATAATCAGCGGATTCATATCTGGATAAGAAAAAGCCCCGCTTGCGCGAGGCTTTATTAAAATGTTGTCTATGTTGAATTTTTATTTGTTAGCTACAATGACCGGCACCAAAAGATCACCCCAGTTGCCACCGCCGCCATGGTGGCGTGCTGAGCGAATTAATTCGACTGATACGCCCTCATCAACAGCCTTCATGATTGAGTTGTTCAAACGATGAAGATCGTTGGCAAGTCTATGAATAGATGCTTGCTGATTTTCAGGCATTGAATGTGATTGCTCTTCAGCTCTCTCTTTAACGCGTGTTTTAGGTGCCATAATCAACTCCATTATATTTTGGCCTGACAGGTAGAGGTTTTGCCAGTTTGTAAATTTTTGTCATACTTGCTTAGAGTATTAAGATTACTCCTTGCGGATATGATTTCTCTGTGACTAAATTTACATGGAATGCGGTGCATATCCATGAAAATTGTAAGAAATGATCATAAAATAGAGTTATGTTGTATATTTTTTCACAATGACAAATTGTAAACTTGTAAATTTTGTAAAAACTGACTAAATCAAAATCAGTAAAAACTTGTAATAAGTTGGAGAATAATGGCTGATCAGAAAGTTTTTCTTGGGCCGCGCGTACGCCGGATCCGCAATTCACTTGGCTTAACGCAAACAGCGATGGCTGAGGATTTGGGAATTTCCCCGTCATATTTGAATTTAATAGAGCGCAATCAGCGACCGTTGACCGTGCCGCTCATTATAAAACTTTCATCTGTTTATAAAATTGATCCGCAAGAATTGCAGGTCGAAGGGGCAGGCACTCTGAGCGCCTTGAAAGAAGTATTTAATGATCCTTTGCTAATTGGCGAATTGCCTGGAGATCAAGAGTTGGTGGAAGTTGCTGATGCCGCACCGAATGCGGCTTCGGGAATGGTCAAACTTTATCGTGCCTACACCGAGCAGTTGATGCGATTAAGTGATTTATCTGCAATGTTAGCCAAAGATGATAGCTCAATGCAGATATCAGGCTCTCGGTTGCCTATTGATACTGTCCGCAATGCATTTGAAGAACGACCAAATTATTTTGGCAGGATTGATGAGGCCGCTGAAAAGTTCAGCGATGAATTTATTTCTGCTGACGAGCCAGCTGCATCTTTGCGTGATTGGTTGAAAGCAAAACACGGTATAACGATAAAGGTTCTGCCCGTGAGGACCATGCCAAGTCTACGACGACGACTTGATAGGCATTCAATGCGGTTGTTTATTTCTGCACGATTATCACCGCATGATCGATTGCGGGAAATTGCGATAGAAGCGGGCATGCTTGCGCTTGCAAAACCAATTCAGGATGAGTTGGAGGGATTAAATCTACAAGGCGAAGAAGCTATTCGGATTGCCCGCGCTGAGCTAGCTCGTTATGCAGCTCATGCATTGATTATGCCTTACGCCAAATTTCAAACAGCCGCAAAACGATACGAATATGATATCGATGCTTTAAGCGCTCAGTTTAATGTTTCATTTGAACAAGTTGCCACACGGTTGACCACGCTTCAGCGACCAGATTTACCCGCTGTCCCCTACTTTTTATTAGAAGTAGACAATGCCGGTAACATAGTCCGGCGCGCTGGTGCAAAAGGTTATCCTCGTTCCCAATTTGGCGGGGCATGCCCCAAACACAGCATTTATTCTGCATTCGCGCTGCCCGGTCAAGTGTTTACAAATCAGGTGAAGTTACCTGATGGTACAGACTTTATTACGCTGTCGCGAACAGTAGATGGCCTGAAAGGTTCGCTGAACGACCCAGTCCGTCGTACAGCTATCATGTTATGTTGCTCGTCCGAGTATGCTGATCAGATAGGATATTCTTCTGATATCGGTCAGCTCACAAATATCGAAGTAGGTCCAACATGTCGCCTGTGCGAACGTCAAGGTTGTGTTTCGCGCGCAGAACCATCGATCACGAGACCGTTAGGGCTTGATGAGATGGTCAGTGGTCTCAGTGCATTTGATTTCTAATTTGAAGGTGGCCGGAATAAGTGCACAATGATCCAGATCAGGGCGATGACAATCGAGCCTAGAATCAAGTGACGAATGGCCCAACCATCCCGTTTTTATTGTATCAAAAATTGTTCTGGAACTTAATCCCAGATCATTGACTAACTCAGCGCAGAAATGTTTAGCGCTGCCAGTGTAGCACCCGTCAGCAATGAAGCGATTGCAATTTTCAAAATGTGTAAGTAATTTGTCTTTATCTGAACTTAACTGCTGGAACAGATGGTGATACAATTGGGTTTGGCCATGAACCGCCGATAAAGAATAAAAAGACATTGTCGGTCGGTTTGGGAGATTCGGAACTCGTTTGTCCAGATTGACTGGCTATAGGACTAACGCTTCCTTGAAGCGCAAAACTACCCTTTGCGAACGGTATAATGCCATTCAGAATAATTTGCTCGTCACCGGACATAATGATTGCTTGTTGAATGCTTGCTATCCCGCCATCAATGTCGACGTCCAATTCTGCCATGTCAAAGCTTAAACTGCCATTTGCAGCATCATTTAGTCCAAAAAACTTCTTTTCTGATGCAAGTTGTTTGATTTGATCAAGATTGACTCCCGGTACGGATCCGTCATTTAAAGTGATAGAAAGCCCACCTCGAATATTCGCAACATCAGTTGCCCAAAGCGGTCGTTCTGAGGTGAGTTTCAAATCAAGGTCCCCAGTGCCTCGCGGCAATGGGCCTTCCAATTCGAGGGTTGTAAAAAACTCATCGAAGTCCACAGCGCGAACTGAGATGGAAATTTCGCCACCACCATCAATACCTTTGTCAGAAATGGAAATCTTGCCAATCAGTTGACC
This sequence comes from Lentilitoribacter sp. Alg239-R112, assembly GCF_900537175.1. Lineage (GTDB taxonomy): Bacteria > Pseudomonadota > Alphaproteobacteria > Rhizobiales > Rhizobiaceae > Lentilitoribacter. The sequence continues at coordinate 428,590 of NZ_LS999834.1, read as the reverse complement.
ACCATATGCGGTTGCATCTCCAACATTAAACGTTGCATCTTCGCGATTGACTTTCACCGCTGCCGCTAAATTTGACATTTCGACCGGGCCAAATTTTGCTGATTGCGCGGAAAGTCTGAGATCTAATCCAAGCTGTTTCAAAAATCGTGTATCAATCGTGTTGGCAATATCATCGCTTGATTTTGGCAAAGGGGTGAAAGCACGTAAAAATGACTCGATATCAAGTGTGTTAAAGGCAAGTGTGCCACTCAAGACTGGCGGGCCATCATCTTCCAGGGAATAGTCCAATATGCCGATGCCACGATTGTCCCCGATCTTGACGATAAGGTCTTCAAACTTTGCACCTGTCAGTGTTCCTGAGACGTCTGCTTGCAGATCAACAGCCCCTAGTGCTGCCCCCGGTTTTATCTCGCTTCCGGACCACTCGATGGCGCGTCTAACTGATGGAGTGTTTAGCGCCAATTCGCCTTTAAGGAAAACTTTGCTGCCAGCTTGAATTTCACCATTATAGCTGAAATTGACGAGATCGGATTTGAGGGTGATATTCGTATCAACAACTTCTCCATGAATAAGGTTCACAGTATCAAGATCAACTATGTTCAGATTTATCTTCTCGCCGCGAACAATCGCCTCAAAATTGGTCGTAAGTGTATTTGTAAAGCTTGAACGAGTTATTCGACCATTTATTGATGATATTTTCTCAGGTTCATTTCCCGGATCGGTTATCAGTAGAACGGTTCCACCTTCAATTTCCAGGTTTTGAAAATCGAATAAGTTAGAATCAAAAGGACCTTCTGTTGATGCGCTTACAATCAAATTTGTTGTTTGCGTTGAAACATTAGAGTTTAACAAACCGCCCAAAATATTTGAGGTGGGAAGCCAGTTAGATGTGCCATCAGGATATATCTCTAACTGCACAGTAGGCCGCACTAATTTGTAGTTGGAAAAGCTTGGTTCGCCAAATAGTGCAGAAAATAGGCTCATATCAGCAGAAACGCTATCGGCGATTAATAGTGATTCCTCGGTGCTGATTTCGGTTTTTCCCACTGTTACCGCGCCCAAAGAAATTTTAGCATTGGGCCATAATGTAATTTTTGGCTCCGTGTTAAAGGTTACCTTTTGGCCAATAGTTTCCGAAATTACAAGTTCGAAGCGTTGCTTGACAAGATCAGTTGAAACGATGCTTGGGATAAAAACCCAAGCAAGCGAGATGAGGATAACGAAGCAAAACAATAGCAATATCGACCACTTAACCAGTCGATTTTTCAACCAATGCATCACCTATATCTCCCAGATAAACTGTCCAATTAAAAATCCTGATAACCTGTGTATCATGCCAATGCAAAAAAACCACAAATTATGTTTGCACGCGGTTGCAAAAATAATCTATACTTGTGACTGGATTAATCTATTTTTTTGTCTAAACATTAACTGAACAATTGAGTTTCTTGAGAATAAAGGTCTTCATTACTGGAGAAAATCGACATGAAAAAAGTATATGCAAACGCAAATGATGCGTTGGATGGTTTGTTGCATGATGACATGCTTATTGCCGCAGGTGGATTTGGCCTGTGTGGGATACCTGAGTTGCTTATTAAAGCAATTCACAAACATGGCGCAAAGGATTTAACTTTTGCATCAAACAACGCAGGTGTGGACGATTTTGGTATTGGGATTTTACTCCAAACGCGCCAAGTTAAAAAGATGATTTCATCCTATGTTGGTGAAAATGCAGAATTCATGCGCCAATATCTTTCAGGTGAACTCGAGCTGGAATTTGCTCCCCAAGGCACCCTCGCTGAACGAATGAGATCTGCGGGATGCGGTATACCGGGGTTTTATACAAAAACAGGTGTTGGCACTGTGATTGCTGAAGGCAAGGAGCATAAAGAGTTTAATGGTGAAACATATATTCTCGAAGAAGGCATTTTCGCTGACTTATCCATTGTAAAAGCATGGAAAGCTGATGAAACAGGTAATCTTGTATTTCGCAAAACAGCAAGAAATTTCAATCCACCTGCTGCTATGTGTGGAAAAATTTGTGTCGCGGAAGTTGAAGAGATCGTGCCAACAGGTTCGCTAGATCCAGATGGCATCCATTTGCCCGGTATTTATGTAAATCGCCTTATTCAAGGTGATCATGAAAAGCGAATTGAACAACGTACTGTAAGTGCAGCCTAATAAAGATTTGAAGGAAATTATCATGTGGGATCGTAATCAAATGGCTGCGAGAGCAGCAAAAGAACTTCAAGATGGCTGGTATGTAAATTTGGGAATTGGTATTCCGACATTGGTCGCAAATTTCATTCCTGATGACATTGAGGTTACGCTTCAATCGGAGAATGGAATGCTGGGCATGGGTCCATTTCCAACAGAAGAAAATATCGATGCTGACCTTATCAACGCGGGCAAACAAACAATTACTGAATTGCCTCAAACAGCATATTTTGATTCATCACAAAGCTTCGGCATGATCCGAGGTGGCAAGATTGCAATGGCGATCTTGGGCGCAATGGAAGTTGCAGAAAATGGTGATCTGGCCAATTGGATGATCCCTGGTAAGCTTGTGAAAGGCATGGGTGGTGCGATGGATCTTGTTGCTGGGGTCGGGCGCGTGGTTGTTGTTATGGATCATACGAACAAAAAGGGTGAATCAAAGCTTCTTAAAGAATGTACACTTCCTTTAACTGGCAAGGCTGTCGTTGATCGAATTATTACCAATCTAGGGGTGCTTGATGTTGTTGAGGGCGGACTTAAACTCGTTGAACTCGCTGATGGTGTTACAGAAGACGAACTTAGAGCCGCGACAGAGGCAAAATTGGTTTAACTCTTGATATAAATTTAAATCGGCAATTTCGCGAACTAGATTCAATTTGAATGATTTAATTATTTGGATGTCAATTGGTAAGCGTTATTATCATTTTAGCATTTTAAGATGCTGTCATGATTGCTTGTCTAATTTTATGAGGCTCCTTTTGAGGAGCCTCTTTTTTTATGTGATGAAAGCTCAGGGTCAGTCGTGTAACCTAAACACCAGCACAAAAATCAATGTATGTTTTATAGAAATATGTTGGTTAAATTACTCCGCGAGAACTCTTTGTGGCGGAAAGTTTATTGTCACGAGCGTTCCATCGCCGGGCGAAGAGATAATGTCAAACATTGCACGGTTCGCTTCCGTCATAGCGCGTGTGAGAGGTAAACCAAGTCCGGTTCCTTCTCCGCGTTGAACCGTTTCTTGCCCGACTTGACCAAATGGTTGCATTGCGCGCTCAAGCTCTGCTCTACTCATACCAATGCCGTTATCTCGGATACGCAAAAGCACATGCCCATTGGCTTCAAGAGATGTCGATACAACTATTTGTCCACCTGCCGGTGTGAACCGAATTGAATTTGATAAAACGTTCAGCAATATCTGTCGAATTGAGCGTTGATCAGCAACGACGTTAGGAACATCAGATGGTAAACTTGATCTGGTAACAACCCTATTTTCATTCGCGATTTGTTGCATAATGGATAAGGCTTCATTGATCTCGTTGTTGAGATTAACCGACTGGAAGTCCAATTCTTGCTGACCCGCCTCAATCTTTGATATGTCCAAAAGATCGTTGACAATATCAAGCACATGGCGACCGGATTTGCTGATATCATGCGCATATTCAACATAGCGTGGATGACCAGTGGGGCCAAAACGTTCCTGAGAAATGAGATCGGAGAACCCAATAATTGCATTTAAAGGTGTTCGAATTTCATGACTAACACGTGCAAGAAAATCTGACTTATGCGAACTCGCAGATTCAGCATCTTTCTTTGCTTTTCGAAGTTCATCTTCAGCATATCTAGATTGGGTGATATCTCTTAAAACAGCGCAATATCCGCCCGAACCCGAGAGGCGGCCAATGGTCATGGAAAGAGGTAATGTTCCGCCCGATGATACGCGCCCCACAACTTCGCGCCCATCATTTAAGATGCTTGTAACCCCATGCTCGGACAACGCGTTTACGTAATCTAATACAGATTTCTGACTATCAGAAGCAAAAAGCATGGCAAATGGCTCGCCCACCGTTTCGCTGGCATCATAGTCGAAAAGCGCTGAGGCTGAGGCGTTGATTGATTGTATGTGACCATCTTCGCCAATTATAACAACACCATCGGTAGCTGTTTCCAAAATAGAATTTAGATCAGAAATTTTGGTTTTTAAACGTTCATATTCCTCGGAAGAAGATTCATTTGGCAAACTGTTTTTGATCAATCGGTCAAAAGTAAGGCTGAGAGCCTTTTCATTTTGCCAACGTGTTACATGCATAGTAGATTTAACAGCCAGATGTTGACCATCTGCACGGCGAATGATGAGTTCATCATTTGCCCGCACGTGTTCATTCTTAAAATCTACTTCTTCGGTGTTTTCGATAAACAGATGTTCCAGCCCACCTAGCTTGCTAAGTTGGGTTATGTCGATATAGCCTGTGAGATCAAAGAAAGCTCCGTTTGCGAACAGCAAATCATCTGATCTGTAGACCAGAACTGCGGCTTCATCATTAATGACATCGGACCCAATTGGCATGTCTGAAGTGGAAGGATAATTATATTTTTCCAACTCCGGTTCAATTGGTGCGTCATGTTTTTCGGAGCCATCATCATTATGAGTTTCGGTCTCCTCAAAATGAGTTTCATCTAAGGCGTCATCATCATCCCTATTAAGTTCATCGAAGGAGACATCTTCAAGAGAGCTTTCTTCATCAATAAATTCGTCTTCCGATTCATCAGTGTCGCTGAAATCATCATTAATTTTGCTAAGCTTTTCGCGAATTTCAAAAAATGCTGCCTGTTCGTCGTCAGTCAGTTTTTCGCGGGCTTCGCGTCGTAGCTCATCTAAATGGACAACTTTGTCACCTTGCCGACGTTTGGGAGTGTCAGACGTTTCAAGTGCCGGCACTTCTCCTTGATATGGATCGTCCTCATCGTATGGATCTTTGTTGCTTGAAGGTGTTGCCTCTTCATTTTTCTCAATTATGTTTTCAGGGTCAACTGTTGATTTTGCAGGATCTGTATTATCGCTTGATGTTTCCTCAGTTTGAGGGCCATCAACAAGTGCAAACCCAATAGCCTCTGGGTCATGAATTGCATCTTGAATTCGCGCAACACCAAAGCCTCGATAGCCATCGAATAATCGATCCCGAGTGTATGTGGGGAGGGCTGCCAAATCGACTGGGACGCTTAAATCTGTTCCTTGAACTGGCCACATCACTGTTTTACCAGACCAAGTATCTCTACGACGTATAAGATCGGCAATTTCGTCACTTGGATTTAAATTGAAAACAAGTGCAACATCGCCGAACCTGCGACCCAAAATATTCGCTGAGTTGGGTCCAAGAGCTTCACCTAATTCAGGAGAGATCTCTGTAAAAATTGAGGCAGCATCTGTGCGCCATACGAAACGGACAGCGCGTTGTTTTGGATCAAAAACGAACTGATCTTTGTCTGCTGGCTCTATATTCTCAATCGCCGTATTTTCAGATGAAGATGTCGCTGAAGCTTGTTCCTCAGCCACTTCAATCGTGCCAGCTTTTTCTGAAGCAGCACCAATATTCGGCTCGACATTTATTTCGGTTTCAAGATTGTCTGTTGCATCAGCATTTTTTTCTGACGTAGATACCATTGGATGATCGTTGTCAGCAACATCGGCAACAGGACTATCTTCAATGACATCTACATCTTCATCAATCACAAAGAGAAGATACAAGTCTGGATCTTCAGAGAGATGTCCAATGGCGGAGGGTAGTTCTCCTTTGATTGTTTCAATTGGACGTTTCACAAGTCTGTCTGCTTCGCCTGCGGCTTCTTCAGTTATTTTTCGGCGTTCATATAAATCGATTTTCAGTGCATCTATTTGCTCTGTGGCGCCTAACATCTGTCCCTTGTCGCCAAGAACTGCAACACATGTTCCTGTGTTTTCAAAGCCCGCTATTATGTGGTCGACATCTAATGCACTGTGAGATGGTGTCATTTCTTTATTAATGACGACCAGAATTGCCTTTTCATCTCTTGGTAATGTTATTAATTCAAGTGATAGATCAAGCTTTGTTCCATCGCCCTTTGTCAAAATTTGCAAATTTGCGGTTTTGATAACTTTGTTATTCATCAACTGCTTTGCTGTTTCACGCAGTTTTTTTCTCGTTTTCTTTCTATCGATCAGCCCTTCATCCATGAAGTCATAGATCGTATCAAACTTAAAAAATCTGGCGGCAGCTCCATTTGCCCAAAGCAAATTCTCAAAATTGGGTGTTACAATTGCGAGCGCTTTGCCGTCCGAAAATGGCTTACGTATGGCGTCATGAACGGCCAAATCAATAAAAGGATACATAATTTTTTTCATGGCTTTACGGTGCTGCCCTAGATCATAGAATACATTTAGTCCTTGTTTTGATAGCGTTTTATATCTCGAAGGTCCATAAAACTCAGGCTTGAGGACCCTAATTTATTAAAAAAGGGTTAATTTTAGGGAGCCCAGAAATATAAGCTCCCTTTCGTGGACCTGCAGTCATACAAGGCCAACCCTAGTTTAAAATTGGCCATAGTTCATTCAGAAAGTTGAAATGAAGGCCATCATTTAGAGAATTTTGCATTAGATTTCGCTTTGGGTCTTGCAAAAAAAATCTAAGGGACGTATGTCAGCTCATCGTAAGAATTGTGTATTCTTTGTGCGGTTGTAGCTCAGTTGGTTAGAGCGCCGGATTGTGGATCCGGAGGTCGGTGGTTCGAGACCACCCAACCGTACCATTCTAATGAACATATTTACTAATGATAGATCGTTTAGGATAAAGCGTATATGTCCGCAGATTCGAGTGTAAGTCGCGCTTATCAGGCTGCGCTTTGAACGCAGTCGCGACCAGCATTCTTGGCTTGATAGAGCGCCGTATCTGCTCGTTTCATTAATCTCCGCAAACCTTCGTCTGCAGCAAGCGTGGCAACTCCGATGCTGATGGATGCTTTGATCAATTGGTCTTCGAAGGTAAATGGCAGCTCAGCTACTGCCTTGCGCAATCGTTCGGCTGCCCTTGCCGCTCCAGCCGCATCAACGTCAGGCAGGAGAACGCAAAACTCTTCCCCGCCAAAGCGCCCCATTAAATCATGGGCCCGCAACACTTTGGTTGAGCGTTTTACAAGTTCTATAAGCACAGCATCACCCGCGGCATGACCATACTCATCGTTGATTTGCTTGAAGTGATCCGCATCAAGAAGCATAAATGACATCTCATGGTTATGCCGTTTTGCCCGATCAAGCTCCTTGCCAGCTAGTTCCATAAATCTATGGCGGTTTAATGCGCTTGTTAGGCTATCCGTCCAGGCAAGTTGTTCCAATTTCCGTTCTTGTTGTTTAAGTTGACTAATGTCTATTCTGAAACCAACAAAACCGCCCTCGCTAGTTCGGCGCTCCTGAACTCTAAGCCATTTATCATCCGGCAGCTTTTGTTCGATAGGTTCGCCTGGATTGTTGTGGTCCTTAAGGCGTTTGGCTATCCATTCCTCCTCCCTACCCACGGCTTCTATATATTGGCCGCGCTCTACGCCTTTACGGATAATTTCACTGAAGAATGCTCCCGGAACCATTAGGTCCGCACTTTTTGCGTAAAGGTCCCGGTAGCGTTGATTGCAAATCACCAGTCGATCATTTTTGTCGTAAAGCACAAACCCATTGGGTAACGATTCCATAGCGTCAATGAGCCGTTGTTCAGAGCGTTCGGCACGATCAATCATGGAGCGCATTTCTAAAGCGTCGATCACCATCTCCGCAAGACACCGGAGAGACCAGACCTCTTCATCGCTGAATTTTCGAGGTTTAGTGTCTATGATGGCTAGAGTGCCAATATTCAGGCCACCTGGTGCACGCAATGGCGCACCGGCATAAAATCGTACATGGGCATCACCGATAACGGATGGGTTTTGCGAGAATACTTCACTATTGAGCGCATTTTCAATTACATATATGTCATCTTGGCAGATCGTGTGAGCGCAAAATGAGGTACTTCGTGAGGCATCCTGTTCGCTAAATCCGATTTTTGCTTTGAACCATTGCCGTTCGTCTTCAATTAATGAGATTAGTGCTATTGGGACATTAAAATTTATTGTGGCCAATCGCACTACGCGGTCATATGTGGCCTCGGGCAAACTATCGAGAATTTGATACTCACGAAGCTTGGTAAGACGCTGGATCTCATTTTCTGGTAAAGGGTATCCGTGCATTGATTATCCGATTCGTTGGGTGGCAAGCAACAGCCATGTTCCATGACTGGACCTCATACTGTTCCCCAAAACAGAGATAAACCTCTTTTATGCTGGACCAAAAGTACTAACAAATTGATACCATGCCCGATGTTTTTAAGCGATGATCAAAGGTTTTCTTCGCTATCGTTAGGAGTAGTGCGATAGCAAATTATGGTTGATAATTAGTTTTGTGCGTCCAATATTTATCGTAGTGAAACCATATGAAAAACTATTAGATGTAAGGTACGCATGTTGCTGATCAGGCGTTTGTTTTAAGATCAAAGTAACGCTATTTTATTATCTTTAGATAATTTTGAAGCAAAAGTGTTTATACTAAAGGTTGGTATAAGATTTTATTTCTACCATAGCATGGATGGCCGTCTAACAGGAGTACACTTTTTGAAATCGGTTACTGAAGTAAAGCTCAATACAGGTGATATTCTTTACAGGGAGGGAGACCCCAACGACTGCGCCTATGTCATCGAAACTGGTGAAATACTTCTTTACAATGAGGTCAACGGCGAACGTGTTGAATGTGAGAGGCGCGGCGCAGGCTCCATTTTGGGAGAAACATCTGTACTGACGGGCCAACCGCGTGCAGTTACTGTTGAAGCCATCTCACCTTGTATTGCCTATAGAATCTCAGCGGAGGATATTTTAACGCGCTTGGAGGCACTTGATCCGATATTGAGGGCATGTTTCGATACTACTGTTGATTTTGTTACTAGATTTTTTGGACAAGATAAGGAAGAGCAAACACCGTTTGCACCAAGTACCTTACACAATGCGCATAAATTGATCGAAAAGTTCAGATTTGAACTCGATATTGAAAAGGGTCTAGACCAGGGAGAGTTTTCTCTCGTTTTTCAGCCAATCATAGAACTTGCGAATAATCGGATGGTTGGTTTTGAAGCTTTGATGCGCTGGTGCCACCCTAGGCTTGGTAATATACCGCCTGACCGATTTATTCCCGTTGCGGAGGAGATGGGGTCAATAGGTAGATTAACGGACTATGCTCTGCAGCAAGCCTGCATGGTTTTACAACATACACGGACTAAAAGTTCACATGAAAGCGATCTTTTTGCATCTGTTAATATTTCTGGCGTTGATATGGCCCGTGATAATTTTTCTGAAAGTTTAAAGCAAGTTTTAGATAAAAACGACCTGGATCCGAAAAACCTCAAACTGGAATTAACGGAAACTGCATTACTGCCAAATGTAAAGAATACAACTGAGAATTTCGAGCAAATCAGGCACCTTGGTTGTGGTATTTCCATTGATGATTTTGGAACCGGATATTCAAATTTAGTCTATTTGAAATCACTGCCTTTGACAGCTATTAAGATCGACCGTGCTTTTACAAATGATGTACGCACAAATCCGTTTTCACGGGGCATTATAAAAATGCTGGTTGGGCTTGGTAGTGACTTGAATGTGGACATTGTTGCGGAGGGTCTGGAATCAAAAGAAGATGTCAAAGTTGTTCGTGATTTGGGTTGTCGCTTTGCTCAGGGGTATTATTTCTCTGCTCCTGTCTCTGAGAGTGAGATCATTAAAAAGTCCATGCTGGGTATTTAGCCAGTTTCCAACATTATGATACCTAAATACTGGAAGGGGCTTGCTGGACGACCTGATAATAAAACCTCAACTAATGGTAGCCTTGCGCAATTTGGCAAATCTGTATTGTTGCACGAAAAATGCGATAATAAATATGGCAGTCAAACACAGAACAATTGTGGGCGCGGGGGCACTATCAATAACAAAGCTTAGATAAATGCCAATAATTCCCGCAGAAATAGTAGTTGCTGATGCAATGATAAGCATATTACTAAATGTGCGGCTAACCAGAAATGCGATGGCACCGGGAGTTACGAGCAATGCGATTGATAAAATAATTCCAATGGCATCAAGGCTTGCAACGATAATCACTGAAAGCGTTATTAATAGGCCATAGTGCAGAAATTTCACCGGAAGTCCGATAGCTCGTGCATGCTGGCTATCAAATGAATAAAGCAGCAAGTCCCTGCGTTTGAAAAACATAAAGCCGCCGCATAACAGACTCAACAAAGCTGTTATGAAAATATCATTCCAGTTAATACCAAGCATGTTGCCGAAAAGAATGTGATCTAAATGTACGTCTGTTTGAATATTTACATACAGAACTATCCCCAGTCCAAACATGCCGGAGAATACAATTCCTAGAACAGTGTCTTCTTTTATGCGGCTATTATCTTTGATATAGCCAGTAGAAACTGCGCAGAAAAGACCTGCACAAAACGCTCCGATAGCTAGCGGTATAGAAAGAACATAAGCAATAACGATGCCTGGTAACACTGCATGTGAAACCGCATCACCCATCAAAGACCAGCCCTTTAGTACTACCAGACACGACAACATACTCATAGGAATTGCGATCAAAAGTGTGATGATAAATGCACGCTGCATAAACGGGAAAGAGAAGGGGAACAGTAAGGTCTCAATAAATTCAGCCATTTTGCTCTCCCATCAAATTTTCTCTGGTCTTTGAACGTTGTTTTAACAACCCGTGTTTTGGAGCGAATATAAAAGCAAGCAGGAAAAGTATAGTCTGCATGACGACGATTATACCTCCCGTTGCGCCATCTAGAAAATAGCTTAGATATGTACCGAAAAAACAGGTCGTCATGCCAATAGCAGAACTGATTAAGATTAATTTTGGAAACCGGTCAGTTAACAGATAGGCAGTGGCTCCCGGTGTTATAACGAGTGCAATTACCAAAAATGCCCCAACGGTCTGCAAGGCTGCAACAGTCGATGCGCTTAAGAGCGTAAAGAAAAGTATTTTTATCCTAAAGGGATTAATGCCAATGGCGCTTGCTTGGTGTTCGTCGAAAAACACGAGCATGATATCCTTCCATTTAAGAAGAAGAACAAAAAGTGTTACGCCGCCAATGATTGCAAGTTGCACACTATCATCACTTGAAATGGCCAATATATTGCCCAGAATTATGGTTTGAACATTAATTGAAACGGGTGAAATTGACACCATAAAAAGACCAAGCGCGAAGAAGGATGTGAAAATAATTCCGATAACCGCATCTTGCTTTAACGTTGTTTGTTGATTTAAAAACATAATGCCAGCAGCGGCTAAACCACCAGCAAGAAACGCCCCGGCCGCAAATGGTAACCCAAGCATATACGCTCCTGCAACACCAGGTACAATTGCATGGGACAAAGCATCACCAATGAGGGACCAGCCCTTTAAAATCAGATAGGATGACAAGAAACCACAAATGAGACCAACCAATGCGCTGATTAAAATCGCATTGACCATATATTGGTAGGTGAAGGGTTCAAGAAGATAAGCCATCACGTTTTCTCAGGTCCATCGTCATTTGCATCGCCATAGATAACAAATGGGCGTTCGTCGTCAGTTAAGACTGTAACCTGACGTGTATCATCGTCGTCATGAAGTGTTTCACCGCCAAGAACAAAATGCCGAAGAACGCCGCCAAAAGCTTTCTCAAGGTTGGCGTGCGTAAAGACGTCTGCTGTATTCCCTGAGGCAAGAACTGCTTTATTGATGAGTACGGCACGATCACAAAACTCGGGAACGCTGCCGAGGTTGTGAGTGGAAACCAGAATGACCCTACCCTCATCGCGTAGGCTCTGGAGGAGTTTTATAATCTGTGTTTCAGTTTTGACATCCACGCCCGTGAAAGGTTCGTCAAGAAGGATCACCTGTCCCTCTTGTGCAAGTGCCCGTGCAAGAAAAACACGCTTCTTCTGTCCACCCGATAATTCACCAATTTGGCGTTTACGATAGTCTGACATGCCAACGCGTTCAAGCGCCTCATCAACCATTTGATGGTCTTTCGCTTTCGCTCGCCGCAGCCAATTCATGTGGCCATAACGTCCCATCAATACAACATCTTCCACTAAAACAGGGAATTGCCAATCGACGTCTTCGCTCTGTGGAACATATGCTACGAGGTTATCTGCAAGCGCTTCTTTTGCAGTTTTACCTAGAACAGAAATCTCGCCTGAGGTAAATTGTACAAATCCCATGATTGACTTAAAAAGAGTGGATTTTCCGCTACCATTGATGCCCACGAGTGCAGTTATCGATGCTCTAGGAACATCAAAGCTTGCATTGCGAAGCGCTGTGTTACCGTTTCTATAAGTAACGGTAACATTGCTAACGATAAGGCCACTTTGTTTAGAGGTAGAGCTATCCATCAGATTTACTTAGGCCCTTGGCAATTGTTTGAACTGTCACATTGATAAGATCAATATATGTAGGCACTGGACCATTCTCGTTACTTAGTGAATCCACGTAAAGAACCCCACCATATTTTGCGTCTGTTTCTTTGGCTATCGTCTTAGCTGGATTGGCAGAGACTGTACTTTCAGAAAAGACTGCAGGAATATCTAACTCGCGAACTTTGTCTATAACCTTACGTACCTGTTGTGGAGTGCCTTGCTGGTCAGCATTAATTGGCCATATAAAAAGTTCCTTAAGGCCAAAATCTCTAGCAAGGTAGCTGAATGCACCCTCACTTGTTACAAGCCAGCGTCGATTTTCATCAATATCACTGATAGTTTTTGTAATAGGGGCTGAAACCGCCATGATTTTCGCTATATATATGTCTGCGTTTTGGCGATAAAAATCAGCATTGACAGAATCGTGCGTTATCAGCGCTTTCGTCATGTTTTCAACATAGATCACACCATTTTTTGGTGACATCCATGCATGCGGATTAGGTTTTCCATTATAAGGTCCTTCACCGATACTGATTGGATCAATACCGTCAGTTAGAATAACGCTTGGAACATCGGATAGGTTTTCAAAGAATTTCTCAAACCAAAGCTCGAGATTAAGACCATTCCATAGAATAAGATCGGCGCGTTGTGCGCGTCTAATATCACCTGGGGTCGGTTGATAATTATGAATCTCCGCGCCAGGTTTAGTAATAGAGATAACATCAGCGCGATCTTTCACAATGTTTTTTGCCATATCAGCAAAAACTGTGAATGTTGTGACAACTTGTAATTTTGCGGCCGACGCGCTTTGCAGCGTTGTTATGGCAAAAAATAATGAGATAACTAACAATTTTAACATTCTTAAACCTTCTACATGCGAATTATTCGCAACTAGCTATCGCGTATTTATATGCATACGTCAATCCTTATTGCGAATTATTCGCAGTAAGGATTGAAATCGAACACCTATCCGCTTGACCTGAACCTCTCGAGCGTTTACCGCATGGGCAAAGAAAGCATGGAGGTGCCTTTTGAGCACGGATTTAATTATAGCCCCATCGGTATTGTCTGCTGATTTTTCAAAATTAGGAGATGAAATCGAGGCCGTCATTCGCGCCGGAGCTGACTGGATACATTTAGATGTTATGGACGGTCATTTTGTCCCGAACATCACTTTTGGTCCACCTGTTATCAACGCTGTGCGTGATCGTTCTGACGTGATTTACGATTGTCACCTGATGATCGAGCCGTGTGATCCATATTTAGAAGCGTTTGCAGATGCTGGTTGCGATATTATTACCGTGCATGCAGAAGCAACAAAGCACCTCGACCGGTCACTTCAGGCTATTAGGTCGCTGGGTAAAAAAGCGGGTGTGTCACTTAATCCGTCAACGCCTGAAAGCGCCATTGAGTATGTTTTGGATCGCCTTGATCTCATTCTAATCATGACAGTGAACCCTGGATTTGGTGGACAAGCTTTTATTGATGCAATGATTGATAAAGTTGCGCGTGTTAAAAAAATGATCGGTGACCGTCCAATTGATATTGAGATTGATGGTGGCGTTACTCCATCCAATGCTCGTGCGCTCATGGAAGCTGGTGCGAACGTACTTGTTGCAGGTTCTGCTATATTTAAAGGTGGAAATGAAGAGGCATATCGTACAAATATCTCAGCTATACGAGATGCTTGCTTGAAATCAGCGTGACCATCCAAGAATTGGTTATAATGGTAGTGCAAGCGTTTCTTTGATTGTCTCAAGTGACATTAGCGCTTTTGCACTCCGTACGGAATCGTGTTTTTCGATCTGATCACTTACAAGACTCGATAGTTCTTCCAGATTTGATACAGCTACTTTCACGATAATATCAATGTCTTCGGTAAGTGCATGTGCTTCTAAAACTTGAGGCGATCTGCGCAAGAACTCATTAAATCTCTCAGCGCTGCGTCGATCATGATTAAGCAACGTCACCGCAATAAATGCAAAAACATCAAAGCCCGAGGCTGTCCGATTGACCACAGCATGATACTTGTCAATAACGCCCTCATGTTCGAGCTTCGAGCGTCGCTCTGTTGTGTCAACAAGCGGCAAGTTAATCATTTCTGATAGCGCATAATTGGTGAGACTCCCATCTTCCTGCAAAGCTGCAAGTATCCTGCGGTCAAAATTATCTAATTGCACTATTCCTCCACTCGATACACTAGAATTAAAAGAAGTCTCGTGAGCAACTACTACAACAGGTATGTATGGATTGTAAAAGATAAAATACTGCTAAAATATGAGCTTTTATTGTTGGCATGATCGATAATTTAAGACCAATGGCATAAGTCATTGAAAGTAGTATTTGATTTCAGTTTTTGAAGTAAAAACATTGTGGTGTGCACTTGTCGTGCATCAAGCTTCAGGACAGTTTAAGTAGATAGTTTAGCAATATATATATATCTGTTTAAGAACTAAAGGTCCTAGAATGGTAAAGCTATCCGTTTGCATCCCTTCGCGAAATCGTCAGAAATATTGCATCGAAACAATCAGGAGTATTGCAAAATCTGATGTTCAAGATTTTGAAGTGATCGTTGGCGACAACTCAGATGATCCTGAGCCACTTGCGGCATTCTTCGAGACGTTCGATGATAAACGGTTTAAACTTGTACCACCCGGTGAACGTGTTTTCTCCATGGTGGAAAATTGGGATCGTTTAATAGAATACACATCCGGTGAGTGGGTGTCTTTCATTGGTGATGATGATTACATCGATCCAGAACTAACGGTTCTAATTTCAGGCATTCAAGAAACGGTTCCCGATGTAGATGCACTAAGTTGGATGTCAATGAATTATATCTGGCCGGATATTCGACCAAAAGATTCCAAAATGGCCTTGTCAGTGGAAACAGGTATTCACGTCCAATCTCAGGCCGAGATGTTGCAAAGGATGTTTTACTGGAAAGGTGCAACCGACCGTCCAATATGTAATTATGGGATTTACCATTGTGCGCTCAAGAGAGAATTGCTTGAAACAATTAAAGACACATTTGGTGGAAAGTATTTCCAGCATCAGGTGGTCGATTATGAGTGCATCTGTAAAACAATTCTTGTTGCGAAGCAGATGGTGTTATGCCAGCGTCCCATGTCAATCATGGGTGCGTGTGCTGCTTCAAACTCCGCAGCAATCATAGACCCAAAACTGGTGAAAACGGTAGTCGACACATTTCACAAAGAAGTTAAAAATTCTAATCAGGATATGTATCAACCTAAAGGATTTCCATTTCCGGATTATCTTGGCTTAACAGCGGTAGTTGGCTCAGCCATCCTGTGGGTTATTCAAGAGTATGAACTCGAAGTTGTCGGGTGGGAGAAGAATTTTGTAATGGCGTGTGCAAATGATTGCCAGTCTGCGGGAAATTTGGAAGAATTTAATTTGAGAAGAAAAGCTTATGCCAAAGCCATAAGGAAGTGGAAAGCTGGACGTTATCTTAAACATTTTAATCCAGTTTTTGACAAAAAAGAAGGAAGCGAATTTCATTCATTTCAAGGGTTTCACAAAGGTAAAATTTATTTGGACTCTGAATTAAATGGTGTGAAAACTCCAGGGGAGGCGTATGATGCTCTTCAATGTATTATGCCTTCAGTAGAATTTATTTTAAAACAGCTGAAGCCTTTGAAGAAAGCCGCTTAATATGAAAGCTGTAATTTTAGCCGGTGGCTATGGATCGCGTCTTGCGGAAGAAACTTATTTAAGACCCAAGCCAATGGTTGAGCTCGGAGGTAAACCAATTCTATGGCATATTATGAAATGTTATTATGCTCATGGGATTACCGACTTCATAATTTGCTGTGGCTTTAAGGGCTACATGATCAAGGAGTACTTTGCCAACTACAGTCTGCACATGTCAGATATAACATTCGATCATGCAAATAATCAGATTGAATTTCATAGACAGTATGCCGAAAGTTGGCGTGTTACACTGGTTGATACAGGCGAAGGTACGATGACCGGTGGTCGCCTAAAGCGAGTACAGCAATACCTTAAGGACGAAGATGCATTTTGCTTTACTTATGGCGATGGTTTAACAGATGTGGACATTAGTGCATCAATAAAATTTCATAACAAACACAAAAAATTGGCAACTATTCTTGCGGTCACGCCGCCTGGCAGGTTCGGCGCACTGAAAATAAATGGTTCAAAAGTCGATGACTTCATTGAAAAACCGGCATCGGAATCTGGTTTAATCAATGGTGGCTTTTTCGTACTATCTCCCAAATGTCTTGATCGTATTGAGGACGATACTACAAGCTGGGAGGGTGAGCCTCTCGTAAGTCTTGCGAGAGATGGAGAATTGCACGCATTTCGCCACGATGGGTTTTGGCAGCCCATGGATACGATACGAGAGAAAAACCTATTGGAAGAATTGTGGCAAAGTGGTAACCCTCCCTGGAAAAATTGGGAATAGTTTAAGGTTAAGTCCATGGGACGCTTTGTTGCCGAGGATACTAGCATTTCAGGTGTTAAAGTCATCACTCGAACTAAGGTATCAGATGAACGTGGTTTTCTAAGCCGATTGTTCTGTAAGGATGAGTTGTTAGAAGTTCAATGGCACGGAGAAATTGCTCAGATAAATGAAACAATGACTCACCATAAAGGTACGGTGAGGGGATTGCACTTTCAAAGAGAACCATCCTCAGAGATGAAACTTGTTTCCTGTATTCATGGCCGGATATTCGATGTCGCGGTCGATCTGAGAGTTAATTCCCCGACTTATTTGCATTATTTTTCTTGTGAGCTTGGCGAGGCGAACAATAAGGCGTTGTTAATTCCTAGGGGTTGTGCACATGGTTTTCAAACGCTAACTGATAGAGTTAGAATGATATATTGTCATTCTGCGGCTTATGATCCCAGAGTTGAAGATGGAATACATATATTGGACAGTAGAATTAATATTGAATGGCCGCTTCCACCGATAAATCTCTCGCAGAAAGATAATGATCTGACACGTATCGATAGTCATTTTAAAGGCGTTATTGTATGAGTTGTAGACATTGCAACGCCGAAGAACTTCTTCCTTTTTTAGATTTAGGCAGGGCGCCTCCATCAAATTCTTACCTTCATGAAAGCGAACTATCTGTCGAGCAGGATACCTACCCGCTTGTGATAGATGTTTGCCCAAATTGCTGGTTGGTTCAAACACGTGACGTTGCGCCAAGAGAGGTCTTCTTTTCAAAAGACTATGCTTACTTTAGTTCTTTTTCCAAATCATGGCTTTCTCATGCCGAGAAGTATATCATTGAAATGCAAGAACGATTTAAGTTGGGTAAAGATAGCCAGATCGTTGAGATTGCTGCAAATGATGGTTATCTACTTCAGTACGCGAAGAAAAAGAATATTCCATGCTATGGGGTTGAGCCCACGGTAAGTACAGCAAATGCGGCGCGCGAAAAGGGTATCGAAATTATTGAAGATTTCTTTGGAGAGGCGCTTGGGGTTCAACTATCCAAGGGATCTCGACAAGCAGATCTAATGGTTGCCAATAATGTATTGGCTCATGTACCGAACATTAATGATTTCGTGCGAGGGTTTGCCGCCTTGCTTAAACCAAATGGTGTAGCAACGTTTGAATTCCCTCATTTGCTAGAGATGCTCAAACACAATCAATTTGATACAGTTTATCATGAGCATTATTCTTATCTTTCATTGCAGGCGGTGAAAAGGATACTTGAAGTAAATGGTTTAAACATTTTTGATGTGGAAACCCTCCCGTTTCATGGCGGTAGTTTACGTGTTTTTGCACAGAGAAGTGATGTGAATTATCATAAAGTGCGTTGTTCGGTTGATAATCTCCTTGAATCAGAAGTGGATCAAGGTTTAACCAGTTATAATACTTATGAAGGTTTTCAAATTAAGGCCTATGGCGTGGCCAACGATTTTAAGAATTATCTTATCAAATGTAAATCTGAAGGACTGAAAGTTGTTGCTTTTGGAGCTGCGGCCAAAGGGAATACATTGATGAATTTTGCTGGAGTGAATACCGAGCTCATTTCTTGTGTAGCAGATAACAACCCCGCAAAACAGGGGATGTATATGCCCGGTAATCACGTTCCGATCGTGTCATTCGAAGAGCTTATAAGTCTTAAGCCGGACAGGGTGGTCATATTTCCGTGGAACATCAAAAATGAGATCAAAAATTTATTTTCGTCTATAAAAGGTTGGGATGGAAAATTTATTGTAGCAGTCCCGAGACTAACAATAGAGAATTAAATCCTAAGATCGTAACTAGACTCTCAAGCGTCAGGCATGGTGTAGCAAGCGATCTCGGCTGTTATGGCATGTCAAAATTTTGATTTCCAAACTCGATTCAAGCTAGTTGTTTAATGAGTGGAGGTAAAATATTTGACTGTCCTTCCACCCCAACTTTAAGGCTTCTGCCTTAATGGTTTCAAAAGTAATATAACTGGAGATAACCAACGTTCCATTTGTTGGAACTTTATTCGGCTTTTCAACGATGATATCTTGAACGGTGCATTTTTGCTTTGATTGATTATTATCAATTAATCTTACAGGCGGACAATTTTTCCCAATTTTTTTCATATTAGAATAGACGTTAAAGAACTCCAAGCTTATTCCCCAGAACGTGATTGGTCCGTCCAATTCGAGGCAATTCTTTGCAAGAGATTCAGACTTAGCTAATTCTTGATCTACAAACATTTCAAGATCGTCAGCAGAATTTCTTGTAGTAGTTTTAATTGATTCTTGTCGTCCAAGTTTTGCCTTTATTATCAAACTAGGGTAGCGAGATTTGTTTTTGATTGGCATGTCACATTCAAATGAGTTTTCAACTTCAAACCCATTACGTGCAAGTAGTGCGGTGAGTGAACTTGTACAGAAGTGGCTGAGGTGTTCTTGCATATATAGCCAAAAACCGACACCCACATAGGTATTTGCATCATTATATTTAACTGCGTTAGGGACTTCTATTACTAAGCTGCCATTTTCTTTTAAAACTCGGCGGGCTTCGTTAATTAGTCCATCAAGATCACGTATGTGTTCAAAAACATGAAAATACGTTAATATGTCCACAGAGCTGTCTGCCAACGGGAGGGAATGAACGTTACCTTCCATAAATTGGATTGAATCAGTTTCGCCAACTGTCATGGAACGAATATCGATATCTACTCCAAATAGTTTAGTAGACAGAGGTTTAATTTCGCGCTCTATATGCTTCAAAAATCCACCACGAGAACAACCAATGTCTACTAATGTAGCTTGTTCGAGATCGAGCAGTTTTAGATACTGGTTGTATCTGAAGCGATCTTCAGTCGTATCACCGCCAACGCCTATGCCACTCATTGAATTATAAAGTACATGATTTGCATAGTGGTCAGCATTATCAGAATCTAAATAAGGAGACCGTGTCTCTAAGTAACCGCAATTCTCACAAAAATATACTTCAGATTCATGGTTGAAAATGGATCCGTCAAAGTCCATTTTTTGGAAATTGGACAGTTTTTTGATTTTGTTGGAACAACATTTACAACGACTCATTTTTCTTCCTATTATCAATGGTTCCGCGGGCTTCATTCTACCCGAAGACTAATAGTTATCTCGTAAAGACAACAATCGTCTAAGTAGGCTTATACAAGGTTTTTTAGTTAAAAGAGAGCTTTTCTCAAAGTTTAACTCTTATCAACCAAATACAGCTTGAAGTCATTCTCTTTGTTAATTCTAGTAGAGCACTATCACAGTGCAACTTGTGTGGATATTGCGTGAAGGTGCTTGTAAAACACCTTAGAATCATTGCGTCATTATTCTCGTATAGGTGAGTATGACAATAGAAACAGTATCTCGCGTAAAGCGAGGGTTAAGATGTTGGAACATGTTGGAAAAATTAGCGAAAAAAGAAAGTGACATTGATAAGTTCCTGGATAGTTCAAAAAACAGCCCAAATATTATACTTCATGGCGCAGGGTTTGCACTGCCCTCTATTCTGGAAAAATTGGAAAGATATGGGTTTTCAGTCCTTGCAATCTGCGATTCAGATGAGAAGAAACAAGGTGGAAAATATGAGGACACTTACCCTATCATGTCTGTCGAAGAAGCCAGTCGTAGATTCCCTAATGCGCGTTTCTTAATATCTAGCCCACAGTACTTTTGGGAAATTAATTCACTCCTTAGCAAGATTTTAGATGAACACCAACTATGCGATGTAGACCTTGATTGCGCCCATTACTTTGAGAAGGGCGAGTTTAATGCTTTCTTTAAAGCGCAATTACCACGCTTTTCCAAGGTTTATGAACGGTTGGAAGATGATGCTTCTAAGGAGACATATTTTAAAGTTATTAAGGCCCATATGAGTGGAAAGCGAGAAGACTTTGATGATGCTTTCACAGGAAATGAGGATTGGTATTTGTTTAAAAGTCTTCTACAGCCAATGCCTGACACTATATACATAGACTGTGGAGCTTTCGATGGGGATACAATTGAGTTGTTTTTAGGCGCTGCCAATAAAGGATATGAAAAAGTATTTGCATTTGAACCTGATCCCTCGAGACTGTCAAGTCTGAATGAAATTTCTGATGATCAGAATGGGAAAATTGAAGTTATCCCGCGGGGTGTATCGAATGAGAATGGGAACATTAGTTTTAAAGCAAATGGGGTTTATTCGACTTTAGTCAAAAATGGCTCCAATAAAGACAAAGAGCTGATTTCCGTATCAGTTGTTAAATTAGACAATGCTATCAATAATGAGGAAG
The DNA here is from genome assembly GCF_900537175.1 of Lentilitoribacter sp. Alg239-R112. GTDB lineage: Bacteria > Pseudomonadota > Alphaproteobacteria > Rhizobiales > Rhizobiaceae > Lentilitoribacter. The sequence goes on along the minus strand of NZ_LS999834.1, from coordinate 407,345 downwards.
TTTCTGTTATAAAAATGGACATTGAAGGCGGAGAATATGATGCTCTTGTGGGCGCCGCTAGGCTAATTAAAAAACATAAGCCAAAACTTGCTATTTGCCTGTATCACAAGGTTGAGGATTTTGTTCGAATTGCTGAATTGATACTGCAATTGGTGCCCGAGTACAAACTTCGATTAAGGCATCAATCAAGAGGTTGCACAGATACTATTTTGTTCGCAACATTGGATTAGAAGGATTTACTAAATGCTAACGCCTGAGAATTTGACTGACTTCAATAGTTCAGGATTTCTGGTAATTAGGGGCCTATTTTCTGATGAGGAAATCAACCTGGTAGAGCGTGACCTTCAGAAACGAATTGACGAGCTTGCAGCGTATCTCAAAGTAAAGTTCTCTGACCAGACGATATCTCTGGACAGCAAGATGATGGAGTTGGAAAGAAATCACCCAGGCGCTTCATTAATTTTTATCCATTCTAATATCATAGGATCAAATATTTTTAATTTTTGGTCATCAAAAAAAATCCTGGATATAGTTGAGCTTATTCTTGGAAAAGATATTGACGGGCATCCATTTTTTGCAGTTCGGCCTAAGCCGCCGGAATTGGATTTGTTTGTGGTTCCTTGGCATCAGGATAGCTCTTATCTGGCAGACGGTGCTCGGATGGTCCCGCAAGTTACATGTTGGGTACCTTTGATGGATGCTAACCTAAATAATGGTTGCATGGAGATAGCTGTAGGCGAACACCTGAATGGTGAGAAGCGTCACGTTGCTGAAGAATATATGGAACTTGAAAATGTATCATGGTACTTGGAAATAGAAAAATCGGTTGCGAGTAAATTTAAAACTGAAATATGTGAGGTGAAACGCGGAGATGTCATAATGTTCACGCATTTGACGCCACACCGTTCGCTGCCAAATTTATCAAAAAATTGCAGATGGAGCATTGATATGCGATATATGCAAGCGGGGCATTCTCCGGGAACATCGCAACCCTCTATAGCTTTCAGGAGGGCGGATACAGGGCTCAAAGAATATGTCGAAAATTCCAAGAATAATTTTCAACGAATTCAAGATGAAAAAGATAGGAACCTGTGGAGACATAGAATAAATCGTTCTGTTTGGAAAGACCGTTGGAAGGAAGTTTAATGATATGAATAGTGCCTTCACCGAATTTATTGGACGGGATATCTCTTGATAGAGGCTTGGGTTTGTTTGGTGACCATCTTTCCTATATTCAGGCGTTATTATTCAATCACTAAAGTCATGGATTGAATATCTAACTAACAACAATTTGATGACCGACTCTTTCTTTTTATAACTGGCCAGTTTTTATATTCTTTGGGTAATATCAGTCAGTTTTGAATATGATACTAGAATGCGATATAACTAATTTTGATGAGGTTGTATCATCTTATAGTAAATCAAAAAAAGATAGGGATACTATAGAAAGTATTTTCATTTTTCGAAACACCCGATCTTTTCTGAGGTGAAAACTAAGATGATATTAGTGACAGGCGGAAGCGGATATGTCGGAACTGCGGTTCGCGATGTGTTGAACGAAATGCAGTTGGCGCACAATACAATCACACGGAAATCTTTTGCAGAAAATTGCGTTGAATTTGATCTGCTTGAAGGAAGAACATCTGAATTATCGGATATCGTTAATGCTCATTCGCATATCATACATTGTGCTTGGTTTGTTGACAGAGATAAATATCTGACCGGCGAAGAAAATTTCGATTGGGTTTCTGCTTCTATGAGACTTGCGTCAGTTGCGGACAATCGTAAAGTTAAGCATTTTAACGGTATTGGAACGTGTTTGGAATACAAATCAAGTCCGTTGCCTAAAAATATTAGATCTGAATTGGGTGCTAACAGTAACTATGCAGCAGCCAAAATTGCAACCTATATTGGCCTTAAACAGATTTTGGAAAAGAACCAAATTAAATTTGCGTGGTCTAGAATGTTCCATGTTTTTGGAAACCAAGAGCATCCTAAAAAACTAATACCCACGATAAATAGATGTATACTTCATAATGAACAATATGAGTTTACCGCTTCAAATCAGATAATTGATCTCTCACACATCATAAAAATCGCCCAAGATCTAGTCAATATAACAGCAGGCGAAAAACAGGGAGCATTTAATGTATGTTCAGGCACAGCAAAAACTATCCGTGAAGTAGCAACCGAAATTGCTGGAGAAGCATTTGCCAGAAAATATTTCAAGTTTTCAGATGAATCTACAGCACGAAATAATTTGGCTGGTGAACGATTTGTCTAAGCTAAAAGTACTTCATGTGACGCCTCATTTAGGCGGCGGAGTTGGCCGCTGCTTATCTACGATCTCCCAAGTAAAATTTGATGAAGTAAATCGTGAATTTTTGCTGTTAGAATCGCCAGTTGATAGAAGCTTCTATGATGTGATTTCTCAGAAACACAAAATCAGGATTGTGAATTATCAAAATGATACCGAGCAATATTTGCAAACTTTCGATATTATACAGTGTGAGTTCTGGAACCATCCAGCGATGCTTCACTTTTTAAATTATTCTAAGAATATCAGGTTAAGACGGATATTTTGGTGTCACATATCTGGTTTAGGCGATATCCGCTTTCCATTAAACTTTTTGAACTCAGATAATAAAATAATCTTCACATCAGAAATTTCCAATGCGGAATATAGAACAAGAAACCCGGTCGTAAACAGTGGTTTTGTTTTTGCTGAAAATAATGACGAAAGTACGGAGCATAATCGCGAGTATGATTTTGTGTATGCAGGGCAGTTAGATTATCGAAAGTTGCATGCTGAATTTACAAACATAATTCTGCAAGCTGCAACACTATCGCAAACAGAAGTAAACATACTCGGCGATGGTCGAGATCGGCAGTTAATCCAGGATAAAATCTCTTCAGATAATGTAGTTTTTCACGGTCATGTAAATAATGTGAGAGATTATTTCAGCCGATCAAAATTTCTAATATATCCGTTAAATGAAGAGCACTATGGGACGGGTGAAAATATTATCAAGGAAGCGATGTCTCAGGGATGCGTTCCTTTATTACTCTCTAATCCGGCGGAAGTTGAAATTATGAAGGAGCATTCAAGTTTTTTGTGCCATAAGTCTGAGGGGTGCTTGGTTCAATCATTTTACAAGTTAATTAAAGATGACGCACTTGTGGAGCATTACTCAAATCTATTAAAGAGATTTTCAGAACATAATTACTCGGTCAAACTAAGTGTAGATCAATTGGCGCAAGTTTACACTGATAGTTTGGGTGCACAGACACCTGGATTGTTTGAAATGCAAGAAGCCTTTGGTGGATCTCCAATGGAGTGGCACGAAGCGTTTGGCAACCATCAGGAGACAAGCGAAAACAAAAATATACCGAGCAAAGGCTCACGAGCACATTTTGAGCAGTATTTTTCGCAAGGTGAGACAGTACTAGGAGTAAATTATGGGCGCTAAGACAGAGCACGAGAAATTTGTTGATGAAAACATATCTAATATGTTGAGTGATGGTTCTTATTTTAAAACGAACCAGACCCATTTAGAATATCTCCTGAGTAAAAATTATCATTACAATTTTGAATGGTTTGGTCGCCCCATAATTCAGCTACCCCAAGACATATATGCTGTGCAAAACATGGTATGGCAAACACGGCCAGATCTTATTATCGAATGTGGGATAGCTCATGGGGGATCAATTGTGCTTTCCGCGTCACTTATGGCCCAATTAGATATGCTTGACGCTATGGAGAATTCTTCTAACCAAGCCGAGTTCACAGTTAGAAAGAAGCGGCATGTGGTTGGTATTGATATAGATATCAGGGAGCATAATAAACGGGCAATGGAAGCCCACCAGCTGGAAAAATATTGGACCTTGGTCGAAGGGTCTTCAATCGATGATGATGTGATAAATGCAATTGGAACACTATCAAAGGATTACAATCGGGTAATGGTTTTATTGGATAGTAATCATACGCATGATCATGTTCTGCAAGAGTTAAAAGCATATGCTCCGTTGGTTTCAAAAGATTGTTATCTTGTTGTCTGGGATTCTGGTCTTGAGGACTTGTCGGACGAAGCAAATAAATTGGTCGAACAAAATCGCCCCTGGGGTAGGGGCAATAATCCGAAGACCGCTATGCTCGAATATTTGGAGAGTTTAGATGAGGGTGAAATGAGCTTTGAGGATAATAAGGCGCTGCGAGCAAAAATTGGAATTTCAGCGGCTTCTGATGCATTTTTGCTACGAAAAACGTGAGAGATATTCATATGAAGGCAAAGATAGAGCCTAGAATTGATTTAAATAATAGAACAGCTCTTGAGGCGGTTATACCTCTTGATACGCCCTTGACTTTGTTTGTTGATCCTTCTGATGCATGTAATTTTAAGTGCAAATTCTGTCCAACATCAGATAGATCTTTAATGAAAGACGTGGGTCGACCTTGGAAACAGATGTCGTTCGAATTATTTGAAAAAATTGTCGATGATATTAAAAATTTTCCTAAAAAGGTCGAAGTTTTACGTCTTTATAAAGATGGTGAGCCGCTAATCAACAAGCGGTTTACCGATATGGTAAAGCTCGCAAAAAAGGAAAAAGCTGTAAATAGAATTGATACGACAACCAATGCATCATTATTGGTTCCTAAAAAGGCTGAAGTTCTGGCAGATGCAGGCTTGGATCGTGTCAATATCTCCATTTATGGCGTGAATAGCGAGCACTATAAAGAATTCTCAAACGTGAAAGCGGAATTTGAGCGAATTGTCGAAAATGTTAGCTATTTTGATTCCATTAGTGGGGATTGCGAAGTACTGGTTAAGATTAGTGGTGATCATTTAAATGATGATGAAAAACAGCTATTTTTAGACACTTTCGGCAATCATTGCGATAAGATTTATATCGAACACGTTATGTCATGTTGGCCAAATTTTGAAATAGATGACATGGTCAATCAAGAGTTTGGAATATATGGACAACCGATTAAGGAAGTCGATGTTTGTCCCTATCCGTTTTATTCAATGTCAATAAATTCAGATGGAATTGTGAGTTTATGTTTTTTAGATTGGTCACGCGACCTTATTATTGGTGACATAAACAAAGAGAGCGTTGTTGACGTTTGGCAATCGAAAAAAATGAAAAACTACCAAAAGATGTTCCTCGATGGTAAACGGAAAAAACATCCAATTTGTGGCGATTGTGGCCAGATGTCTCATGGTCTTCCCGATAATCTGGATCCTCACAAACAAAAGATATTGGATAATCTGAATAAGGTAGGATATTTTGATAATTAGAGAGGGAGTAACCCGCGATCTGGGCTCCTTTATTTATTATTTCGACTAAGCTTGTCTCGGATAATAGGATCAACAAGGTTGTATAATTTTCGTACTTTTGAATTAGCAGATGTCAGAGGTCGTATTACTGACTTTCTGGATATGATCGTACCACGAAACAATCTTAGTGATATTCTCTCAGATAAGAATATTGTCGCCTATGGTTGTGGAGACCTTGGACGGATGTGTCGTGAGTTTTGCGATGTCGAGAAATTTCAAATATCAGCATACGTTGATGCCAATTATGAGAATGTGTCGTGTGATGCTTTTTGGCAGAGTGAAAAGGTTCAGCCACTCGAATATTTACAAAGTCTCGACAAAGAAAAGACGTTAATCCTTGTGTGTGTTGTCACTGTTTCTTTGGCAGATATATTTAAGTATTTGAACGATTTGGGCTTTAAAAATGTTATGACCTTCTATGATTTTGCTGAGCAAATGAGATGCAATTACCCGTTGCAAAACGGATGGCTCGCCAATCCAGAAAATTTTGATAAAAATCGTCTCTACAAGACGATTAGCTATTTGAAAGACACAAAATCCGTTGCGCATTATCTCTCATTTATTGCTTGGCGTTTTGCGCGCGAAGAATGGCTTTTCAAAGATCATGGTGTGAACGTTGGCAATCGTTTTATGATTGATGAAGTCATAGAACATCTCTCAAGCTCACAGGTTTTGGTTGATATTGGTGCGCATATTGGTTCCGTCTCTATTCGATTTAATAAGCATCTAAAACAGGACTTGAAACGAATAATTTGCTTTGAGCCGGATGAGAAAAACAGAACTCTCCTGCGCGCGCATCTGACAAAGGAAGTAAATCCAATCAGCAAGTTTGAAGTGTTTGAGGATGTTCTCTGGTCAAACTCCAAGGATATCACTTTTTCCCAAGGTCATAATTATGCGTCATGCATAGACACAATAGGTGACATCAGAACACCGCGCATGCTTGATTCTTTTAACTTAGAACCAACAATTATAAAAATACATACAGAAGGAAGCGAGTTAGATATTGTCAAAGGTGGGTTGGCTACTATTCAAAAAAATAGACCGATCATTATGTTGACAGTATATCATAATGAGCAGGGGATTTATGAAACGTTGGAGTATTTAAAGCGTCATTTAATCGATTATGATCTCATATTTAGAAATCATAGTTGGGCTGGAACTGGCGCAGTTGTGTATTGTTTACCTGAGAAGTAGGGCTAGTTTGCGAAAAAGTCAGAGCCTTGGACTAACTATTGTTAACGTGGGCTATCAACTTGTACACCAGCTTTCATAGATGGTGCTAACGCTCCGTTGCAATGATTGCAGACGCGTGGACGAACATCTTTGAAATAGGATTTGAGCGCATTTAGTAAATCGTCGCCGTCAAGTTTTCTTACATTAACGTAGTCAGAAGGATAATCAGGAATTTTCCCAATTTTAGTGCCATAAGCACTGCGACTACATTTGAATAATTTACCGTCAAATAAGTCATTTGAAACGAAACAGCAGGCTTTGTAGATGTCTTCTATTTTCTGTTCAGTGAAGTTTCGTTTATTGAATCCACCGAAGTTAGTCCACATCAATGACTCGACATACCTATATTTAACACCTTCATTTTCCAGAAGATTTATGTAATCGGATCGTTTTTTTTGTAGATGTTTGGAAATTGAATCACCGTACCCACTAATTTCCACCATGACACGTTCATTTTTTAATAATGGTAAGATACTGCCCATGTTCCGCGTAACGGTACCATTGGTAATTATTTGAAGGATACCAATGTTAGGTATTTTCAAGATTTCTTCAATCACCTTCGCTGCGTGAGGGTGTAAAAAAGCTTCGCCTCCAACGAGTACGACAGTCTTGATGAAGGATACGACAGATGCAATTTTCTTCAAGTCGTTGACCACCATGTTTGCTTTAAGATCTACATTGTCTTCTTTTTTGTAGTGATCTCTTAAATGATTACAGCCAACACAAGTAAGATTACATTTACTTGTGATGAGGACACCCATGGACCTTATAGTGTAGTCAGAATTAGATGTTTCAGTTCGTCTTCTGATAGACGATTTTCCTAGAATTTCGTCAGAAAAAATGGGGCAGCCAACGTCTTCATCTTTTTGAACTGGGCAGGTATGACAAACAGCGATATCAAATTTGAATTGGTTATTTTTTAACAATTCATCGCATTTATGAAAGCACAAGCTATTAATATATTGTCGGTCAATTATGACATTTTGAAAGCCTTTATTTCTAAGTTTTTGCTTCATTTTTTTGCAGCCATTTTCTGCAAAAATAGTTATGATAACAGGCACCGTTTTTTTGATATACTCATCAAATTTGTCAAAATCTGGCAAAGTTAGGTCAATACCATTGCATGACTTTAATTTCTCTGCGTGAATGTCCCAAATTTCATGAATTTTAATGTTCTCGATATTGAAAGTATCAATGAGGTGTTGTGCAATCTTGCCACCGCCATATATCAAGACGCCGGTCTCACGGAGTGCATCTAAATCTTGATCCCGGACTGGGTAAGGGTAATTTTTGGCAGGTGTGTCTAACATTGGCTGTTATCTCGATCTCAAAATTTGAAAAAGACCTTCGCTGAAAGAAAACTTATATCTTTATGTACCCCTTAGGTGGATCGTAGCTTTCCTTTCTTGGCTTATCAACAGAATTCAGCAAATCTGTCATTAACTGAGGTTCTATTGAATCATAGTTTTCGCAGCAAAACTCAATTAATTTGAATTCATATTTTCTATGAATGTCGCAATTAAACGTCTTGGCTAAGTTCAAATATTCATGTGCGATGTCTACTAATCCTTCTTTCAATGGTTCTGCTGCATACTTAAGTCCTATTTCTCCTACTCTTTTTTTGGAGGATGCGAAATTGTCTTCTAGAACAGGTATTCCTTTTCCTAACCTATGCATTTCCCGGAGTGTGAGATAATACTCAATAATATGGTCAGAAGTACGATTATATTGCGCTGTCGTGCTTGCAGAATGTTTTCTGTAAGCGGCCACGGGCTCTTGCGAATAAAGAACGTCGCCTTGCAGTGCACATGTGAACCATAATAAGCCATCAAGATTTACAACGTGATCAACATTCACTCCGCCAATCCTACGCATAACTGAAGATCTGACAATGACTTGGCAAGGTAAGAAGGATGTAAACATAAACACCCTTGCTTGCTCAAACGCGGGAATAATACAGTTGCAATTATAAAGAGCAGTCTCTGGTTTTAAGTTATCTTGTTCATCGCAAATGAACCGCTCCCCAGCCGCCATTACGACATTTGGATGGTTCTCTAGTTTTGATAATAGCTGGATAGTCGCGTCAGGTAGTAAGAAATCATCGCTATGAAGTAAGATGATGTAATCACCTGTGGCATTCTCAAGTACCAGATTTGTGTTTTTAGTTTGACCTAGATTATCTCTGTTAATAATTAGCTTAATCTCGTCTTTATACAATTCCGCAACTTTAACCGAGTTATCAGAGGAACAATCATCCGCAACAATGATTTCTTTATTGGCATAATCTAGATTGATAGCGCTTTCGATGCATTTTTTTAGATACTTTTCGCAATTATAATTTGGAATGCAAATGCTTAGTTTTTTCATTGATTTAACTTACTCTGAGGAATTGTTCTTTGTAGCTTGTCAAAAAAAACTAGCCTTGGCAAATTATGCCAGAGGTCAGAGACGCGAGTCTTTTGAAAGTTTGAGTATTTAGCCGAGTCAACTTCAGTTTGAAGCAAGTTTTGGGTCGTATTCTCTGGCCAAAACGATAGGTTTAAAATCATGACAGAACTATCAATTTGTGTTCTTACCCGCGATAATCAAGAGATTTGCAAAACTACAATTTCCGGGATCTTACGAGATGCGCAATTAGGTTTTGAACTATTAGTCATTGATGCGTCAAAAAAATATGAAGACCTTAAACAATATATTGATGGTTTAAACGATGATCGCGTGCGGCATGTGCATGTAGTTGCAAAAGATAGGATTGAGCATTGGAACCAAGCAGTTACCGAATGCAAAGGTGATTGGATTACCTTTATTTCAGATTCAGATCATTGTGACCCAAAAATCGTCCAAATAATAAGAAGAATGAAAAATGAAGCTCCGGACGTAGAGTCTGTCGGTTGGAACAAAGTCGATTATGATTGGCCTGAGCATAGAAATGAAATTCGAGCTACGAAAATTAGTTTGGAAAGCGGTGCCTTCAAAGTTGATAAAAAGAAGATGCAAAAGCGGTTCTTCGGTTTTGAAAAGGAAGGATTAATTCCATTTAATATATATCATGGAATTGTTAAGCGTGAATTGATTGAGAGGATAAGTGCGAAGTTTAGCGGCGTTTACTTTGAACATCCCGTTACTGCTTATGAGTTTGGCTATAAAGTGCTCGCGGAAGCTAATGAGCTGGCATTTATGGAGCGTCCATTGTCAGTCATAAGTGAACAAAGTGAGGAGATGCTTTCAGAGGCAACTGTCTTTGAGGACATTGAACGAAAGAAAAGCCTTTTTTATAAAGATATTGAAGTAAAAGATAGTCTTTCAGAGTTTCCTTTTTCCAACGCCTGGAGCCCTAAAATTCTTGGTGCTGTTGCTCTCAGATGGCTTGCAGATAAGTACGGCGACGAATTTATTGTTGATGGCTGGGAGAGTAATTTCGTTAAACGACGTGAAGATGAGTGCAATGCTATATATTCAGCGGAATATTTTGATAAATTATCCACCCTGTATGAGAAGGCCATAGGGAATTGGTGCGAGGGGAAGTTCGCCAATGAATTTACGCCGCGATACAGCCAGAGATTTCTTGAGCAAAAAGATATAGTCGGTTGCTTTCATGGGTATTTGTTCATCGATAAAAATGCGCTTGGAGCTGCAAATCCAGCCGAGTTTTATTCGGCATTAGAGAATTTTATTCCTCCAACAAGTAATCTTGGTCTCAAGATCATCGAAAAACATAAGAAGGTGGCTTAAGTTAATTGAGTTCTCAATTAATCTGTTGCTTGCATTGAATCTCTGTCCCTCAACTCCTAAAATAAATCCATCGTTTTTATAGACATTATTGGATAGCTGGTATGCGTGCAAACTTTCGTCTCCAAAGGCTACATGTCGACGCTGATTTGTCTGCGGGGATGATGCTTGATTTAAATCGAGAACATTCCAATTATCTTCTAAATGCTCTGCGGTTAAAAGAAGGTTCTGAGCTTCTTGTTTTTAACGGTCGAGATGGTGAGTGGCTGTGTGAGCTTAAAAACATAGGGCGAAAAAAAGCCAGTGCGACTTTAACTGAATTGGTCAGAACTCAACCCATACAATCATCCTTGATGGTTCTATTTGCGCCCATTAAAGTCGGTCGACTTGAATATATGGTGCAAAAAATGACTGAGATGGGAGCTGGCATCATTCAGCCTGTTTTCACAGATCATACACAGCTGCATAAAGTAAATGAAAAGCGCTTAGAGGCAAATATTGTTGAGGCAGCTGAACAGTGTGGCGTTCTTTCTATTCCAGAACTGCGTACTCCGCAAAAACTGCTAAATATTCTTACTCAGTGGGATGATGAACGGCATCTAGTCTTTTGTGATGAAGGTCATGAGACTAACAATCCGATACCTACCCTCCAAGAATTAGCTAGCAAAGAAATCGCTGTTTTAGTTGGCCCAGAAGGCGGGTTTTCTGAGAAAGAGCGCACAATATTGAATGAAATGGACCACGTTTCATCTATACCGCTTGGACCTCGGATTTTGCGCGCTGACACGGCAATGGTGTCGGCAATTTCAATAATCCAGGCGACAATTGGCGATTGGAATTAAAGAGATGAATTATTTTTGATCGCTCTTTAAATAAATTTTGCTTGCACCATATGCATTAAACGTTCAATCAAATGAGAAAAATGCGAGCGAGCTTGCACAACAAAAAGTAAAAGGGTGTTGAGAATGGCACGCGACACAACAGATGAGACCCCGTTAACATCATACCATCAAATGGTTGAGTATCTTGAGGCTGGAAATAAACCTCGCGAAGATTTTCGGATTGGTACAGAACATGAGAAGTTTGCTTTCTTTGCAGATGATCATTCTCCGGTGCCGTATGAAGGTGAACGGTCCATATCCGCGTTGCTTAATGGCATGGCTGATAAAATTGACTGGGAACCAATCACTGATGCGGGAAAAATTATCGGTCTTGCGGCAAAAAGCGGAGGTGGAGCTATCTCATTGGAACCCGGCGGGCAATTTGAACTTTCCGGCGCACCTCTTGAGAATATTCATCTAACCTGTTCTGAATCAAATCAACATCTAAGACACCTTCAAGAGGTGGCAGAACCAATGGGTATAAAGTTTGTTGGTCTTGGCGGTAGTCCAAAATGGACGATTGAAGAAACGCCGAGAATGCCCAAAAGCCGCTATGATATCATGACCAATTATATGCCAAAAGTTGGCACGCAAGGTCTTGATATGATGTATAGAACATGCACAATTCAAGTTAATTTGGATTTCAGTTCCGAATTGGACATGCGAAAAAAAATGCAGGCCAGCATGAAATTGCAGCCGCTATCGACGGTTCTTTTTGCAAGTTCTCCTTTCACGAATGGAAAGCCAAACGGCTTGTTATCATGGCGTGGAGATATTTGGCGCGATACTGATAATGCACGCGCTGGAATACTGCCTTGCGTGTTTGAAGGTAATTTTTCGTTTGAGAAATATGTTGAATGGGCACTCGATGTGCCAATGTATTTTGTGTTGCGCGATGGCAAATATCACGATGTAACCCATGTTACGTTTCGTCAATTTAGAGACGGTGCTCTCAAAGGCGAAATACCTAATCCAGAGCCAACCTTAGGCGATTGGACAAATCATCTGTCGACAGTTTTCCCTGATGTGCGTCTAAAGCAATTTATCGAAATGCGTGGAGCTGATGGCGGTCCGTGGAAGCGCATATGCGCATTGCCAGCCTTTTGGGTTGGTCTGCTTTATGATGATAATGCGATGTCAGATGCGTTGGAATTGACCAAAGATTGGACATATGAAGATGTCTTGGGTTTGCGGGATCAGGTGCCGCGTGACGGATTTAAATGCGAAATTGCTGGTAGACCCCTTCTGGACGTGGCTCGGGATGCGCTCGAAATTTCTAAATCTGGATTGAGATCACGGGCGATTATGAATGAGACAGGTAGTGATGAAACTTATTTTCTTCAACCACTGGAAGAGATTATTGCGTCGGGTAGAACACCTGCGGAAGAACTTTTGTCGCTGTATCATGGCGAGTGGAACGGCAGCGTGGACCCGATTTTTGAAAAATATGCTTACTAGGTTTTGCAAATTCGCAACTCGACGTACAGTCGCAATAGGACTATAATAAATTGAAGTCTGCTAAAGTGCGGCCACAGGGAGAATTAAATGTTACCTTTGTTTGATATGTTGATGAATGCGCAAAATGGCAGCGCTATGAAGGATATAGCTGAAAAATTTGGCCTGGATCAGTCTCAGATGAACAGCGCACTTGAAGCAATGATGCCGGCTTTTTCAAATGGCTTAAAGCGGAACGTTTCTTCGCCAGATGCAATGGGCCAATTTATGAAAGCTTTATCTTCCGGTAATCATTCACAATATTTTGAAAATGCTGCAAATGCCTTTTCATCAGAAGGTGTAGCAGATGGAAACAACATTTTGGGTCATTTATTTGGGTCAAAAGATGTTAGCCGCGCCGTCGCAGCGCAAGCAGAGGCTGCAAGTGGTGTTGGTCAAGATATTATCAAGCAATTGCTTCCGATAATTGCAAGCACATTGATGGGCGGCATGTTTAATCAAACCAATGATCAAATGAAGGCTATGTCGGGTGGCGGTAGTGGCAATGTTTTTGGCGATCTTATGGGTCAGATGATGGGCGGCTCTAAAGGTGGCTCAAATCCACTTGGCGACATGTTAGGCGGCATGCTTGGCGGTGCTTCCGGCAATAACCAGCAACAAGATAATCCTTTCGGCAAAATGATGGAAGGTATGATGGGAAATATGGCGAGCGGCAGCTCAAACCCATTTGGTAATATGTTTGGTGGTAGCCAACCAGAAACATCTAATAAAGAAGCAGCCAACCCCTATGACGAGCTATTTGGAAAAATGTTCGACACGGGCCGCACTGTACAAAATGAGTACCAAAAAAATATGGATGGTATTTTTGATCAGTTCCTAGATGGTATGGACAAGAAGTAATCCTAAAAACCTTAAAAAAGCCCGACCGTCACTAAGGGCGAACAGTCGGGCAAAAGGCAGGCCGGGAGTTGCCGCGGCCTGCGGGGGACACATTTAATCCATCTTCAAGATTCGTCCATGTTTGAGTGCTCGTGCTTGTAGGTCATAAGACGGATCTTCAAAGATACTCGCTCTGCGAATAATATATAAATCCTCTCTTCTAAGACCTATGTCAGCTAGTTCATGGTCCGATGCGTAATATAGTTTTTCAACAGAACGCCTATTTTCCATTGCTTTCGCGAGGCGCCGCAAGGTCGCCCAAAGTTTCGTGAGCAACGGTATTTTTACGGTTTCTGTCATCTGGATGGATTGATCCAGAGTGCAGGTGTTGCCACAGTTGATAACAGTCATACTATCTCTCCATCTAAGTCTTGGGTTTCGATAGTGAATATATGTCAAATTATGATTGATCATTCCAACGAATATTTCTAATGTATCTTATCAATAATTTTGATGGAATGAAAAGATGCCAAATCCTTTAGATCTTGATCAATTGAATACATTTATCGCGATTGCTGAAACAGGCAGCTTTACGCGTGCTGCAGAACAGGTTTTCAAAACACAATCCGCTGTGTCTATGCAGATGCGCCGTTTGGAAGAAAGAATCGGTCAGCCGATTTTTGTAAAAGATGGCCGCATCAATCGTCTGAGTGATGATGGTGAAAAGCTTCTGGATTATGCGCGCAAAATGCTGAAACTTAATGATGAGACAATCAATGCGTTTTCCGGCGAACAATTGGAAGGCTCTATTCGTTTTGGAACTCCTGATGATTATGCTGATCGTTTTATGCCCAGCATTATTGCCCAATTTGCGCAAACGCACCCAAATATAGAACTAAATGTGATTTGCGAGCCATCACGAGAGTTACATTCGCGGATGGATAATAATGAGTTAGATGTGGCTCTGGTAACGCATGGCGATGTGAATTACTTATCGGAAGTCATCCGAACTGAGCCGCTTTATTGGGTAACATCACATAACCATATGGTTCATGAAGAAAAGGTGATCCCTTTGGCAATCGGACGGGACGGCTGCTGTTGGGGAGACGTATCATTTGCGGCGTTGGATAAAGCAAATCGGGATTATCGGGTTATCGTAGCCAGCCATTCTGCAACGGTGATTGCATCAGCTGTTTTGGCAGGGTTAGCAGTTGCACCTTTGCCTGAATGTGCATTGCAATATGGTATGCGCATTTTAACAGAGGCTGATAATTTTCCCCAAATAGGAATGACAAAAATTGGGCTGTTAAAACGGCCTGGTGCTGCACCAACACTCGTCGAAGCCTTGAGCAAGCATATCATTGCAAGCTTGGACAATATCACTCCAAACGGCACAAAATCTCAGTTGGTTAACCAACCCAATGGTCAATCAGGTGATTTGCTGGCACATAACAATGCAGTAAATGCTGCAGCAGGAAGCAAATTTACCTGGTAGCGAGTTGAGGCTAGTACGTAGTTAGCCCGCTCCTGGGTAATTTGGGCTCTCACGAGTAATTGTCACATCATGAGCATGGCTTTCACGTAGCCCGGCATTTGAGATTTGCACGAATTTGGCAACATCGCTAAACTCCTTTAGGTCTTTGCCACCTACATATCCCATTGCGGCACGTAAGCCACCTGTTAACTGATGAAGAACACCGGAAACTGGTCCCTTATATGGAACTTGTCCTTCAATACCTTCAGGCACAAGTTTAAGCGTATCACGAACTTCTGCTTGGAAATAACGATCGGCAGAACCCCTTGCCATAGCGCCAACTGACCCCATTCCGCGATAAGCTTTAAATGAGCGTCCTCCATGAAGATAAACTTCGCCCGGGCTTTCATCAGTGCCGGCCAGAAGTGATCCAATCATCACCGCATCAGCGCCTGCTGCAAGAGCTTTGGCAACATCACCAGAATACTTGATCCCTCCGTCTGCGATAATTGGAACGCCCGTGCCTTTTGCTCCTTGAACAGCTGACATAATGGCAGATAGTTGTGGCACACCCACGCCCGCAACAATCCGAGTTGTACAAATTGAGCCGGGGCCAATACCAACTTTAATGGAATCAGCACCAGCATCAATCAGTGCTTTTGTGCCTGCTTCTGTTGCGACATTACCTGCCATAATGCGAACTGAGTTGGATAATTTTCGGATACGCATGACAGCATCCAAGACCCGTTGAGAATGTCCGTGAGCTGTATCGACAACCAACAGGTCGATACCTGCATCAATAAGACGTTCAGCGCGTTCAAAACCATCATCCCCAACGCTTGTTGCAGCGCCTACACGCAAGCGACCTTGGTCGTCTTTGCAAGCATTTGGGTTAAGTTGTGTTTTCTCGATATCTTTGACGGTGATGAGGCCAACGCAGCGATATTCATCATCAACAACCAAAAGCTTTTCAATGCGATGTTGATGTAGAAGTCGTTTGGCTTCTTCCTGTGCAACGCCATCTTGAACCGTAACCAAATTGTCCTTAGTCATCAATTCATGAATTTTCTGATTTGGATCAGAAGCAAAGCGCACATCACGGTTTGTCATAATGCCGACCAGCTTGCCTGCCTTGCCTGGTTGTTTATCTTCAACGACCGGAATACCAGAAATTTTATGCGCTTTCATCAAGGCATGCGCATCTGCCAAGGTCTCATTTGGTCCAATGGTGACAGGATTGACAACCATACCGCTTTCAAACTTTTTAACGGCTCGTGCTTCAGCAGCCTGTTCTTCCGGAGTTAAGTTTCGATGAATAATGCCTATACCGCCAGCTTGCGCCATTGCAATGGCAAGACGACCTTCTGTGACCGTATCCATCGCAGAAGATAAAATCGGTATGTTAAGTTCAATGCCTTTGGCAATTGTCGCTGTTACATCGACCTGATTTGGCATCACAGTGGAGTGGCCTGGCTGCAAAAGCACGTCGTCAAAAGTAAGGGCTTGAAGGCCTGTTGGGGTTTGGAGGATCTCTGCCATCGTCAAGTCCATTTCTGTTATCGAGCAACTATTGCAAAGAGGATTTGCATAGAGAGTTTTGAAATTCTAGAAGCTCGTCATTTCATAAGGAGTTGACGCTGGCTCGTAACACGGAAATTCTTGATTGTGAACTGGGATTTGAAGAATAATCCCAATTATATGAATTTCATACCTTTCAAGGTTGCTTGTAAGAACTTAATCACGCCCTTTGAAGTTTTTAGCAAGTAAATAAAGCTCGACTGATTCAGCGCGTGACGCTGGTGGTTTGACGTGAACAACGGATTGAAAATTTTTCTTCAGCATATTCAAAATATCATTCTCAGTTCCACCTTGGAACGTTTTAGATAAGAAGTGTCCACCCTTCGCTAATACCTCAACAGCAAAATGAGCCGCGATCTCACACAAATATTGTGTGCGTAAATGGTCAGTTCTGCGATGACCTGTTGTTGGGGATGCCATATCTGAAAATACAAGATTGGGTGCAGCCCCGCATAATTCCATTAGCCGTTCTGGCGCATCATCATCCAAAAAATCCATCTTTAAAAATGAAACGCCTGGTACCTGATCCATATCGAGGAAATCAATTGCGACTACTTTCGGATCGAGATCGGATGACTCCGTCACTTTCGATGCGATTTGCGACCAACCGCCCGGTGCCGCACCCAAATCTATGATGCGTTTTGCACCTTTCAAGATGTTATGTTTTTCATCAATTTCTAAAAGTTTGAAAGCCGCGCGTGAACGGTAACCTTCATGCTTTGATCTTTGTACATAAGGATCATTCAAATGACGTTCGAGCCATTGTCGTGAAGATGCTTTCAGCTTCTTTTTCTTAACGCGCTGGCCAAGCTTTCGACCTGTTGCGATTGTGGTTTTTTTACTCATTTTGCTCGCCACTTCTCACATTGCTGTTTGGCTGGTTTGAATTATTCTGATCTTTGCGTTTACGGTTTCGACTTCGGCGTTTTCTCCGCCATACACCATCACGGGCCATCATATCGTTTAAGAGACCTTCTCTCAAACCCCGATCGGCAACGCGCATCCTTGTTGAAGGCCATCGCTTTCGAATGCTTTGCATAATAGCACAACCTGCCAAAACCAGATCAGATCGATCGGGTCCTATACAAGGGTTTTCAGAGCGTGCTTTTAAATCCCACGAAAGTAGCTTGTCGAGCATCTTATCGACATCTTCATCAGCAAGCCAAAGACCATCCACCTGCCTGCGATCATATTTGGGTAATTTGAGGTGCAGACCAGCCAAGGTTGTCACTGTGCCAGATGTGCCAAGCAAATGAAAATCCTCTAATCCTGGATCAAAAGCAAGCATGGCTTCAGGGGCAGTTTCCTGCAGCATAGTATCAACGGTTTGCACCATGTTTTCAAAGATTTCAGGCGTGACATCCTTACCGCCAAAACGTTCCGAAAGAGTGACCACGCCAACGGGCAGGGATGTCCATGATTTGATGTGGTTCGCAAGACGCGCTGTTCGTCTTTGATCAAAATGAATTGCTGCAATTTCCGAAGATCCACCACCGATATCGAACAGGATAACTGATTTGGTATCTCGTTCGACGAGCGATGCACAACCAGAAACCGCAAGACGCGCTTCGGTTTCTCGATTGATCATCTCAAGATCAAGTCCTGTTTCCAGCTTAACTCGTTTCAAAAATGCTTCGCCGTTGGAAGCCTGCCGACATGCTTCGGTTGCTATGAGCCGATATTTTTTGATCTTGTGGCGGGCAAGTTTTGATGCACAGATTTTAAGCGCGCCAATGGCCCGTTCCATTGCATGATCGGATAAAGCGCCACTAGCGGCCAGTCCTTCACCCAGGCGTACAATTCGCGAAAAAGCATCTACAACATGAAATTGACCATGTTTGGTAGGCCTTGCAACAAGCAGGCGGCAATTGTTTGTGCCAAGATCAAGTGCCGCATATAATTGCTGGTTTTGATATGGTTTTGCGTGGCTTTGTGTCTTTCTGTTTGCATGTTGCTCACGGTCGGGAGAGCCGCCGCGTTCATTACGTTGCTTCCCAGGTTTTTGATTATGTTGCTGTTTATTGCGGGCGACTTGCTGCTCTGCATGACCCTCAGAATTGGGCGCATTATTTCTCCGACGCCGGCGTCGGCGCTTCTTCTGATTTGGATTTCCGGAAGAAACATCACTATCTTTGTCGCCCAAGTTTTTGCCAACAGATTCAGGCAAGTCAGGCGCACGTCTAGTGCCTTTTTTTGCCTCTCCGGTAGCATCACTTTTAGGTATGCGTTCGTTGAGAGGCTTTTCAGGTGTTCCTCCCAGAGGAGCCTTTTGGCCGCGCAATGGGGTGTTCACTTCGTATCCTATCAGCGCCGAGCAATCGTCGAGATGCATCAGGCGCCTAATATTTGTCGTTGAAAACACAGTAACAGTGTCTGCAAGAAATACAATCGATTTTTCGAAAGTTATTTTGATACCCAATATGAGATGCCTAGAATGAGATGCTTGTACGAGATGCTTGTGTGGAATGCATTCCATAGGTTTATGAAAAAGACATGCAAAAACACTGGTAAAAAAGGCTGAATTACTTTGTTTTACTTTAACGTGTTCAATTTTGGAGACGCGAATCCGTAGAGTTTTAGCAAATGGAATTTCAAATTTTGTTTTTAAAAACAAAGTTCTAAAAAAAATTGCGTATTAGAATAAGATTCACTATTGACTATTTTTGAAACCGGTTGCAAAATTAAATCATTGATCGAATTCATTATGAGTTCTAGCGATCAAGGGAGGAATTTGTGATCTTATTTGGTTTGAACCATATGGCGGTTCGAGGCTTGGATGTAGATGCATTCTTTGCATTGGCGTCGTCTCTTGGCTGTGCCGGTGTTGAGATCAGAGAAGATACCTCTCACGAAAAATTCACCAAAAAATTTGCGCGTAAAGTCACGCGATCAGCGAATGAAAATCAATTGGGTATTTTTGCAGTTTCCGAAGTTGGCGCATTTGATGATTTTAGCCAGCAAAAATTTGAAGAGGCAAAAGCGCTTATTTCTATGTCTGCGGAGATGGGTAGTAAAGCTGTTAGCTTTATCCCTCGTAATGATGGTTTTGCCTCATCAGCAGTCGAGCGAAAACGAAATTTAACGGGGATTCTGCAAGAGTTGCAACCTCTTCTGCGCGATGCTGATATGCAAGGATTTATCGAGCCGTTGGGGTTTGAGACTGCATCAATTCGTTTTAAGGCAGACGTTGTCGAGGTTGTTGAAGAGCTTGGCTTTGAAGATCACTTTAAAATCATTCATGACACGTTTCATCATACGCTATCAGGTGAAACACAAGTTTTTGCACACCATACTGGTCTTGTCCACATCTCAGGTGTTGAAGATCAGAATACTAAATTCGTTGATATGAAAGATGCTGACCGAGTGCTAGTCGGGCCTGAAGACCGTCTTGGCAATATCGAGCAGTTACAGGAATTACAGGCCGCTGGTTACATCGGCCCGGTCTCATTTGAACCGTTCTCACCGACCGTTCAAAATGCGAACGACCCGAAAGCCGAGCTTGAACGGTCAATAAAGTTCATCGAAGATCAATTGGTTTTGCGCGCTGCGTAACCGACTTTGATGATTTAACTTGTCCTTCGGGACAACCGGCAGATTTAGTTCGGCGAGCCGGTCGCCAATTTGGGAGAAGGTAATATGAAAAAAACACTTATGACAGTCGCTTTATCTGCGCTTATGTCCACAACTGTGATGGCAGCGGAAATCGGCGCAACGTTTTCCAGGTTTGATGATAACTGGTTGACAGTTTTGCGTAATGGCATGGTCGAGTATGCAGAGACAGTTGATGGTCTGACATATCAGCAGGAAGATGCATCGGATGATCTAGCCAAACAAATTGACCAGGTGAAAAACTTTGTTGCGAATGGTGTTGACGGAATTATCGTGAACATCGTTGATACATCTGCTGGTGCAGCCATTACAGAAGCTGCTGGTGACACACCGTTGGTTTTTGTTAACCGCGAACCAGATAATGTAAACGAATTGCCGCCAACTCAAGCTTTTGTTGCTTCTAACGAAATTGAATCTGGTACATTGTCGGCGTTTGAGGTCTGTAAAAACCTTCGTGCAGCTGGTAAAGCTGGTGGTGCCCGTGGTTATTTGATGAATGGTCAGTTGTCGAACCAGGCGGCTGTTCAGCGCTCAAAAGACGTTCATGATGTTATTGGCATGGACATGTGTAGCTTCATGACAATCATTGATGAGCAACCAGCAAACTGGTCACGTGATGAAGCTCAGGATCTTATGACAAACTGGATGTCATCTGGTGAGCCATTTGACTTTGTTTTGGCTAACAATGACGAAATGGCCATTGGTGCAATTCAAGCGATGAAAGCTGCTGGCACAGACATGGCTGATGTCCAAGTTGGTGGTGTTGATGCTAGCCAGGACGCTTTGGTAGTGATGGGTGCAGGCGACTATGATGTCACAGTATTTCAGGATTCTGTGGGTCAGGGAACGGGTTCAATTGATGCCGTGCTTAAGCTGATCGCTGGCGAAAAAGTTGACCAAAAAGTCTATATCCCATTCAAGTTGGTAACTCCGGCTAATATGGGTGACTTCCTTAGCAAGAACTAAGTTGGGTTAAATTATAATATTCGAGACGGCGCGGAGATGCCGTCTCGTTTTTCACAATTAAAGTGTAGGGGGTGCCTCATCCATGACAGATAATAGCGATGGCATAGGCGGGCTAACATTTGATAAGACAAAAAAGTCTTGGCCGAACGAATTTAACATCTTTTTTGCCTTGATCATTATCATTGTGATCTTTGAGGTTTTAGGGCAGGTTTTGCCTTATATGAATGATCAGAGTTTTCTTTTTGATTCAAGAGATCGTTTTGACAGTATCTTTAATGAAGCGCGTTTAAAGATCATTATCTTGCAAGTCGCGATCATCGGAATTATTGCGCTTGGCGTGACGCAAGTCATTATTACCGCCGGAATTGACCTTAGTTCAGGACCGCTTGTTGCTGCAACTGCGATGATAGCGATGAGTTTTGCACAAACTGAATTGGTGAATGGCAACCCTAATCCTAAAGCATTGTTCGGAACGTGGGCAATGGATTTACCCGTGATTTTACCAGTTATCATCGGGTTAGCGTTTGGTGCATTTATTGGCGCCATTAATGGCACCTTTATTGCATTTTTACGTATTCCTCCATTTATCGCAACACTTGGAATGTTCCTTGTCTGCCGCGGTGTCGCGCTTTGGTGGTCTTCTGGCAACCCGATATCGTTTCCGACAGAGGAATATAAATTTCTCGGTTCTGGCATGATGCCAGTTGTTTGGTTCCTTTCACTGGCGATCATATTCCATGTGATCATGAAATATACCGTCTACGGAAAACACACTTATGCAATTGGTTCGAATGAAGAAGCCGCTCGGATGTCCGGCATAAATGTGAAACGTCACAAAGTCATGGTCTATATGATTGCTTCAATGCTTGCGGCATTTGCTGGTATCGTCTTAAGCGCTAAAGCATCAACAGCGCAGGCTGGTATGGGCGAATTTTACGAGCTATTTGCGATTGCAATGGCTGTTATTGGTGGCATCAGTCTAACAGGAGGGCGAGGGTCGATTATCGGTACCGTTCTAGGTGCGATGGTCCTTGGTGTTATCCGATCTGGATTTACCTTTGTTAAGCTAGACGGATCGTATCAGCTAATGGCCATGGGCAGTATTATTATAGCAGCCGTTATTCTCGATCAATATCGTCAACGCAACCGGGCATAAGTTAGGAGACTAGAATATGAGCAACGATATTGTTCTGAAGACCGAAGACCTAACCAAGCATTATGGTGGTGTTCATGCTTTAAATAATGCTAATTTTGAGCTGAAGAAGGGCGAGCATGTTGCCATTATGGGTGACAATGGTGCGGGTAAATCAACTTTTGTTCGCCAAATAACTGGCGTTGAACAGCGGACAAGCGGTAAAGTTAGCCTGTATGGTGAAGAAGTAAGCTTTGCTGGACCGTTGGAAGCGCGCGAGGCAGGCATCGAAACAGTGTTCCAAACCTTGGCTCTGGCCGATGATCTAGATGTTCCAGACAATTTGTTTTTGGGCCGTGAATTGACTAAATGGAATTGGCTTGGCCCATTTCGCAGACTTGATTACAAGGCAATGCGAGATGCAACTATGAAAGGCCTAGTTAAAACCGGTGTTAAAATTCCAAATATTCGGAATACGATACAAAACATGTCGGGCGGGCAGCGCCAATGTGTTGCTATTGCACGAACAGCGACGTTTGCATCCAAGCTCACAATCATGGATGAGCCAACTGCGGCTCTTGGTGTGCAGGAAACTGCGCAAGTTGAGAATATTATCCGTACGCTTAAAGAGCAAGGTGAACCACTGATTCTGGTGAGTCATAATATGCGTCAGGTATTTGACTTGGTCGACCGGATTGTTGTGTTTCGTCGCGGACGTATTGTGGCGAATTTGAGAAAAGAAGATACGGACGGACAAGATGTTGTTGCCTACATCACGGGTGTTAAAACCGGTGCTGAATTCGAAGGTGCAGCGTAGTACGAGCATGCTTGATTTTTCCCATCCATTTTTCAGACCCACTTGGCGGAGGTGGGTCGTCGTAATCCTTTGTTTGGGGATGGCGTTGTTTGATTTCTTAAATCAAAACATATTTTGGGCAGTTGTTTTCGGTGGGCTAGGTTCTGTCGCTTTATGGATGCTTTTTTTCGATCAAGCGACGCTCAAAAAATTGAACGATGATCAAGATAATTTAGAGTAAAGTAAATGAATAAGACAATTAAATTGACAACAGCACAGGCAATCGTGCGGTTTCTCGCCAATCAGTTTATTGAAATTGATGGTGTTAAAAAGCGCCTGTGTGGTGGTGGCTTCGGCATATTTGGTCATGGTAACGTGACATGTCTTGGCGAAGCTCTTTATGATAATCAGGATGCTTTGCCCCTTTATCGTGGTCAAAATGAGCAAGGAATGGGGTTTGCCGCTGCTGCCTATGCAAAGTACCATCTGCGTCAACGTTTCATGTTTTGTACAGCTTCTGCAGGTCCGGGAACAGCAAACCTTTTAACATCCGCCGCACTAGCTCATGCAAATAGATTGCCTGTGTTGATGTTGTGTGGGGATGCATTTCAAACTCGTCTGCCTGATCCGGTACTACAACAACTTGAACATTTTGGTGATCCTACACTGGGCGTCAATGATGCATTCAAAGCTGTCTCACGTTATTGGGATCGCATTACGCACCCTGCACAAATTATTCAATCTCTTCCTGCTGCGATTAATACCATGCTTGATCCTGCTGATTGCGGCCCAGCCTTCATTGGCCTTCCGCAGGATATTCAGGGTTGGACCTATGATTATCCGATAGAAATGTTTGAAGAGAAAATGCATTTTATTCGCCGCGTAACGCCCGATGAAAATGAAGTAGCAAATGCTGCCGCAGCTATTAAAGCAGCAAAACGGCCGATTATTATTGCAGGTGGTGGTGTTCAATATTCTCGCGCCGTTAAAGAGCTAACGGCGTTTGCAGAAGCCACTCAAATTCCGGTGGTTGAAACAATAGCGGGTCGGGCAAACTTGCTCGATAGTCATGATCTGAATATCGGGCCGATTGGCGTGACAGGATCAGATAGTGCAAATTTTGTGGCTGAAAAGGCTGATGTAATTATCTCCATTGGTTGTCGTTTGCAGGATTTTACGACGGGTTCATGGACAGCTTTTGCAAAAGATGCACAGATCGTATCAATAAATGCTGGCCGTCATGATGCAGGCAAGCACAGATCATTACCAGTTGTTGGTGATGCGAAGATAAGTATTTGCAAAGTTTGGGATGCGCTAGCTTCTCACAAAGCGCCCGCAGAATGGACCAGCATTGCGATAGAGGAACGTGCAAAATGGTCAAGCTATGTTGCAGATAATGTTCGCCCAGGAAATCGACCAAATTCCTATGCGCAAGCAATCGGCGTTGTTAATGAGTTGTGTGATCCAAGGGATCGCGTTGTTGCAGCAGCAGGTGGTCTGCCAGCGGAAGTAACAGCCAATTGGCGAACACTTGATATTGGTACGGTAGATGTTGAGTTTGGCTTTTCTTGCATGGGCTATGAGATAGCGGGTGGCTGGGGCGCACGTATTGCCCAATCAGAAAATGAGCCAGAGCAGGATACAATCATATTCTGTGGCGATGGCTCATACCTTCTCATGAATTCAGACATCTATTCGGCGGTTCTAACGCAGAAGAAGATGATTATCTGTGTGCTGGATAATGGTGGGTTCGCCGTTATCAATAAGCTACAGAATAACTCTGGCAATGAGAGCTTTAATAATCTCATTGAAGATACGCCAACGGCCATAAATCAGGCTCGTGTAGATTTCCAGGCACATGCGCAAGCACTTGGCGCGAATGCAGAACGCGTGCAAAATCCGTCCGAATTTGCCGAAGCATTCAAGCGTGCAAAAGCGGCCACAAATACCACAGTGATTGTCATGGATGTCGATGCCTATGAGGGTTGGACGACAGAAGGCCATACATGGTGGGAGGTTGGCACACCTCATGTAACAACAAGCGATAAAGTGCGAGAAGCACATGTCGAATGGGAAGATGGTCGTAAGCGCCAGCGTAATGGGATCTAAGAACGTGAATATTGATACTGTTATCGCAGGAATAAAGAAAAATAATTTCGTAGTTGTCGGGCGCGCTGGGATGGATTTATTTCCCCATCCAGCAGGCACGAAGACCGAGGAGGCCACAGATTTCAAAAGTGATCTAGGCGGTTCATCAGCAAATATCGCGGCAGGCATTTGCAAGTTTGGTGGTAAGGCGTCGCTCGTAACAACAGTGTCGGATGATAGTGTTGGTAGATTTTGTCTAAACCGCCTAGACCATTATGGCGTGTCTCGCGAATATGTTCGTTCTATTGGCGGGGAGTTTCGTAATTCACTTGCACTATATGAAAGTCGCGTTGAAGACCATCAATCCGTTATCTATCGAAATGGTGCGGCTGATTTTGAGATGACATTGGAAGATGTGGAGAAAGTTGACTATTCCAAGTTTGGCGCACTGATTACTGCTGGCACTGTATTTGCCGCAGAGCCCTCTCGTAGCGCTGCATTTCGAGCGTTCGAACTAGCAAAAGAAGCGGGTCTTCCAGTTATTTTTGATGTCGATTATCGTCCATATTCTTGGCCGTCTGCGGAAGTCGCAGCAGATGTATTATCTCGTGCTGGCGCTCAAAGCGATGTCATTGTAGGTAATGATGAAGAATTTGGCTTTATGGCTGGCGGGATCGAAAAAGGTCTTGCAAAGGCAAGAGAACTTGCCGAGACATCCGCTTCAATCGTTATCTATAAAATGGGTGAAAAGGGTGCCATTACTTTTGCCGCTGATGAAAAGATCGAAACAGGAATTTACCGCGTTGAAGCATTAAAGCCGACAGGAGCTGGCGATAGTTTTATGGCAGGGTTGATGTCATCTATCGCTGATGGTCATGACTTACGTTCCGGGATTTTACGCGGTTCAGCATGTGCCGCCGTCGTTGTTGGAAAACCCGGTTGCGCACCCGCCATGCCAAACAATGAACAACTAGAAGAATTTTTGTCAACTCATCCAGGACCATCGAAGCCCTAACGTTTGGCAATAAAATAAAGGACACAACATGCATATCCCTCCATTTGAAAACAAAAACAATCCGATTGTTGATGTCGATGATTCATTGGTGCCGTTGAACTATTTCAACATTGTGAAATTGAAGAAAGGTGATGCATTCGAATATGCCGTTCCGGGGTATGAGACATGCATT
Organism: Lentilitoribacter sp. Alg239-R112; assembly: GCF_900537175.1. Lineage (GTDB taxonomy): Bacteria > Pseudomonadota > Alphaproteobacteria > Rhizobiales > Rhizobiaceae > Lentilitoribacter. The sequence goes on along the minus strand of NZ_LS999834.1, from coordinate 380,996 downwards.
GTTCCTGCGACCGGTAGTATTGATGTTAATGTTGAAGGTTTCAAAGTAGATGGCCTGGGTGGACGTGGTGTTGATGTTTGGGACGGCGAACCGGAAGGTGTTTATGTTCCGTCAGCTGCGAAAACTGAATTCGTATGTACTTCTGATGAGGCAGAAATCTTTGTTGCTGGTGCAAAATATGACAAAGTTCTGGATGCTTTTGCTGTTCGTAAAGATGAGCTTGATCTAGTTCAATATGGCTCGGATGACACAAAGACACACCGGAAAATCAAACATATTTTAGGCCAGAAGCAAGCTGATAAAGTCGGGCGCTTGTTGGTCAGTGAACTTTATACGGTTGGTCAAGGTGGTTGGTCTGGGTTTCCATCTCATAAGCATGATACGGATCGTTTGCCGGATGAGACCCGCCATGATGAGACATATAATTTCCGCTTCCGTCCAAACTATGGTTCTGGGGTACAGATGTTACAGCGCGAGGATAATAAACCCGGCGATGCCTATCACATTGTAGATGGATCGACGATTTGTTTGGATAAGGGATATCACCCTTGTGCCGTATTGCCGGGTTATGAGATGTATTATTTCACAATTCTTGGTGGCTTGAGCCAGCGTTCTCTTGTGCAATATTTCCAACCAACACATGCAGCTCAGCTGCACACTATTCCGGGCATCATGGATATGATTGCTAAATTCAAATGAGCCTAGTTACATTAAAAGATGTCCTGCAACCTGCTCTTAGAGAAGGTTATGCCGTGGGTGGGCTTGTTTGTCTTGGATGGGAAGATATGCGGGCCTATGTTGCTGCCGCAGAAGCAATAAACTCGCCTGTGATTTTGCAGGCAGGCCCGGGGTGTCGTGAACATACTCCTTTGCCTGTTCTGGGTAAGATGTTCCGTCATTTGGCAGAAAATGCAAGCGTGCCGGTCGTCGCACATTTGGATCATGGTTATACATTTGAAGATTGTAAGATCGCGCTTGATTCCGGTTTCACATCATTGATGTTTGATGGTTCACGCAAGCCGCTTAATCAAAACATTGATGAAACCGCCAAAATTGCCGATATGGCGCATGCTGCAGGTATTTCCTGCGAAGGTGAAATCGGGTTTGTCGGTTATGCAGATGGTGAAGCTTCTGCGGGAACAGACCCTGAGGAGGCCGCAAAATTTGCTAAGGAAGCAAACGTCGACGCGATGGCAATCTCTGTCGGTAATGTTCATCTACAACAAGATAAAGAGGGTGGCCTTGATCTTGATCGCATCAAAGCCATTGATCAGGTCACCGAAGTTCCGCTGGTCATACATGGTGGTTCCGGGGTGCCGGTTGAACAACGTAAATTATTGGCAAGAACATCATCAATCTGCAAATTTAATATCGGTACTGAACTACGGATGGCATTTGGATCAGCTCTTCGAGATGCTGTTAATAAAGACGATGAAAGATTTGATCGTGTGAGCATTTTAAAAGAGACTCATGATCCTGTTATGCAAGCTGCTAAAACAGTTTTGCAGGCATTTCGCGGATAAGAACAAGAGGCATGTCATGCTAAGAATTGGAATATTGGGGGCAGGCCGTATTGGCCAGGTTCATGGTCGAACGCTCAAACATCTAGCTACTGCACAAGCTGTTGCAGTGTCAGATTATTTTGATGAGGCTGCACAAAAACTTGCCGATGAACATGGCGCAAAGGTTATGACGACGGACGAAATTATAGCCAGTTCTGAGGTTGATGCAGTCATAATCGGTACACCAACAGATACGCATTTTGACATTATTCAAGCGGCCGCGAAAGCTGGAAAAGCGATCTTCTGTGAGAAGCCTGTCGATCTATCAACGGACAGAATTCGTGAATGTTTGGCAGTTGTTGATGAGGCAAAGGTGCCTTTCATGACGGCTTTCAATCGTCGTTTTGATCCAAATTTTGCACTTTTAGAAAATCAATTGCGCAACGGTGCCGTAGGGGATGTTGAGATGATGACCATCATGTCTCGTGACCCATCGCCTCCACCAGTCAGTTATATCAAATCTTCCGGTGGTATATTTCGCGATATGATGATCCATGATTTGGATATGGCACGGTTTCTATTGGGTGAAGACCCCACAGAAATCTATGCCACAGGCTCATGTCTGGTTGATCCAGATATTGGCAAAGCGGGTGATATTGATACTGCGAGTGCAACCCTAAAAACCGCGAGCGGTAAGATTTGCTCCATTACCGTGTCTCGTCGTGCATCTTATGGATATGATCAGCGGATTGAAGTGCATGGTTCAAAGGGTATGCTGCGCGGACATAATGTGCATGAAAACACTGTGGAACTGGCTAATGCTGATGGCTTCCATACATCGGTGGTTCAAAATTTCTTCCTGGAACGCTATGCGGACGCATACAGAAATGAAATGATTCATTTTGTCGATGCTGTGAATTCAGGAAAGTCGCCTCAACCAAGCGGTGAGGATGGTTTAAAAGCGCAGCAACTTGCGGATGCCGCAGCCTTATCTCTCGAAGAACAACGTCCCGTATTGGTTCAATATAAACGTAAAATAGATTAGAAAATGGCCTGAATTCAATTGATTTCAGGCCATTTTAACTTTTATAGGTTGTTTAAAGCTTGATCCAAATCAGCGATCAAATCATCCGCATCTTCAATGCCAATTGAAAAGCGCACAATGTTAGGTGCAGCGCCTGCTGCAACTTTTTGCTCGTCTGTCAATTGGCTATGTGTTGTTGATGCTGGGTGAATAACCAGCGAACGTGCATCACCCAAATTGGCGACATGGCTGAATAGTTTCAGATTATCGACGAGTTTAACACAGCCATCGTGTCCGGATTCAAGCGCGACTGTAAACAGCGAACTTGCACCTTTAGGACAATAGGTGGCAATGCGATCATAAGATGGTGATGATTTAAGACCTGCGTAGGTAACAGCTTCAACCGCGTCATGACCTTCAAGCCAGCCAGCAATTTTCTCCGCATTTGCGACATGTTTTTCCATACGTAATGATAGTGTTTCAACGCCCATCAACGTGTAGTGTGCTGCTTGCGGGTTCATTGTCATACCAAGATCGCGAAGGCCAATCGCGATTGAATGGAATGTAAATGCCATCGGACCAAGCGCCTCATGGAATTTAAGGCCGTGATATGCTGGCTCGGGTGCTGAAAGTGATGGAAATTTATCTGATGCGGACCAGTCAAATTTACCACTATCAATCACCGCACCACCAGTTACAGAACCATTGCCTGTCAGGTATTTGGTTGTGGAATGCGTGACCAAAGTTGCGCCATGCTCTATTGGATTGCAAAGATAAGGCGTTGCTGTTGTGTTATCTACGATTAGCGGAAGGCCAGCAGCATCCGCAACATCGGCAATAGCCCGAAGATCTGCAATATGACCACCGGGATTGGCGATGCTTTCGCAATATACTGCGCGGGTATCATCATCAATTGCATCTGCAATTGCTTTAGGGTCATCAAAATCAACAAACTTGGTATTCCAGCCAAAGCGTGAGATCGTGCGCCCAAGTTGAGTAACAGAGCCACCATAAAGGCGATTTGAAGCTACGATGTTCTTACCAGGACCCATTAAAGGGAAAATGGCCATGATTTGCGCTGCATGACCTGATGAGCAACAAACAGCGCCAGCGCCACCTTCTAAGGCTGCCAGACGTGACTGTAATGCACCCACGGTTGGGTTTGTCAGGCGCGAATAGATGTAGCCAACTTCTTTAAGTGCAAAAAGATTAGCGGCATGTTCCGCATCTTTGAATACAAAAGCTGTCGATTGGTAGATAGGTGGATTGCGTGCTCCTGTAGCAGGATCAGGTTCAGCACCTGCGTGGATTTGTAGTGTGTCAAAGCCCTGTTGGCGTTCGTCGCTCATGCGATACTCCCTCAATTAATTTATATAATGATTTTAGTGTACTAAACCCGAGCTTGTCCAGCGACAAACATTTTACAGGCATTCATCATTCAAGAATATTATTCCCAAACGCGATCGAGTAAACAAATCCAATTCTCATGGCAAAGTTTTGTCATCAATTCATCATTAAAACCATGTGCTTTCATGGCTTTTCGAAGAACCGGTAAGTCGCTAACGTCTTTAATTGCGTCGGGTATGTGCGCGCCATCAAAATCCGAGCCTAGACCGACATGGTCTTCGCCAAGTTTTGTAATAAGATAGTCAAGCTGAGTGATTAGGCTTTCAATTGGCGTATCAACATCCATAGAACCGTCCGGGCGGGTAAAGGCAACCGCAAAGTTCAGACCGACCATACCTTTGCTCTCCTTGATCGCATCTAACTGTTTATCGGTCAAATTACGAGAATGAGGGCACAGAGCATATGCATTCGAATGGGTCGCAACAATGGGTTTAGAACTATGTTTCGCAATATCCCAGAAACCAGCTTCGTTGAGATGTGACACATCAAGCATGATGCTACGTTTATCGCATGCCTTTACGAGACGTATACCTGCTTCAGTTAGGCCGGGACCAATGTCACCCGTGCTTGGGTAACGAAAGGGTACCCCGTGGCCAAAAATTGTCGGTCGGCTCCACACAGGGCCCAAAGAACGTAGACCTGCGCGGTGGAAAACATCCAGTGCATACAGATCTTCATCAATCGCCTCAGCGCCTTCCATATGTACAACCGCTGCAATAGTCCCGCCTTCCAAGCATGCTCTGATTTCGGACGTATGTGTGCAAATTTTGAGCGCACCCTGTCGTTCCAGTTCAGTGAGCAATGCTAATTGGTGCATGGCAGTCTGAAGTGCATCTTTGTGCGGTGTAGGGCTCGGTAATGGAAGATCGTAGGGTGGATTCTGCATCATCGAAAGTGCATCGTAAAGGTCCCCGGGTGAGGGAACATAGATGGCAAAAAAGCCGCCTCCAAAGCCGCCAATCTTTGATTTTGCTAAATCAATGTGGCCGTTGCGACCACTTGTAAATGCTATTGCAGCATCACGCGTATTCATTTCAAAAAGGCAGAATAATACATCATTGTGCCCGTCGAAGATTAACGGCTTGTGACAGTTTGTCATGTGGGTTCCTAAAATGTCATGCCAAGTTAAGTATACTTGTGTAATATTGAAATTAATATCTGTCAAAAGGATATAGTTGTTAAAGATCAATGCGTTATAACATGCTGAATATAAAAACCTTTTATGAGTGCGCTCTAAATGACGTGTGCGCTAATGATTTTAATGATGATTAGTTATAGCTGGTTATTAATAATTGTAAAATGACTCCTCCATAGTTTGAAATGACAGATAATCAATTCCTATCCTATCCTATCTTATATGAGGTGTATGATGGCCAAACGATATCGTTTTGTCCGCAGATTGCTGGCTCACTCTGGCGCGAACCCCAAAAATCTATGGAAAGGATACATATTCGGTCTCATACTTTTAGTGGGTATATCGTCTATTACATTTGTTACCACACGCTATAATATATTTCTTTTCGACAAATATGCTAAAGCCTCTATCGTTGCATCTCAACAGTCATCAATCAGTCGTGCTATAACTCATTTATCGTACAGCCCTGAAGTGTTCTCTGGAGCCATAAGTCCTAGCTTTGTTGTTCGTGCATTATCTGATTATGAACAAAATCATGATGAAATGATAAAGCTTTTGCAGGAGTATTCGCCATTGGAGAGGGTCTTCTCAACTGGCATACAAAGTCAGATTGACGAGGCAAATAGTTTAAAAAAACACCTACTCGATTATGGGGAAAATCTGCTTGCGTTAGCGATTTCCAACAAATACGAAAATCAGCTTGATAAAGCGAATATTGTTTCACAAAAATCGGTTGTAAGCCAAACTGCGAAATTTACACAGTCCCCTGATGTCGGTGCGCGGCTAAATGCACGACATGATAGGCTGGAGACAATACTTAAAGTGGCTGAGAAGCATCGCGCAGATTATGCTCATTCCATCAATAATTGGTTCTATTCGATTGCTATGGTCTTATTATTGATGGAGGCAATTTTCATATTTTGGCCGGCTCATTTGGTCAGTTCATATTATTATTTACGCAGCGCAAAACAGAAGCAAAAAATGCGTGCACTTGTAAAAAATTTAAGCACACAGAACCAAAAAATTAGAATTGCCTATGAACAAATTGGCCATGATGCACTGCATGATGCTCTCACGGGGTTAGCGAATAGGCGTTACCTGAAAGAAGAATTGCAAAGACGGGTGGGTAGTCAGAAAGATTACAGTTCTGAGTTGGCAATATTACATATTGATCTAGATCGATTTAAGCAGGTTAATGACACGATGGGCCATAAGGCTGGCGATCACGTGTTGGAACGTATTGCAGATAAGATTAGAAGCTGTCTTGCACCTACCGACTTTGTGGCACGTATTGGTGGTGACGAGTTTGTAATCTTGTCGAGTGAAGCCGTTGGGAAAGAAAAGTTATCAGCATTTTCAAAAACGCTTGTCGATAGTCTTTCACAGCCTATCTTGTTTGAAGGTCAGCGTTGCGACGTTAGCGCAAGTATAGGTGCGGACTTAGTTTACTTGAGTTCACCCACAATGGAACTTGATGTAAGCGATATTCTAGTGAATGCTGATATGGCATTGTATCAAGCAAAACAACTTGGTGGTTGCCGTTTTGAGCTATTTACCGATAAGATTTTTTCATCGCACCAACATAAAATAAGTTTGCGCGAAGAAATTGCTTCGGCCATTAATCGCCGAGAGTTCATACCCTATTATCAACTTCAATTTGATGCGCAAAGTCGCGAAATAATCAGTGCTGAAGCATTGGTAAGGTGGCGCCATCCAACAAGAGGAGTGTTGCCACCGGCAGATTTTTTAGAAGAAGCTATTGATATGGGATTTGGTGAGCAGATTGATAAGATGATGATGCAGGCCGCTTTGAGTGATTTGTCGATGTGGAAGATAGACAAGAACTGCCCCGTTAAAAGTGTCGCGATCAATTTAAATGTTAGTTCTATTGGCAATCCAAATTTTATTAGCTCGATTAAAAAGCTGAAAATTCCTCGCGGGAGCTTAAGTTTTGAAATTACCGAGACGGTAGACATCAATAGAGATTCAACGCAGATTATTGAGAATGTTGAAGCACTTAAGGAACTTGGATTTGATATTGAGATTGATGATTTTGGAACCGGGCATGCATCGATTTTATCTCTTCAATATTTGAAGCCAAAACGCTTGAAAATCGATAGGGAGTTTATCTTCCCGATTGTTGAGAGCGAAGATCAACGGAACTTGGTTAAGAGTATTATTCAACTTAGTCGCCCTTTTAAAGTTGCCGTTGTGGCAGAAGGTGTTGAGAGTTTAAAGCACGCAGATATTCTGGCAGATATGGGGTGTGACCTCCTTCAAGGGTTCGCATTTTGCAAACCTATACCCGCATTTGGCGTTATTGCTATGCTTTCAAAAAATCGTACTGAGTTCAGTTCTGGCAACCGCAAGGCTTCGAGAAGAAGGGCTTAAATTGAACTAAGCTGTAGTTAGGTACTACCCAACGATTACGATTTTGAGGGCTCTTGGTCCATGGGCACCTAGTAGTAATTTCTGCTCAATATCTCCAGAACGTGAGGGACCAGTAATTAGGTTAATGGCGCGTGGCATTTCGGTACTTCCATCAGCATTTTTCTTAAGCTTACCAAGTGCAGATTCCAAATCACCTTTGATGTCCTTGGCATTTAAGATCACTATATGATGATCGGCAAGGAAGTTGATGGTTGTTGGATTGTCTTTGCCAGACGTCAGAAGCAGGGTTCCACTTTCTGCAATGGCAGATGTCGCATGGCTAATTCCGACCAAATCACCGCCATCGCTAGCTCGCTTTTCAACTTCCAAATTTGGCTCACTTGCCCATTTTGCCTTTGCAAGCCGTTTATCATGTCCAGAGCAGACCGAGAAGGGAAGATTATGCGCACGAAGATAAGTTACAACATCCTTTGGAATATCGGTATATTTAGCAACGCGCGTAACAACGGTTTGCGCATCACTTGCCATTTTGACAAATAGTTCAATACGCTCCTCAGCCTTCAACTGACCTCTTTTGGGAATGATACCCGATGGTTTATTCTTAAGCCTGTTTTCCATCATCGTTTTGCGTGTTTCGATGCTTGCCCTTTGGGCAAGTGTCGTACGGAGACTACCCAAGATGCTATCGCGAATATCATTCATGAGCTTGCACTCTGCTTTAACGCTTCGCGCTGGTTCCAATCTTGCATAAAGGTTCGTCCTTCTGGTGCAGGAAACTCTCTGTGGCGGGTCCACGCTCCCAACATTGGCATGCTAGTTATACGCTGTTTGGAACCTCCAAACAGCGAAAGAATAGGCATCGCAAATGACATAAGCGTTCGATAAATCTTTGGTCGCTTAACGAGATATGCCCAAACCGAAAGTCCATATCGCGCGGTTTTGGTTTGGAGATGATTTTCAAATTCTTTTTCACGCCAATGCCGCATCATTTTTGGGAGAGGAATACGCATAGGGCAAATAGCTTCGCATCGTCCACAAAAGGTTGATGCATTGGGTAGCGTTCCACCCTTTTCCACACCTTCCAACGATGGTGTTAGAACAGACCCCATGGGTCCCGGGTAAATCGATCCATAGGCATGCCCGCCAATTGCGTGATATACAGGGCAATGATTTAGGCAAGCGCCGCATCTAATGCAACGAAGCATATCTTCAAACTCAGTTCCAAGCATATCAGTGCGGCCATTATCAAGAAGTATAACGTGATATTCTTCTGGACCATCAAGATCATCCTCCCGTTTTGGACCTGTAGAAAGTGTCGTGTAAACTGACATGTCCTGCCCTGTTGCAGAACGGGCAAGAATACGCAAGATCTGGCTGCAATCTTCAAGCGTCGGAACAACTTTTTCAATGGAAGCCATGACCACATGAACTTTGCCAAGTGTCTGTGTAAGATCACCATTCCCCTCATTCGTCACGATGACTGAAGAACCGGTTTCTGCGATTAAAAAATTAGCACCTGTAAATCCAATATCTGCATCAAAATAGCGCTGCCTTAGGACTTCACGTGCTTCCGCAAGAAGAGATTCCGGCTCTGACATGTCGCGTTCGGGGTCAAGGTGAGTATGTTCGCGTCTGAAATCTTCTTCCACCTGACTTTGATTGACATGGATCGCAGGTGCAATGATGTGACTTGGTTTTTCATTCCGCAGTTGAATGATGTACTCGCCAAGATCGGTCTCAACCGGTTCAATTCCATGTTCTAAAAGGTGCTCGTTAAGCTCAACCTCTTCGGTAATCATGGATTTACCTTTAGTCACCGTTTTAGCATTGTGTTTCTGGCAAATTTCAAGCGCTATTCTTCGCGCGTCTTCTGCCGTCTTTGCCCAGTGAACATGACCTCCATTTTCGATTACCTTTTTCTCATAGGCTTCCAAATATAAATCCAGGTGTGCCAGAGTATGCTTCTTGATCTCAACCCCTTTGTCACGAAGGCTTTCAAATTCAGGCAATGCATCCGTAGCTTTAATACGTTTTTGAATGAAGCCTTTGGGAACGTTGCTAAGCG